>JBGTLE010000308.1:0-4002 GCA_041744295.1 Pyrinomonadaceae bacterium | reverse complement strand
CTCACCCGAGGAAGTGCGGGATGATGCATGCGCGCCAGAAGTCTTGCTTCACGCTCGAATTGCTTTCGCAAACGCTCGTCCGCAAAGAACGTCTCTTTTAAGGCAATGGTCGAGTCCAACCGTTCATCGATCGCTTCATACACCGCGCCCATTCCACCCTGACCCAGTTGACGAACAACGCGGTATCGGCTCTGTAGCACTGTTTCTGGCGTAAGCATGAGTTATCGATCTAAGCGAAGCGCGGGCTCCCGGCTATTAACTGCCGCGTCTCGCAAGAAGCGGGTTTCATTATACACGCGGGATTGGCTAGTACGAACCAGCCTCACATTGTGGTTGCGATGACCTGAGAGAATAAAGACAGGATGAAGGGCACGCAATCGCGGCTCACCTGCAACGATTAGTTCGGCATCTGGCGCGACGGTCAAGCTGCGCGTGAGACGATTCTTTCAACCTCCGAGAACAGAAGTTCCTCGGCCTGTTTCAAGGATCGATCTTTGCCGTGCTTGAAGTCTCGGAACGCCTGCCAGAAACGGACATCTCGCACGCTGCCGGTTGGAGGAAACACCAGTGCCATCGGATTGAATTCTGTTTCGCAAGCCCAATGTCGGAATAATCGAGCTTCAAAGGGATTGCGTCGTTGCCACTCCTGACGTTGAGACCAATTCAGAGTAACAACGTGTGGTTCAAGCCGCGGAAGGATGTTCGCTTCGACGTAATCCTTCCAGTTTGGACTATCGGAATAGATGAACAACACAAATCGACCGAAGCGTCCGTGACGTTGCCGAAACTGATACTTCAACCACCATTCATATAGAAGCTGAAAAGGCAGAGACAGCCCCCAGAAGACTAACCAAAGCACGACCCACACCAACAGGAGCGGCGAAACGAGGATCAGAACGATCGTCTCCGTCCATTTACGGTTCTTCGTGGCCATGGCTGATCGAGATGCCCAACGCTTGGCTTCAGCGGCGCGGCGCGAACCCACGCAAGTTACGTCGCAGTAAATACCGTGAAAAGGATGCTACCGCCGCGTCCGCTGCAAGCCATTGTTCGATGCCGCGATGGAACTATCGTGAACGCTGCTCTATGATTTGGCGCAACGCTTGATTGACAGCCGCCGAATCCGGAAAGACCTTGGCAACATCGGGCTCCAAGACGACGATATTTGTACCCTCAGCGTACTGTGTCGCGTACTTACCGACCACCGCGTTGCTGAAATCGTACTCATCCAACATCTCAACTTCTTTATTCTTTTCCTCGCTCATAATCCTTTTTCTCTCGTGCCGTAGCCATTCGGGTACTAATGATTCTGATGACCTCTCCGCGATAGGTATCCACCACAATCAAGCTGTGTTGCAAACCCGACTCGCCGAGGATAACGAATCGTTTTTTCTCTTCCGAGTGTAAGGGGTCGGGAATTGTCCGCGACAAGGGATCAGCAAAGACAGTCGAGGCCGCTGAGAATGAAATCCATGCTTCTTTAGATTCTCTGTCGCCTTCTCATCATCCCACGCGAACGCGAAACTCATGAAGAAGAATATACGTGGTCTTGATGAAGCAGGGAAGGCATCGAACTCTATATTAGGTCAGGGAAATTTCGTATTGCATTCCGAGAATTCAATCATATGATACCGGCCACCTTGCGGATTTGCTAGGAAACCTCACAGTAAGACAGCGACAAATGTTGTATTTCTGACAAGCTTCAATGCTGCAGTGCTTGGGGAACCTCACCACGCCCAGACTACTTGAACAAGTGCGGGACCAACTGCGGACTCGCCACTACAGCTACCACCGAACAGATCTGCCTCCAATGGATTAAACAGTTCATTCTGTTTCACGATGTGGACTTTGCTTACAGGCAAATCACTATTAGAGACGCAAAAGGAGGTAATTACTCGGTCACAAGGATGTGAGTATGACAATGATCTACACCCATGTGCTTAACCGCGGCGACAGGGTGTACGTAGTCCGTTGGATCAGTAAGCCTGCAATGGTAACGGGTGATAAGTAATGAGCGAGAGACTACGGGAGCAAAGGCTGGTGTTTTAATTCCAGAGTCGGCATGATTGAAACAACGATGAAACCACACGAACGAACGGACATCGAGAAACCATTTAGTGACATTTCGCGCTCGTTTTTGAGTCGTAACTTGGGACCTACCCGCTACCGCGCCGTATTACTGACCTCATGAGCCGTGACCAGTGGGATCGCGAACATGGACTCACCTCGGCGTAAGTGATGATGCAGCCATGACCCACCCGCCACCGCGCGGTGGTACTGACCTCATGACACACGAGCGACGCACCCCCAAACCAGCAACACACTACAACACACTAATGGAGCACTACCCACATTGTGTGTCCTAAATTTACCGGCTGGTCGTTTACCACACTAAGCTCTCATTTCACGGCACACCAAAGCACAAAAGAAAAATCACGCTCTGTGCCCGCCTCCTCGACTCTCAGATTGGGCAGTTTCATGTTTAGAGGTATGCTATGCGCCATGAGCAGACCATTCCCTATTTCTGACGATGAAGTGATTGAGGTGAAGCCTCCAAACCGAACTCGATGGCGACGATGGTTGATAGCAGCCGCGGTTTTGCTCTTCATTGTGCTCTCACGCGGTCTTTCCGTATACGTTGCGGTGTTGTGGTTTGGCTCGCTCGGCTACTCTGAGGTGTACTGGTACGTATTTAAACTAAAGGCTGCGCTCTTCTTGATCTTCTTATTACTAACGATCGGGATCCTTCGCGGAGCGTTTTGGCTACTTGAACGAACTTTCGCCTCAGAGGCTTTTGCGCCGCGAACGATAATGGTCAACAACCAGCCCGTCGAGTTTTCGCCGGCGCGCCTAATTCGACCAATGGCATGGGTAGTAGCTGTGATGTTCGGCCTATTTTATGGGTTTGCTATGCTGGGCAGCTGGCAGGAGTTTGCTCTTTACTTCAATCAAAACCCAACAACCCAGGCCGATCCGATCTTTCAAAAGCCACTGGGCTTCTATCTTTTTTCCCTTCCCGTTTACGATGCGATCAGTTCATGGCTGCTGACTCTCACTTTCATCGTTCTCTGCGCCTCAGTAGTTCTTTCATTGCTTACGGTACCCCAGAGAGTCTTGAAATCCGCCCGCTCGCTTTCTTCAGGACCAGCCTTCGCGGCAGTCTCTTGCGCCCTGGCAGCAGTCCTTCTCGCGGTTGCCGGGCAGACGTACCTGTCTCGCTTTCCTTATCTCTGGACCGATCACCAGACGTTTTCCGGCGTCACTTACACCGAAGCGAACTATTTACTTCCAGCACTTCTCTTCGTTTCAATCGCGCTAATTATTGGGGCGGCGCTTTCACTCGTGAATGCTTTCAGCAAGCGAGGACTGCGGCTGCTGCTGGTGGCGCTGGCGATTCCGATTGCTGTCTATATCGTGGGCGTCGTCCTCGTCCCGACCTACATCAACAGTTTCATCGTTAAGCCTAACGAACTGGGGCGCGAGACGCCATACATCGAGCACAACATTAATTGGACACGCCGCGCGTTTGGTTTGGAACAAATTGAATTGCGACAATTTGAAGCGGAAAACTCGGTCGAAGCGTTGAACCTCAATGCAAATCGGGCGACCCTCGAAAACATCCGGCTCTGGGATTGGCATGCTCTGCAAGACACGCTCAAGCAAATTCAATCGATTCGCACCTACTATGATTTTCCTGATGTCGATGTGGATCGCTATAGCTTTGGCGGGCAGACGCGGCAGGTCATGCTGGCAGTGCGCGAAATGGACGTCCAGAAACTTCCGGAGTCTTCGCGTAACTGGATTAACGAGAAATTGGTCTACACGCACGGCTACGGTTTGACGATCAATACCGCCAATGAGTTCACGCCTGAAGGCATGCCGCGTTTCCTGGTGTCGAATATGCCCATCGAAACTCGTACCCAGGAAATCACAATTACCCGGCCGCAGATCTACTTCGGACAGAAAACCGACACAGATGTTTATGTAAACACAGCTCAAAAG
>JBGTLE010000307.1:0-8486 GCA_041744295.1 Pyrinomonadaceae bacterium | reverse complement strand
CCGCGCGAGTTGAATTCCTGGTCCTCAAAGAACGCCACCCTCACACTGCCTGCTTCGGCAATACGCTTCGGAGTTCCGCCGGCAATCCGTGCTGCGGTAGTCGCCGTTTTTAATCCGGCCTTCGCGAGGAAGGGAAGACTCCTGTGTTTGACGTTGTAGAACTGCTCGATTGTCTTTACGACAAGCTTGAAATCGTCGCCTTTGGCCGTGGCTGAAACGGGAGCGAGCAGGAACACCGCGATCAATCCGAGATTGATTGTGCGCTTCATGGCTTCAATTCCTCGGCTTGGTGGTTGGCTTTGCGATGTCGAGTTCAGGAATCCCGAACTTGCCTTCGAGCTGGCTCAACTTGTCAAGATCCACCGGACCAATGATGTTCACGATCGTTAACTCTTTGGGATCCGACACGAGAATTGCGAGACCGCCGAGCCTGCTGGTGTCGCTCATCAGATAAACTTCGAGACTGCCTTCCTTCTTGCTCGTGATGTTGACGATCTTGCTCCAGGCAGGAACGCTTAACTGAGCGCGAATTGAATCGAGGTCAGCGGCTGTATATTCACCTTCGCGCTCGAACTCGAAACTCCTGACGTAAATCCCCTTCAAGCCGTTGATCAGCTCTTTGACTTTGAGTTCGTCCGGCTCTTTGCCGGAGAGAAACTTCGCAGTGATCTGCATCAACTTCTCGTCGAGATTTACGGTGATTGTCTCACTCGCCTTGGCGGTCAAGTGTTCCAATTGGCCCAACTGGATCCGGCCGTCTTGAGCACTGGCCGGTGTGCTCATTCCGAAAAGGAAGAGCAGTACCAAGGTCGCGAGCGTGCTTGATTTGATAAGAAGAGATTTCATGACCACTCCGTTCATCCTGTCTTGTGTTGATTGCGAATCTGGTGGGCCGGTGGCGCCCCCTGAGTCCGCTTCTGAGCCAGATTCAGTTTTTCACTGGCGAGCCGTAACGCCAGAAACAACTGCTCTTTTGCTTTCTCGGCTTCTGCTCGTTCCGCTTTGTTCAATTCGGACCGGTTCCCACTCACGACGCGTGGCCGCGGCTTGCGTGTTACTGGTTGGCGTTGAGTTGCGTTTTCCTCGTCCTCGCCATTGATTGCCACTTCAGTGTTTTTCGGTTGGGGCGTTGTGACTGGCGCTGGCGTTGCTCTTTCTGTTGGCGCGACAGCCACCGGCGCTTCCTGCCGGCTCTTCATTCCCAGCCAAGTTCCCAAACCGAGTAAGACAAGCGCGATTGCCGCGGCGAGCGACATTGGAAGAAAAAGTCGGCGTCTGTGAATACTGAGCGAGTCGGGTATCGCGAGCGGACGCGGTTGGTATTTAAGCGTCTCCAAAATGTTTTCGAGTTCCTGTATCTCAGCGTCTGGCTCGCCGCTCTTGTCCCACAAGTAATCGTCTTTCATATCGCCTCCGTTAATCCCAACTTCTGTCGCAGCATCTTCATGCCGCGGTGCAGATTCACGCGCACCGATTCCGGTGTCAGTCCCGTGCGACCCGCGATCTCAGGTCCGGTCATTCCTTCCACCAACCGCAACACGAGGGTTTCCCGATAAGCATCGGGCAGGCGGCGGATGATCTCGAGTATCTCGGCCGCTCCGCAGGCCGCTGGTCCAGCTGGGCCCGTTGTTTGTAAATCCTCGGTGACCTCAACTGTCTGACGCGAGCCGCGGTAAAAATCGACCGCGCGATTACGAGCAATCATTGCTACCCATGGGCCGAATGCTGCCCGGTCACGCAGCGTGTGAAGTTTCTTTAGCGCGTGCAGGAAAATGTCCTGCACCAGATCGTCAACTTCGTCGCGTGGCACTCTCGCCAACAGAATTCCGTGCACGAGCGGCGCGTAGCTGGCGTAGAGCTTCCCGAACAGATCGCGATTGCCTTCCAACACTTGCTTCACGAGCTCAGCTTCGTAGTCACGCTTGTCGACAGTAGGAATCGCAGGTTCAATCGCGCGTCCTGGTTCTGCGCTCAGCAGGAGCAGGTTGGCGGTGGCTTGTAGCTCGTACATGGGTTGTGACCCGAGTCTAAGTGACTCAACTGATCTCTGAAAAGCGTCAGGACCTGCTGAAGTATTGAATGGGTTGTTGCCTGACACGAATAAGACGGGAGAGAGATTGAAAGTGTTAACCGGGCCAGATTGTAGGGGCGTTTCTCCGTGTGCGCCCCTCCGTTGCATGAGGGTCGTTACGATGAAACGAGGGGCGCACAGGGAGGACGCCCCTACAATGCTATCCGGCGAAACGCCCGCGCGGGTCCGTTCCACTCAAACGCATTGGGATGAATCAAGTGCGCGAGTAATGCCGTGCCCTCAACGACACGCGGGCCGGGACGGGCGAAATACGAGTTGGAGTCTACCGCATACACCTTTCTATTTCGCACCGCGGGAAGATCGAGCATTGCCGCGGCCGAATTTGAACGGGCGAAAAATTCGAGAGACTGTTCCACGGTCTGTTCAAGGTTGAAACCGCAGGGCATGAGGATCAACACTTCGGGCGCCCAGCTCAGAACATCGGCCACAGATACCCTGATTGAGTCTGCTCCCGGTCGCGCTAACTCATCGACGCCACCAGCAATCTTAACCATCTCCGGCATCCAATGGCCGGCGGCGTAGATCGGATCCAGCCACTCCATACAAAACACTCGGGGCCGCGTTGCTAGTGAATCGGCGCGCATTCGTAATTCTGCGAGTCTTGCTTCGCCGTTGGCGATCATCTCGCTGGCCTTATCAGCTCGACCCGTTGCCGCTCCCAAGTCACGCAGGTTCTCCCATATCTCGCTAATGGTCCGAGGCGTTAACCAAAGTATCTGCGGTTCTTTCGCCAGGAGTTTCAGCGCCTGAGTCACTTCATTACCGGAAGGCGCGCACACCTGACAGAGGTTCTGCGTGAGAATCAGATCCGGGGCGAGTTCGGAAAGCAGTTGCTCATCTACTTGATAAAGACTCAGACCTTCCTGCATTCGCGCGGCGACGGCCGTATCGATCTCGCCTTGCGTCATCGTCTCAACCGGCAGCACGTTGCGCACGACAATTGGTTTGCCTGCAACCTCAGGTGGGTAGTCACATTCATGCGTAATGCCGACCAACTGATCGGCGAGCCCGAGGGCACAGGCCATCTCGGTGGCCGATGGGAGAAACGAAACGATCTTCATATCGAAGTTAGCGGTCATGACACTTTTTGATTAATCAGCTTTGTGAAGCCTTCAAGTTCTGATCTGCAAGGCTTGATTTACAGTCTCACTGTCAGGAAGGCGGACCCTGTCCCCGATCTTTCTTGCGCTTAACTCAACCATCGAGAATTCTCAACCAGCCTTGTTACATCTCCTGGTTCTGGACGGTTGAACCTGTTTCCGCAGCGAGAATGCTGATCGATTCACGTTGAACCGGATTCTCCTGAGAGGTGAGCCGCATCAACTGGTCATCCGCTTTCACCAACCCTGTGCGCCAGATGAAGATCGTCGAGAAGACCAAAGCGATCGTACAAGCAACTCCACCTTCAATTCCGTAAGCGCCCCCGGTCAACCACGCTGGCCCATGATCAGTGCCACGCAACAGCGTGTTCTGCGTGAAACTCATTCCGCTAACCGGTAAACCAAAAAGCGATCCGAGTGCCCAGTTCCAAGCCCAGTGCACACCGAGCGGAAACCACAAACTCCTGGTTTTTAGATAGGCCACGGCCAGCCACACCCCCGCTAAACCTGTGTTGATAGAACCAAGGAGAATGCTGTTCGGATTGTCCAGGTGAGCGGCCGCGAAAGGAAGAGAGGTCAACAGAATGCCGAGCCATGCGAGTTGAGCCCGCGTTAAGGTTTGCAGCGGATAACCTCTAAACAGAGCTTCTTCAGCAAGCGCCGCGACTACAAACAGAATTGCCGACGAGATCAAGGTTCGGAGTACGAGTAACCAAAGCCCACTCGGCGTCACGGTGAAGCTCAAGCCTCCGCCGGCGGTCGCGATGGTTGCCGCAAACGCGAGCGACGCCAGCCCTATGAAAGAGCCAATTGCTAGTTGTTGAAACCAGCGACGATGCAACCCGAGCCCAAGCGCTCGCCACGGTAAGCCTTCCAACCAGCGATTGCATGCATAACCCGCAATCACAGCTGCGAGTAGGAGCACTATGCGAAAAACTACATTTTCAATGAACGGATGCGGGCCAAGCCTCGGAACGAAATTTACGATTACGAAGTAAGTTCCGCCGACGATCACTCCTAAAATGCGCAATGTCGCATAGAACGCAACTGCGAAAATCACCATGCGCCAGCCACTGCGCAGTCGTCCGGTATCGTTTATGAAGATTAATCTCATGGTCATAAAACCAGCTTGCGAGACTGAGTTAAGAAGGCGCACGCATTCTAGTCGATGAACAGTGAGCGACATAGGAACGAGCCAGTAGATAGGCTCGATGTACAAGACTAAGTTCAGAGCAACCTATCAAGTTTGAGAGTCTCGCAGTCAGGAAGGGGACCGGTTATGAAGCAGCGGGGACAGGATCCGCCTTCCTGACTGTGAGACCTCCAGACTTAAGAGGTTTGATCTGGAGGTGAATCTGCGGAAGCCGTTTCCACGTGCTAAACTTTCCTTCCACGAAATGGATGATCAGCGCCAAAATTCTGCTTCGCAAAGACTCCACAAGCTCAGCCAGCGCCGGCGGATTTTTCTGTGGACGCTTGGTTTCATAGTTCTGTTGTTGCTGGCGGTAATTGTGTCTCAGCAAACCTGGCTCTGGACCGTGGTGCAGCCAGACACGGCCTCTGACACGTTGCTTCTTTACGCCCTTTCGACCCTGAACTTTGTCGCCTTCGTTGTCTTCTCGTTCATCTTCGTGCGCAATCTGGTGAAGCTGCGTCGCGAACGTCGTGAACGACAACTCGGTTCCAAAATAAAGACCCGGCTTTTGATCTACTTCATTGCCATCAGTTTTCTTCCCATCACAGCGATGGCGGTCTTCTCCTATTTGTTCCTCAATCGGTCACTCGAAAAGTGGTTTAGTCCTTTCCCGGAAGGTGTAGTGCAAGAGGCCCGCGAAGTGCGCCGCGAATCGCTTGCTCGACAGAACCGCGGTTTGTTTGAGACTGGGGTACTGCTCGCTGAGATACTCAATCGACAAAACGAAACCGAGCGGCAGCTAACCCTCGATCAGATAGTTGCGAAGGGAAATTTTGCCGCGCTGCAAATCGTGGATGAGAACGGGGCGACGGTTTTACAGGCCAGAGCGAAACTCAGTTCAGAGCATGAAGCCGAGCTGGCGGAACTGCTTCAGCAAGCGACAAGGTCGCCCGTCGCGATCAAAGAGAGCCTCGCGGACGGCAAGGCGTTCGATGTCATCCCTGTTTCACTCGCAAACAATCAGCGGTTGCTGATAGTTCCGGAACGCCGCGCGGACACTGACCTGAACGACACGATTGCTGATTCGCAGAGCGAATATCAGAAGCTCGTTAAGCGGCAACGTAAGGTGCGTCTGCTGGGCGTTTCGACTCTTGGTCTGATGACGCTGATGCTGCTGTTCGTTTCGAGTTGGGTGGCAATCTATCTGGCGCGCGGCATTGCGACGCCAATCAAAGCCCTCGCCGAGGCCTCCGATGAGATCGCGAAAGGAAATCTCTCTCATCGCGTAACGACGGCGGCCGAGGACGAACTGGCGCTGTTGGCCCATTCGTTCAACCAGATGACGGCCCAGCTTGAGGAGAACCGCCGGCGCATCGACACCGGTTCAAGACAGTTGCAGGAAAAGAACCTGGCGCTGGAGGAGCGCCGCAACTACATCGAGACCGTGCTCGAATCTTTGTCCACCGGAGTTGTTTCGCTTGATGAGGACGATCGCGTTACGACGATTAACGCGGCGGCTTCGCGAATGCTTCAGTTACCGGCTGAGCAGGTTGTCCAGGGAAGACTCAGCGACCTGATCAGTAGTCAGGATCAATTGACGATCGGACAGCTTTTGGCCAGGGCGAGACGTACGGGCCAGGCATCCGATCAGGCAGAGATTTCGGGCCACGGCGGTTACAACAGCGATCCTCGGCCAGTGACGTTAACGGCAACCGCGTTACGCAGTGCGCCCGCCGAGAAACGGGGCGTAGTCTTGGTGATCGAGGACCTTTCTGATTTGCTGGCGGCGCAACGGGCGGCAGCGTGGAGCGAAGTTGCCCGACGCATGGCCCATGAAATCAAGAACCCCTTGACGCCGATTCAACTTTCAGCCGAGAGAATTGCCAAGAGCTATCGACGGCTGGATGCGCACGGCAACGGCAATGGCCAGCCGGAAGGCCCGCTGGATGAAGCGCGGGTGCGCGCGGTCGTTGACGAGTGCACCGAAACGATAGCGCGCGAAGTGGCGGGGCTGAAAGCGATGGTCGACGAGTTTTCTCGTTTCGCGCGACTTCCCATGGCACGTTTGTCGCTGGCGAATTTGAATGAAGTGATCCAGCACGCGGCGGCGCTTTACGAAGATCGGCTTGCGGGCGTGCAAATGATCTTAAAACTGGACCGCGAAATTCCTGAGACCATGCTGGACTCGGAACAGTTGCGGCGGGTGTTCGTGAACCTGATCGATAATGCGTTGAACTCGCTTGCAGAGACCGACGGCAACCGTCTCGTTGAGATCTCAACAACTTACGATCGGAAGAGCGGCCAGGTGTTGGCGGAGGTTGCTGACACTGGCCATGGGATTAGCGCGGCGGATTTCAAGCGCTTGTTCCAGCCGTACTTTTCTACCCGAGGCAGCGGCACTGGTTTGGGGCTCGCTATCGTGCAACGCATTGTGCTTGAGCATCGCGGTCGCATTCATGCCGAAGCCAACCATCCGCGCGGCGCAAAGTTCGTGATCGAGTTGCCCGTTTCGCGGTGAGTTGTAGGGGCGGCACTCCGTAGCCGCCCCTCGGTTCTTTTCAAGCGACTTTAAGAAAACTCCGGAAGCGCGACCGTCGAGAGAGTTCCGGTGCTTTCCAGAAATGACTTGTAGCAAATGGAGGGGCGCCCACGGAGGGACGCCCCTACAAAGTGTATGGCCGATTCAATATTAATCGTTGACGACGAGCGTGGCATTCGCGAGACGCTTTCCGCTGTCATGCAGGACGAAGGCTTCGTTGCCGATGCGGTTGCCACCGGCGAAGAGTGTCTAAAAGCCGTTGAGCAGCGCGCGTATGGCTGCATTCTCCTCGACGTGTGGCTACCGAAAATGGATGGCCTCGAAACGTTGCGAATGCTGCGTGAAGCCGGTTGCGACTCGGCGGTCGTGATCATCTCCGGACACGGCAACATTGAAACCGCGGTGCGCGCTACAAAGCTCGGCGCCTTTGATTTCATCGAAAAGCCTCTGTCGATTGAAAAGACATTGCTGGCAGTGCGCAACGCGATGCGGCAGCAACGACTCGAGTTGATGAATGCCGAGATGGCAGCCGAGTTGACGCAGCAGTACACGATGGTCGGCGAATCGGTAGCGATGCGCGCGCTCAGAAAACAGATTGCCGTGGTGGCGCCGAGCGATGGCCGGGTTCTGATCTATGGCGAATCGGGTACCGGCAAGGAGCTTGTCGCGCGCGCCATTCACGCGCAGTCGCGGCGAGCGAGTGCACCGTTTGTCGAAGTCAATTCCGCCGCCATTCCCGAAGAATTGATCGAGTCTGAACTCTTCGGCCATGTGAAAGGAGCTTTCACGGGCGCGACGGCTGCGAAGAAAGGAAAGTTTGAGATTGCGGATGGCGCTACACTCTTCCTGGATGAGATCGGTGATATGAGTGCGAAAGTGCAGGCCAAGGTGCTGCGCGTTTTGGAAGAGCAGCGCTTCGAGCCAGTTGGGAGTGGGACCGCCATCTTAGTTGACGTCCGCGTAATAGCCGCGACCAACAAGCGCCTGGACCTTGAGATGGAGCAGGGAACGTTTCGCCCGGATCTGTTCTATCGCCTCAACGTGATTCCGTTCGAACTGCCACCGTTGCGTGAACGCCTGGAAGATGTGCCCGCCTTGGTTGAGCATTTCAATCAGCACTTCTCGCTCGCCTACGGTAAGAAGCCGAAAGAGTTTGAGCCGGATGCGATGGAAGATCTGCGGAACTACTCCTGGCCGGGGAATGTGCGCGAGTTGAGAAACACGATCGAACGCGTAGTAATAATGATTCCGGCAGTGAGAGTCCTGGCAGCCGATCTGCCTCCGCGAGGCAAAGACGAAGCGCCGGCAGCCTCATTTCGCTTTCCCTCATTCAAGGACGCCACGGACGCCTATCATCGCGAGTTCATTCAAAAGAAGTTGGAAGAGGCGGAAGGGAATGTCTCGCGCGCGGCCGAGTTGATGGGCGTCGATCGGAGTCATCTCTATCGCCGCATGCGCGCCCTCGGAATCCAAAACCGCGGGTAGGACAGACATTCTTGTCTGTCTTACGTCAAAGTGCCGAGTGCCGAGTGCTGAGTACTGAGTTCCGAGTACTGAGTTCCGAGTACTGAGTACTGAGTACTGAGTACTGAGTTCTGAATTCTGAATTCTGAATTCTGA
>JBGTLE010000306.1:0-3626 GCA_041744295.1 Pyrinomonadaceae bacterium | reverse complement strand
ATTTATTTATCAGACGGCGGTTTTCGTCCAGCAGCTTTACCGGAATTCGTCGTTGAGAAGTTGCCGTGGGAACCGAAAGACTGGCCTCCATGTTCTCGACAATTTTGAGCGCTGCACCGCGCATTGGGACGGCTTCGCCTGATTCACTTGCCTTGGCAGTGGTCCCTTTTTTTGCGGCTGCCGATTGCGCAGGAGTTGTCACTGCCGTTGGCGTCGCTGTGACAGACTTCGCTGGCGCGGTGGCAGCCGTGCCACCACCTTCTCGGCCGTTGTTGGAACTTTCAACCGGCGACGACGTCTGCCCGTCGCTCAAGAGCTCGGTAAAATAGGCGCGCCATGATTCATCAACCAAATTAGGATTGCTACGAAACCTACTGAGCAGTCCTTCGACGTAGGTGGCGTTGGCGCCAAAATTCTCGGCAATGAGTTCTGATAAATCGCTTCCGACTGGCTGACTCAAAATTCGCAAAACCTTTCTTTAATTGGCGGTTAGACTTCCGGCTTGAATGAGCTTGACGACGCCTTAGCAGTTGGTTTTATTAGACTATCACCTTAGCACTTCTATAGCATCCGGCTCAATTTGTCGCGAGGTTTCCAAGGCGTGCTAGACTGCAAATAAAGGTGTCCTTACCAGATACTCGTTCCGTAGTTACAGTTCCTAACCGACCTCAAACGGAGGATTGAGATGCCATCTCGATTCCAATCATCCAGTTGATGCGGAGGTTAATATATGGCAGCAGAACAACCTGATTTTCGCACCAGAACGCGCACGATCGTAGTCTTCTCTCTGCTCTTTGCTGTCTTTGCAGCGGTCGTCGTTCTCGTCTATCTCAACACTTTCTCGCGGCCCCTGACGACCATCATTCTTGTGCGGCACGCCGAGAAAAATATCGAGCCCACCAATCCAAATCCGGATTTAAGTCCGGCCGGACGCGCGCGCGCCGAAGAGTTGGTGAGGGTATTGCGAAACGCAGGGGTTACGGCTATCTATGCGACGCAGTATGGACGGACCCAGCAAACCGTCCAGCCGCTGGCGACAGCGTTGGGGCTGCCGGTACGGAACGTCGACTCGGGGAACACCGCCGAGCTAGTCCGGCAAATCACCTTGGACCATCGCGGCGGCGTGGTATTTCTCGCTGGACACAACAACACGGTGCCCGAGATCATCAAGGCGTTGAGTGGCGAGAGCCTTCCAACTATTCCCGAGACTGAGTACGACAATATGTTCGTGGTCACGATCTACCAATCGGGAAGAGCGAAAACAACGCGTTTGAAGTACGGAGTTGCGGAAGCGGCGACAGGGAACCAGCAGATGATGGTCAAGCCGTAAAATGGCGAACAGCGAACAGCAAACAGCAAAACAGCGAACAGCAAACAGCAAACAGCGAACAGCAAACAGCAAACAGCAAACAGCAAACAGCCAGAGGTGGACTTCGACGTTTCTGCTTTGGATCTGAAATATTCGATCGCGAGATCTGAGATTTCTCAGGGGCAAGCCCGAGAATCGCACTCTCCGGCTGTTTGCTGTTCGCTGTTTGCTATTAGTCGGGACAGGGTCCGCCTTCCTGACAGCGAGACTTCCGACATTCACCTTAATTAAGAAAGTTGAAGGCTCATCATTGATGAAGAAGAAACTTCGAAGAGAAAATCGACGGCACAATTCAAATGAGCAAGACAGCGAGGTTGTAGGTCACTCCGGCTTGGATCGCCGCACTTTTGTAAAACTACTTCCAGCGCTCGGGGTCGCCGCAGCCACCGCTCCGAATATCGTATCGACCGCGGCACAATCGCCGACACCAACGCCGCTGCCTTCTCCTTCTCCATCTCCCACGCCACCACTACGCGTAACGAAAGAGATGTTACGCGGTGCGGAACAATTGTTTGGAATTGAGTTGACCGACGCGAACAAGCAGATGGCGCTGAGCAATGCTAACAACAATCTCGAACGCTACGAGACGCTGCGCAAGATCAATGTTCCGCTCGACACGGAACCGGCCACTCTCTTTCATCCGGCATTGCCCGGAAGAACGTTCAACGTCAAGGCAGTGAAGTTCAAACTCAGCGGTGTGACGGCGCCAAAATTCAGTGAGCTTGAAGATCTGGCATTTGCAAGTGTCCCCGAATTGGCCTTGTTGCTCCGAACGCGCAAGATCTCGCCGGTTGAGCTGACCACTATGTATCTCGCGCGTCTGAAGCGGTTTGGTCCAAAACTGAATTGTGTTGTGACGCTGACCGAAGAGCTGGCGCTGGCCCAGGCAAAGCAGGCAGAGGCGGAAATAAGTCGCGGAAAATACCGCGGTCCGCTTCACGGCATTCCCTGGGGCGCAAAAGATCTGCTTGCCACAAAAGGAATTCGCACGACCTGGGGCGCCGAACCGTTTCGAGAACAAGTAATCGATTACGACGCGACGGTGGTGGAAAAGCTGCGCGACGCCGGCGCTGTGCTCGTGGCCAAGCTTTCGATGGGCGCTCTCGCGCAGGGCGGTCGTTGGTTCGCCGGCATGACACGCAATCCCTGGCAAGTCGAAGAAGAGCGAATCGGATCGAGTGGCTCTTCGGCTGGGCCGGCCGCGGCGACGGCAGCAGGTCTGGTAGGTTTTTCTATCGGCACGGAAACGTTAGGGTCGATCATCTCCCCATCGAGTCGGTGTGGTGTAACTGGTCTGCGCCCAACTTACGGGCGAGTTAGTCGCTATGGCGCGATGGGCTTAAGCTGGACGATGGATAAGATTGGACCGATGTGTCGTGGCGTCGAGGACTGCGCGGCCGCATTGAATGCTATCTACGGTTCCGACGAGAAAGACCTTACTGTGCCTGACGTTCCGTTCAACTGGCTTCCCACTCGACCGCTCAACGAAATGAAGATCGGTTATCTCAAAACTGAGTTTGATCAGCAGCAAGATCCCGAACGCAAGACAATCTATGAAACTGCTCTGGCGGCATTGAAAACTGCCGGGGCAAAGCTTGAGCCGATCGAAATGCCTAAGTTTTCAACCGCTGCTTTGCGAATCATTCTGGTGGCCGAAGCCGCGACCGCATTTGACGACATCACGCGTGACGGTCAAATCAATCAGCTCTCGGGACAGGAAGGTGGAGATTGGCCAAACACTTTCCGGAGTTCGCGTTTCATTCCGGCGGTCGAATACATTCGTGCCCAACGTGCGCGCACACTCCTGATGCGCGAAATGGACGCACTGATGTCGAAGTGGGACGTGTTTGTTTCACCCGCGCCGGGCAGCGCGAGTCTGTTGATTACGAACCTGACCGGTCATCCGGCGATCGCGGTGCCGTGTGGTTTCTCAAAGGGCCTGCCACAAGCAATCATGTTTACAGGCAGGCTTTATGACGAAGGCGCGCCGCTTAGAGTAGCGCTCGCCTATCAGCAAGCGACGAAGTGGCACACGATGAGGCCGAAGATGGAATGAAGAAGGGGCTGGATGTCGGATGCTGGATGCTGGTGCGTAGTCAGGTGTCAGTGGTCAGTGGTCAGTTGTTCTTCTTTGGTCGGTCGAGCTTGATTCAAATCAATAATCCAACGTGCGGTAGGAAAACAACTGCCAACGGACAACGGACAACGGACCACTCACCAACATCTAGTATCTGATTCTAATTTCAAAAGTTGATCC
>JBGTLE010000305.1:0-6148 GCA_041744295.1 Pyrinomonadaceae bacterium | reverse complement strand
CCGATCCCGCGGCGTGGCTAACCAATCAGGCGCCCATTGAATTAGCGCGCCAGTCGATTCAGAACCCTCTTGACTCAAATGAGCCGGAGTTCCTTTACCTTTACGGCCGCGCCTCGCTACTCAACGGAAACACTGAGGCGGCAGCGCCCGCGTTGAAAGCCGCGATTGCCAGGGCGGATGCTGCCCCGTCGGCTGGAAATGCTACGGTTCGTAAGGAAGCTACGATCGCGCTCGCCGCACTTACGCTAAAGTCTGAAAAAGAGCGAGCGCAGGCGTTAACTCATTTCGACGAACTTCTCCCGAAACCATCCAGCAGCAGTTCCCCTTGATGATTGCGAGGTTCGCTCTTCGGCTGCTTCCGTCGTCGTCATGCAACATTAGCGTTTTCAAGAGGTGAGAACGCTTTAGCGCATCAGACGACCAAACCAAAGCATCCCAGCGAACGTAAGAGATCTGTAGATGCCGGAACTGAAGCTACAACAGAGCAGACTCGATGGCCGTTACGACATACTTGAGTGTCTCGGGCGTGGCAGCTATGCCGAGATCTATGTGGCGCATGACAACGCTGCCCCTGCCGGAGCGCCAACTACAGTCGTGATCAAGGCGCTCAACCTGTCGCTGCAGGAGACGCTTGATGCTGAGATGGAGAGCACGCTGGTGACGAATTTTCAAAATGAAGCAGTGGCTCTGGATCGAGTTCGGCACCCGCACATCATCAATCGCCTTGGTCACGGCACGGCCATCGACCTGGCGAATACCACTTTTCACTATCTCGTCCTCGAATACCTTCCCGGCGGCGACATGCTGGCGCTCTCCCGCGGCAATCCCCTCTCTATACAACAAGCCACTGTTTATCTCGAGCAGGTTTGTTCCGGGCTGGCCCACGCACACAAATGCGGTGTGATCCATCGGGACGTAAAACCGCAGAACCTGCTGCTGACTGCCGATCGGAAGACGGTCAAGATTGCTGATTTTGGTGTGGCCCGGCTGGAGGCAACCGAAGGAGCGATTACGAGAGTCGGCACAAACATCTATTCCGCTCCCGAGCATAACCCCCTGATGCATACGGCTCCGCTCGACACGGGTGCGCTGTCCCTGCCGAGCGCGCCTTTGACTCCTGCCGCGGATGTCTACTCACTGGCTAAGACCACCTACAGTTTGTTGGCGGGAGAGTCGCCGCGCCGCTTCGCTCAGCACGCCATCAGGGAACTTCCGGAATCTCTACAAAACCACTATTGGTCCGCACCTGTGCAACGCGTGTTAGAGAAGGCAACGCAAACTCGGGCTGAAAGACGTTACCAGTCGGTGGAACAGTTTTGGGATGACTTTGCCGAGGCCACGTTGCGTCCGACTGAACCGCTGAGCGCCGAACATTTGGAAAGCCGACGAAAGCCGAGCGCGGAATTAGAGGTCGAGCCGGACGAGTTTACGCAAGCGCCACCGCAGGCCCGCTTCGTGCCTGGTCCAACAACGCCGGTTCCGACTGCCGCTGGCACCGCTTATGTGCAGAGGCAATCCCTGCACGCACCCAGTATTGACAAGAGCCCGCGCATCGTCGTTCAGGTGGATCGAGAAAAACAACCGCTGGCGCCGAAGCAGTCAGCTAAAGAGATCATTGCGACGTTTCCGGATCGCAGAAACGGAAGAGTGGCCGTACCCGTGCCTGCCAGGCAGTCAAGCAAGAAGAGGAGTTGGTTGGTCGCCATCATATTGGTGCTGGCCTTTTCGGGCATGCTGTTGGCCACACATAAGTATGTCACCTCGCGTTGGAACCCAATTGCTGATATACCGAGAGTGGGAGATCTCTTTGTCGTGGGCCGAGAAGGCACGACAACCACCGATGTGAATCTGCGGCCAGCAGCGAGCACAGCGAACACGCCGATTGGTCTTGCCGAAAGTGGCTCCCGCGTTAAAATCCTGAGTATTGACAGCAATAGTAACTGGTACGAAGTGCAGGTAATACAGCACGGCCGAGCCAAGACAGATCCTTACTCATCCGATCGTGGGTGGATTAATAAGAAGTTCGTGAAGTTTGATTAAAACGCAGTTTGGTGCTGCGGGCGGGAGCAAACAACTTGGGCCTTCTGGATTCGATAAGGCGGTGGATAGACGGTGAAAGCGGCGAGGGATTGCTGGAAGCCGCGGACGAACACTCGCGACCACGCCGCGTGTGGGAAGAATTTCTGGTAAAGATTGCGCGCGAGGTCGAAGCCGTCATGCAGCGTGAGATGTTCACCCCGCCCGGCGGCCCGACCTACATTCCGCGCGAGTACATCGTCTACCTAAGTGCCGATGACGATAAAGACTGGCAGGGTGATAAGCGTCGGGGATTGGAGCAGGGTCTGTTTCACGTCTTGTCTGAACGTGCACGCGAGCTTAGCGGATCGACGCAGCTTGCCGCCAAGTCATTTGCAGTTGAGTTGCGAGTCGATGGCACGCTGAATAAAGGTGAGTTCCGCGTGCAGGCGGTTTGGGATGAAACCGAGAGTGGTCACACGATGGTCACGCCACGAGCCAGTGCTGGCGGCAGTTCAACCTTCAACCCGGATCTGACCGTGCGTGAGACGCGCGAAGCAGTTGAAGGCACCACTGACGGTGAGCAGACGGTGGTGCGCCCTCGGGTAAAGGAACTGTTCTCTGTCGAAGTCTGGCGTGACGGCGTGCGTGAAGCCGTGGTGCCAATTTCAAAACCTGAGATCTCGATCGGTCGCGGGTCCAAGAGCATCAATGTTGACTTGCCGTTGAAAGGCGATCCGGAAGTTAGCCGTGTACATGCGACCCTCACACGGGAAAATGACGGGCGTTACTGGGTGGTGCCGAAGGGCAGGAATTCGACTTTGGTAAACGGACGAGAGTTGCCGAGAGAAGAGCGGACCGAAGTAAGGCCGGACGAGAAGATCTCAATCTGCGCATTTGTGTTGCGTATCCAGCCGCGATAGCGCCATTCAAACACTCGTCCGCACATTCGATCTCAATCAGAGACTGCCGACCGCCGTGGATTGTTTGGTGGGATTGAGCTCAGCGATAAGCTCTTCGAGAAGTGGAATTGCCTGCTCCGGAACGAGATAGTTCTTCCCGAGCATCTTACTCATTCTGCGGGCCTTGCTCTCGCCATTCACCTCTTTCAAAAGCGCGCGACAAAACGCTGAAACAACTGACGCGTCAAACTGTTTTCCCGTCGTGCGGCGAAAATCCTCGATAACTTCAGCCAGCGATCGTCGCTTTCGATACGGACGATCCGTAGTCATGGCGTCGAAGGAGTCTGCCAGCGAGACGATCTTTGCACCCAACGGAATCTCAGCATCAGTTAACCCGTCCGGGTAACCGCGGCCGTCCGGTCTTTCATGATGATACTTGGCCATTAGCGGAATGTCGGCGTATGGATGATTGATGGGTTTGAGAATTTCAAATCCGGCGGCGGGGTGCCGATTCAGTTCACTCGATTGCTTGGCATCAATTCGGTAAGGGGCATTTATGATGTCGCGCTCAACCACGAGCTTACCGACGTCGTGAAGATATCCGGCAATCTTGATTCCCTCGATCGCGTCTTCGCTCCAACCCAGCTCTCTGGCAATCATTTCACAGTACTTTCCGACTCGTTCTGAGTGGCCCTGCGTGTACTTGTCTTTAATGTCGATGGCCGCGGCAAAGGCACGGACCGTGTCGGCATAAATTGCCCGCAGGTCTTCGTACAACCGCCGGTTCTCTCCTGCCCGATGCTCGATCTGTTCCAACAACCTGTGCGAGTGAATGCCGACGCCGATGTGTCGCACCATCGAGCGGATGACTTCCAAATCATCCTCGTTGAATTCTTCGCTGGTTGCTTTGCCGCCGAGCAGGACAAGCCCCGTGACGCTACCTCGCACCACAGTTGGCACAACTAGCTCGACCGCTTGCGCGCGCAACTCAGTTCCATGACGGTTAACAAATTCAGCGAAGGCAGGATCGAGTTCCGCGCTCTTTAGATCCAGCGTGCCGGCAGTCAGGAACGCGTTGCGGTCGAGAGCATCCAGCTTGAGTTCCAACTTGTAGTCGTCGCCGAGTCCCCACTGGGCCAGACAAACTGGCGACTCTTCGATCGCTTCACATTCGACTACTGCTCCTCGTCGCAAGGCCAGCGTACCCAGCAAGAGGTGCAGCGAGGTGCGGACCATGTCGCTGAACTCCCCAGTGCCGGCAATCTCTTGTCCGAGATCGGCAAGTGCCCCAAAGGTGTGAATCAATTTCTGAGTGCTTGGTTCCATAGGGAGGCTTAATGACTTGTTGATCCGTTCGGCTGACTAAAGCTTCCGAGGCTGGTTAGAGCTTCTTCCTCGTCTCGCACCAGCACTACGTGGCGGGTGAGGCCGAGCATGTTGAAGAGCTCAATGGTCTGATTGTTTACGTCGGAGAAGACAACGCGAGCACCGCTCTTTTCAGCGATGTCAATGATGCCCAGCAGAATTGAGATACCGATACTGTTGACCAGTTCAGTATCGCTGAAGTCGATGACGAGGGCGCGACAGCCGCTGTCCAACTGTCGTCTGCATTCGCGTTCGATTCGTTCGCCGGTTAGTTTGTTGAGATAGTCGCTCGCATAAATCACTGCCGTAGTGCCCACGCAATGCGAGCGAACAGAAGAGCCGGTTGATTCCCCCACCCGGTATCCCCCTCTAATCCGTTAATCAGGAAAACTAGTGAAGCGCCGTTCAAATAACACTCTTGCGCAGGTACTTTGTCATTCGCAAGCTGGTGCCATCATCTACCTGCTCAAACTCTACTTCGTCCATCAAGCTTCTAATCAGCTTGAGACCCCAGCCTCGGCGCTCATCCGAAGTCTCAAAATCGCGTTCCGGTTTTTTGCCCTGTTCTATGCTTTGTCGGGTAGGTACTACACCGCGGCTCGAAATAGTGACCACCAATTTATCATCATCGACGCGAAAACGCTGATAAATCTTTCGATCCGGGCTCAGGCTGTGCTCAGCCGCATTGATACACGCCTCGACGATGGCGGTCTTGATCTGGTTGATGGCCTCAGTTTTGAAGTTAGATCTACGCGCGATCTGTTCCACGAGGTTCGCAGCCAGCAACTCGTTGTCCTCGCCCATCGGCCAGATCGCGACAAACTCATTGTCCCCAGCGCTGAGCTGAGTGGCGGCCGGTTCGCCCAGGCGCGCGGCCAGTAGTTCGATCTGTTGTCGACTGGCGCCGTAAGCGCCGCGCTGCTCGAGTAAGGCGCACGCAGCTTCAGAAAACCCCTCATTTGAGATGAGTAGAATGCGAACGCGCGGGATTCCGAATTCGCCGGCGATTCCGTCAATACGATCTAACCACACCTCAGCGAGATCACGATCAACCTCGAGTTTTGCCTCGACTTGCGCGGCGATCCAAGCTATCTGGTTCGCATCTGAATACGTTGCGCCCTCAAAACCATGTGCGACAACACAACTCTCATCCTCAACGTCGATGTGTTTGCCAAAGGCTGAACAGGGCGCGGTGTGAAATACTTGCGGTAACCGAACCAGATCGGTTTCAGCATCAAGACCGGCCATTGCTTCTTCAAGCGACGAGCCGCGATAGGATTCCTTGTAGCCATCGTAGTGAAAGAGAATTCTGGGAACGAGTTGAGAGTTGAACTCACCGAGCAGGCTTCGCAGTTGTAGTCGCGCAGCGCTGCGATAGTGACGGGCCATGGTGTGCGGCGCGCGTTTCAGCGCCTCAGCAATCGCGTCAGCGACGACCAGCGCGCGCGGTTCATTCAGCACTTCCAGACGAAAGCGAATCTTCAAATAGTTTTTCCAACTCGCCGGACCTTTGCCTGCTTCCACGAGACCGCCGTCCCGGTTGATCAACTCATGCGCGTGCAAGACAGTCAGCAGAGTTTCCAGCTCGCCGGCTTCCAGTCGCAACAACTTTCGCCAGGCTTCGAATGAAGCTTTGCGTTGATCCGAGATCGCAGCTTCGGCGAGTAACCGAACCAGGGCCCGGCGGGTTTCCAGTCGTGGCGCTGCTGACTCGAGCAAATCACTGAAGTGGTGATGCAGATGACCACCCATCAACTCGTCAACATACAGTTGTTCGCAGGTCAGGTAGTTCGTTAAGCCCAGGCCTTTTTCACGGGCGGCTTGCAGCATCATCGAGATGAACAACGGACTCGCATCAAATTGCT
>JBGTLE010000304.1:0-7215 GCA_041744295.1 Pyrinomonadaceae bacterium | reverse complement strand
GGTCGCGGCTGAAAGTTGTAAGTGATTGTTCCGGTGATCACTCGACCGCTGCCGGCAAGCTTTTCCGGAGAGAAGGTCGCCTTTCTCGCGGCATCGACCGCGGCGGCGCGCAACGACGAATCGCCTTCCCCGGAACGCGCCGACACCACCTTGCCCCTTCGATTAACCTGAACGCGAACCGTAATGGACGCTGCACTGGTTGGCAGATTCGGCGGATAGTCGGGCTCCGGCACGTCCAGTTCTGCTCCAGCTAGATCGCCGGCGATGACGGGAGCAGGTTTTGCCGGCGGAGCCACGGGAGCCGGCTGAGTGACCTGAACAACAGGCGCTGCTGCCGGTGTCGTGGCAAAAAAATAGTTGTTCAAGTGATAGGCGCCAAAGGCACTGGCGCCCAGCGTGACCACGACGAGCAACCAGATTATCGGTCGTCCCGAAGTGGACGGCGGAGAATTTGTCAGAAAGGCGGGCGGCACTGAGGTGCGCACTGTCTCCACAGGGAAAAGCGTTGTGTCTTCGTCTGTTGATTTGACGCTGGACTGGTGCGCTTCAGCAGTTGAGGGAACTAAAGTTGGCTGTTCTTGATCGAAAGACTCGGGCGCATTCGAAGTAGCGTTTGCAACGCTAGCACCCGCCCCGTCGTTGAAAACCGGCGCGAGTGACGGGTTGGTTTGTTCGGGGTCGTTATCGTTCGACGGGGAAGGCTCTGGACCCAATTCTGAATAGGCAGTCTCATTTGCAGTCTCATTTGTTTGCACGGATGCAAATCCGACTGCCGCTTCCGCCGCTGTTTGTGTCGTTGTCAGTTCCCACTCCCAAGTTGGAACTGCCGGGGCTTCCATTTCGGGCGCGACAACGACTGGCGGCTGTGGCTCAACGCGGGTGGCCCGATCATCCGGGACTTCCGGTTCAATCTCCGTTTCCGGCGATTCTCGTTGGCCCTTGCTAAATATAACGACCGGCTCGAGGAGTTCTGCATCAGGCAAGGGCTTGAGATCACGACTCTCCTGAGCTGAGCGAGCAACGTGGTTTCTCAGAATCGCGGCAGCAGCGCCGCCCATCTTCGGCGTTGAAGTTCTTTCAGGTGGCGGCGGGGCCGAACGAGATTGCCAAGACGTTTCGCGCTCGTTCTCATCTTGATCAACTGACTTCGGCTGTCGGTGCTCAATAACCGGCGTTGGTTTTCGGGGAGCGGCCGGCGTTGCAGGTCTACTTGTTGCCGACGCGCGGGCGATCAGTTGAGCGACAATGGGAAAGCCTCGTCTGATAGACCACTCGTGAGCGGTCAGACCGCGTTCGTCTTTCAGTGAAGTATCTGCCCCGGCGGCCAGCAGTAGCGAGACGATCTCTTCATGGCCAAACACTGCGGCGAGCATGAGCGCGGTTTGACCTCCAGCGGAAGCTTCGTCTACAGCGGCGCCTTCGGCGAGCAATGCCCTGACGGCATCAGCATCCCCGTCAGCCGCAGCACGGATTAATGAATGAGCGCTAGCGATACTACTGCCTCCTTTCGAGAAGTGCTGAGTACCGAGTACCGAGTACTGAGTTCCAGGCAAAACGTCATTTCCGGCTGGTCTCGACTGAGATAAGCTGAAAACTGAAAGTCGTGCAACAAAGAATATTCGGAACTCAGTACTCAGTACTCAGCACTCAACATAGTACTCTGTCTTTAGCCGCCACACCGCGCGTCGATAATCGTACGTGCTTTGCGGATGAACTCGGTGGTCCAGGCTTCCGCGGGGGCGTCGCGCTCGTGATTGCGCGAGGCGCGAAAGACGCGCGTGATGGTGCCGTTGCGTTGCTGTGCTGCTAACAATCGCTGCAGGCCGTCAGCCAGGAGTTTCCGGCCTGCTTCGCTAACCGTTGCCTCGCCGATGCTCTTCGCAGTTGAAGTACAACGACCGTTGCTTACGCTGATTGGGACGCGCTTTTGCCATCCTTCCAGCCTGGCTTTCTTTTCGCTGGATGCAGAATAACCAAACGTGGATCCCATGTCGCTCACGTAGTAGACGGCCTTGCCCGGCTTACAGGTGCGTGTGCCGTCTGCATTCTTGACCGAATCAATACAGGCAAACTTCTGGTTATCAGTCTTGGTGTCGCCGTGATCAATGAAAGCCAGCCAAAGCTTGAACGCGTCGATCTCTGCTCGCGGTGCGCCGCTCTTCAATAAGTTCGCAAGTGTTTCGGAGATTGCCGCAGCGTCCTTGTTGTTGCACTTCACATCAATTCCGCGTCCCAGCGCGAGCTCTACTCCAGCAGCCGGCTGAAAGGCACTGAATGGCGCGCCCTGGAACTTGCTTGTCAAACTCTTCTCACAATCGGCGCAAGTCACGTCGGCGACCCATTCATCATCGGCGAAGAATCCCAGCGCCTGCGAAAAGCGCGACGAGAGAAACTCACCATAAATCTCGCCGTTCCTTTTGTCTGCCGCTTGTCCCTTAAAATGTGGCTTCACTTTGTAACGAATGAGGTCGCCGTCCTCGTCTACCACGCCGGGAACCGAGCAATGAAACTTCGGCGTGGTGCCCGCACCTTTGCTCTCGTCCCTATTGGCGGCGCAGGTGAGGGGACGTGCGAATCCGTTGGCGTCAACCGCCGGCGCGCCGCGTCGTGGTCCCGTACGCGCATTGAAGCCGCGCACGGGATCGTAACCGGGATCTGGCGCCTGCCAGACCTTCGCGCTCCGTTCCGCAGTTGCTCGGGCTGCAGCGGTGAAGCAGGACTTGTCCTGGGCCGTCACGGACGTTGCAACGATTGCAAAAAGAAACGCGACGACAAACCCGGAGCAAATTCTGTGGTGCATGTATGGACCTTTCCTTGAACGTGAATTGGGTGCGCGGGAAATTCTAACAACCCTGAGCCGGAAAGGAAAAGACGCGGAGGTGCGGAGAGACGGAGACGCGGAGGCGCGGGGAGAGTCTGGAATGACAACTGAGAAATCTCAAATGATGAATGGAAAATGAAAACGGAGGCGCGGAGATGCAGCAGCGAGAGAGAGCTTAGTCTCCAGGTCTCAGCGTCCCGCGTCTCCGCGTACCCGGCGTCTGCGTTTCTTGACCAGAATCCGCGCGGCTGTATTAAATTCGTATTCAGCTTTCGTACGACCTGGGCTAACCTAAAGCCTTTCCCTTCATTATTGATCCAGCATTTATCGCGAAGCATCGCCGGATTCGTCGTCACTCGCTGTGATTTTCCCGTTGACCACGCAACGTAGCGACTTGGTATGGCCATTGCTGAGGGGTTGATCTAAGTAACAGACGAGGAGTGTGTTTCATAACCTTGTTTTCCCTGCGAGCATCGCAATCAGTAAGCGACCTCAAGTGGGAAAGCAAACTCAACTACATAACATAAGGAGCAAGCAATGGGACTTCAAGACAGACAAACAGGTGATGCTTCAATGGGCACTGCGCGTCAGCGCGGCAAAATGGTAACTGGCCTTTTTCGAGATCGGGAGAGCGCCGAGCGCGCTTATCGCTCGATCAGCGAACGCGGGTATGGCAAAGACGATGTGAACTTGATGATGTCCGAAGACACGAAGAAAAAACATTTCTCAGAAGACGGAGACTCCGATCTCGATACCAAGGCCTGGGAAGGCGCCGGTAAGGGCGCGGCAATTGGTGGCGCGGTAGGTGCAACTCTGGCCGCGATCGCCGCGATTGGGACCACGCTGGCGTTGCCCGGTCTGGGACTGCTAATCGCTGGGCCGATCGTTGCTGGGTTAGCGGGAGCTGGGGCCGGCGCTCTTACGGGTGGTCTCGTTGGTGCCCTGATCGGATGGGGTATTCCGGAAGAGCATGCAAAGGCTTACGAGAAAGGAATTCGTGAAGGCGGCATAGTCATGGGAGTAACGCCACGGACCGATGAGGATTCTGAGTATTTTGAGAACGACTGGCGCAATAATCGCGCTGAGTCCGTTTATCGCTAAGCGCTTTCGCGCATGCACACAGGAGGAAAGATAAGGATGCGACGCAGACTAATGCCTACGTTAGTGCTCGCCGCCGCAACGGCTTTGGCCGGTTGCGGCGGCGCCGACACTAACCGGAACAACACGAACACAAACGCGAACGGCAGTCCGGCCCGTCAAGGCGCAATTGAAACAAACGTGAATATGCCGGCCAACACGAACGCTAATTCCGTTCCGTCGAACACTGGCGTAGTTACCAATGACAACGGCAATGCGAATACTTCCGGCGTCAGGCCCACAAACGACAATGGGAATGCGAACGCCAATCGAAACCGAAACCGAAATGGGAATCAGTAGGTCAAATACAAAGTACTGAGTACTGAGTACTAAGTTCCAAAAACCATCAGCCGCGTTGATCCGCGGCTGATGCTATTTGGGGAGCAGGCACTCAAAAAGGGTAAAGAAAAGTACTGAGTGCTGAGTACTGAGTTCCAAAAAACCTCATCAGCCGCGTTAAACCGCGGCTGATGCTATTTTGGGGAGCAGGCACTCAGCACTCAGCACTCAGTACTCAGCACTCCGTATCAGCGAGTAGATGCTGCCTGCTCTCCCAACGGCGATCGAACGCCCGACTGAACTCTTCCCACTCGCGCCGATGTGTTTCCCATTCCTCGCGGGTGCTGAATGGCGAGAAGACAAAATCGTCGTCCATGTGTGAACCGTCGAGGTGCCAGAAGCCTGGTCCGCCACCCATGGCGCTTTCGTCGGCCATCATCTGACACATGGGACAATCCTCGTCCACAATCATGTCTCGCGGATGAAGGGCCAGCGGCAAACGCTTTCGCTCGTTCTCAAGAATGATACTGGGAATGCTGCCGCCGTATTCTGCTTGCGGCTCCTCAAGCCAGGTAACCGCCTGCTGTGCGAGTTGGGCTATCAGCTCTTCCGAAGCAGATGGTTTCGTCATCTCGCTATGCACCGCGATCGAGATCAGCTCCCGAATGAGATCGTAGTACACCACCCACTCGTGAGTTCCGAACCCGGCATAGCGATAAGCAAAAGAATCTTTGGACAGACAGGGAGGTCCTTCACCCTGCAGGCTCCACTGCAACTCGCGGGTGTGAAGATCAAAGCTGATGTGGTCCTGAGCGGCGAAGAGGATTTCTCTTGGAGATGCATTTCGCAGGTCTTCGCGGCGTGTCGTTAGCCAACGCGAATGGATCTCGGCAATCTGATTCCAGATGAGTCTGCGATTGGCTTCTTGCTCGGCGGTTGGTTCCGAGTTTGCAAGATCCAGGTCGGAGTAGTTGGCAAGTGCCGACTGCAGCTTTTCAGAGGCGGGAGCCTGTTGAAGTTCAATTGTTGCCAGCGCGATAAACTCCATTAAGGGCCTGCCAAACAGAATCGGGCGCGCGTCAAACGGTGGACTGGCTACCCGTTTCATCGCTCGGCTCGTGCGTATGGCCCGATACTCGTCGATTGAGGAAACGAAACGCCAATCATCAGGCAGGCGGTAAAGCACGAATATATCCGGAGCGTGCGTACCGTCGTGATATTCGACCTGGCCGCGGGGCCCGGGTTGCGAGTAGATAGATTCGACCGCCACCAGTCGCGCGGCTAGATCGATAATCACAATCCCTGCGTCCCACGGCTCAGGATCGATGGTCGATCTTTGATTGAACGTTTGGAAGCGACTCCCGTGAGGCACAGGGTTTATGTAACGCGCCAGTGCCGCGTCGAGTTCAGCTATCGTTTCCGGCTCCGCCGACAGCGCCGCAACCGCAGAGTCTGCCGTCGAACCGTGCGTGATGCCGCAGAGAATTGTTTGAGAGTCGATGAGGTCGAGTTTGATTTCGCTCATGGTGAGGTTCCTTTCTTTGATGTAGTGAGAAGTGCATCGCGTATAAGTGGATCTACTTTTTCAATCGCTGCTGTCGGAAACCGATCTCCTTCAAACGAGGCCCAACCGGGTTAGTAAGTTGACGCAGTACGTCGAACACAAGCTTGAATCTTCGCTCGCACTTCTTTTCCAGGTTGAGAAGTCGTGGGGATAGCTCTACGTTCTGCCCAAGGAGCCGTCGCTGACGAACAAAGGTCCGCATAATCTCAATGTTAGTTCCGATGGCTCGGTCGCTATTGAGCACACTTGAGAGCATTAAGATGCCATGCTCGGTGAAGGCGTAAGGTCGATACTTGAGATTCTCCCCCCGCTTCAAGGTCACAATTTGTGACCTTGAACGATCGGACTCCGACCACACACGAGTCTCCTCCTCGCTCAATTGAAACCTAAAATCCGGCGGGAACCGGCTCGCATTACGTTTAACGGCTTGATTGAAGCTCTTTGTGGAGACGCCATACAGTCGTGCGAGGTCACGATCAAGCATAACTCGCTCGCCACGAACGGTGTAGATCATTATTTCGATTGCCTCTGTGGTCGCCAGTGCGTCTGTTTTCATTTGTGAGGATCAACCAACTAGTGTGAGCGGGCATGATCTTGCAGCACAACAATCCATTTTGGCGAGTCTTCTACGGACAAACGTAGATCGTGGTTAATACCAGAGATCAGGCAAGCTGATTTAAGTGGATCGGAAAGTGATGAAGGAATCGCCGGCGAGTCTATTTCGGAGAGGAAGTTCTTTCGATCGCTTTCACACGATCGCGTTTTAGCAAAGTCACCATTCCGTGGCGGCGATACCAAACGCCTTCTTTAGTTCGCCAGACTTCGTCCGCCTCTACCGTAGCGCCATTGGAGAGGCGGATGCGAACCAGTGCGTTGCCAGTGGTGTTGTCGTTTCCGGTTGAGACGGGATTTCGACTAACAACACCACGAGCTGCGTCAGTCCGCGACGGAGAAGGAGCCTTCACTGTCGACGCCTGGGATTCTTCAGGTGACGGCGAAGGTGAAACGTCAGGAGTGGGCATTAGGCTCACACTTGCAACCGGAGGTTGAGTGACAGGCTGATTTGCTACAGCGTGCGTCTTGAGTTCACTACTGCGTGAGAATCGGCCGGACAAACCGAGGTAGCCGGTCGTAATCACAGCGCCAATCGCTGCCGTTGCGGCGACGACCAGCGCGAGTCTCCTTTTTTCGCGTGCACGCTGAGGACGTTTATTGTTGAGCACGGCACTAGCTGCTTCAGTCAGCTCAGCATCATCTGCGACCTGCAGGAGAGTGCCATCAAAGTCGCAGAATTCGTCCTGATCGAGGTGAATGAACTGACATTTTGGACAGCGTTTCATGGTTTTGGAGATGCGAGCCAGAGACTTCGAGAGTGGCAGAAACAGAATTACAGAAAAGCCTGCGGATGACAATG
>JBGTLE010000303.1:0-7099 GCA_041744295.1 Pyrinomonadaceae bacterium | reverse complement strand
GCCGACATTGATGACGGTAAGAGCCGCAGACAAAGCAAAGAACCGCTTGAACTCATCATCCGGCGCGAGCTTTCTGCCGCGGGACGAAACAAGATCTTTATCAACAATCAACTCGCGACGCAGTCGCTCTTGCGCGACCTGCGAGAATATCTGGTGGATATTCACGGGCAGGGCGACCAGCAGACACTCTTCAACACCGACACCCATCTTGAGTTGCTCGACCTTTTTGCAGGCGACGCGCCGTTACTTGACGACGTCGCGGAAGCATTCGGGCGTTGGGCCGCGTTAACGAAAGAGCTGGCAGAGCTGCAACAAGACGAGGCGGAAAAGTTTCAGCTGGTAGATATTCTGAAGTTTCAGATCCAGGAGCTTGAACGTGTGGGCCTGGCAATCGGTGAAGACGCGGGGTTGGAGGTAGAACGAAAGCGTCTGCTTAACGTCGAGCAACTCACCGAGTTGTCGGTGCAAACCTATCGACTGATTTACGAAGACGACAGCGCCGCGCTGGCGCGGGTGCGTCAGGCCGAAAAGAACCTCGCGGAGCTGTCTGAGTACGAGCCAAAGTTCGCCGAGTATGTCGAGAGCCTTGCAAGCGCACGGGCCGTGCTCGAAGACCTTGCTTTTGAATTGCGTGATTACTCCGAGAAGCTCGAGTTTTCGCCGTCCCGCCTGGCTGGCATTGACGACCGGCTGGCGGAAGTTTCACGATTAAAGCGGAAATACGGCGGATCGATTGAAAGCGCGCTTGAACACCTGGCACGTTCCGCGGATCGCCTGCGTCAGGTCGAGCGGTCCGACGAGCGAGAGGCCGAACTGCAGACGGAGACCAGCGCTGCGCGTGCCGGGTATCTCGAGAAAGCCGGAAAGCTCCACAGCCTGCGCCTAGGCGCAGCTCGAAAGTTCGAGCAGGCGGTGGAACGAGGGATCGCAGAAGTTGCCATGGAGAGTGCGAAGTTCCAGGTGCAAATAGATGCACCGGCTCTGAGTGAAACATCAGGCACGCTCGGGATGAGTGTGCGCGGTGTCGATCAAGTTGAGTTCTACTTCTCTGCCAACGTCGGCGAAGAGCTGCGGCCGCTCGCGCGCGTCGCTTCCGGCGGTGAGGCGTCGCGTTTGATGCTGGTGCTCAAGACAGTTGCGACCGCTTCCGAGTTTCCACGCACGATCGTGTTCGATGAAATCGATACCGGAATCGGCGGACGAGTCAGTGAAGCAGTCGGCGTGAAACTGAAGCAGCTGTCCGAAACTAATCAAGTGTTGTGTGTCACGCATCAGGCACAGATTGCTCGCTTCGCCGATTGTCATCTGGTCGTGGAAAAGGCAGCTAGTGATGGTCGTACACTGGTGAGTATTGAGAGGCTGGATCGCCGTGGTCGAGTCGAGGAGTTGGCGCGCATGTTGACTGGCGCGCAAATTACCGACAGCGCAAGGCGCCATGCGAAGGAATTGCTGAAGACGGTGACAGGTGACAGGTGACAAGTAAGAAATGACGCAGTCGTGGGAGAAAGGTTGCGAATCAAGAGACCTGAGGGATTCGTGAGCGGTCTTGACGGCTCTGCCGCATTCATTGCGGTAAGCCTATGGCTTACCGAAGAACCTCCCCCTGTTGCGCCCCTACGCCGCCAACCATTACTTCCCGAGTTGAATCGAGGCATAGTCTCTTCAAGAAAGAGCCGCGATCGGTAAGCCAGAGGCTTGCCGCAAGGAATACAGAGCGACCAAGATCATGCAGCACAGCGACCAAGATGAGGCAGCAGAGCGACAAATCAGACAGCACAACGACAAGATCATGCCGCGCAGCGACAGATCATTTTGATCGCTGAAGTTTTATTTATGAGTTCACCAGAAGAAAAAAGAACTGACGCGTCAGAAAACTTGTTCGCGCGCGCGGTCGAGTTGATGCCGGGCGGCGTCAATTCTCCCGTCCGAGCTTTTCGCGGCGTGAGTGGAACGCCTCGGTTCATCCAGAGCGCAAACGGCGCAACCATGACGGACGTCGATGGCGTCACGTATATCGATTACGTGGGCTCCTGGGGACCAATGATCCTGGGCCATGCTGATCCCGAGGTCAGCGCAGCTCTCTCTGAAGCGCTGACGCGCGGCACCAGCTACGGCGCACCCAACGAACTCGAAGTTGAACTCGCGGAAGAGATCATCGACGCCGTGCCTTCAGTCGAAATGCTGCGGATGGTCAACAGTGGGACGGAAGCAACGATGTCAGCCATTCGACTGGCGCGCGGAGCCACCGGTCGGAACAAGCTGGTCAAATTTGAAGGCTGCTATCACGGTCACGGCGATAGCTTTCTCGTTAAGGCTGGTTCCGGCGTTGCGACCTTGGGCTTACCTGACAGTCCCGGAGTTCCTGCAGCTCTCGCTCAAAATACTTTGACGGCGCCTTTCAACAATGCCGAGGCGCTTCAGGCTTTATTCCAGCAGCACCGTGATATCGCAGCGGTGATCATCGAGCCGGTGGTCGGAAACATGGGATGCGTGCCGCCGCGCGATGGCTATCTGCATGCGGTGCGCGAGATCACGAGTCGCGCGGGCGCACTGCTGATCTTCGACGAGGTCATGACCGGGTTTCGCGTCGCACGTGGTGGCGCGCAGGAGCTTTACGGCGTCACTCCCGACATTACGACGCTGGGGAAGATTATTGGTGGCGGTTTGCCGGTTGGCGCTTATGGCGGTAGTAAAGATTTGATGCGCAACATCGCGCCGGCGGGACCGATCTATCAGGCAGGAACGCTGTCAGGAAATCCTTTGGCGATGACTGCCGGCTTGGTCACTCTCAAGCGGTTGCGAGATCAGGGGGTCTACCGGCGACTCGATGCATCCACTGCGCGATTGTGTGCAGGATTAAGTGAGGCCGCGAGCGCAGCGGGCATTCAGACAGTGTCTAACAGAGTAGGATCGATGTGGACCAGCTTCTTTACTGATCAACCCGTAACCGATTGGGATTCGGCAAACAGGAGCGACCGCACGCGGTACGGCAAATTCTTTCACGCGATGCTGGCCGAAGGAGTTTATCTCGCGCCGTCGCAGTTCGAAGCTGCATTTGTCGGGCTGGCGCACTCGAATGAGATTGTCGATAGAACGATTGAAGCGGCGGGAAAAGCGTTCAAGGAACTATGTTGAGTACAGTTGAAACTTTGAGGTCGTGAGGTGGGTTAGAGGAGGAGGCTTTCCACAGACTACACAGATGACACAGAGTGACTAAGCAAAGAGCTGCCAGCCGTCAGAATCATCACACACGTTTGCTGGGTATGAATTCATAATCTGAGTAATCTGTGGATAGCCTCTCCAGACCGCCTTGGCATCAGCCCGAAATATTTCACAGCGGCAATTCAATCACGAACCTCGCGCCACTCCCCGGCTCGCTTTCAACATTTATCCTTCCGCCATGCTGTTCAACAATCTGCTTGACGATCGCCAGGCCCAGTCCCGTGCCGCGCTTCTTGGTTGAGAAGAACGGCTCGAAAATTCGATCTGCAGTTACTTTGTCCATGCCACTGCCTTCATCCGCGATCGTGACCTGCGCGTAAGACCGCGCGCCACCGCCGTTTTCATTACCCTCTACGCCATTGCTGGTGACGGTTCCCGTAAAGATTCGCAGCGGCGATCTTTCCTGGCTGGCATCGATAGCATTCGCCATAACGTTGACGAATACCTGGCGCAGCTGATCTGCATCCCAGTGGCCGACCAAAGGTTCACCTGCAAAGCGTTTTTCAACCGGTGTATGCTTCTCTTTAACTCGGTCAGCGACCAGATCGAGACTTCGTTCAAGCAATTCATGCAGATCCACATTGACGCGCTCCAGCGCTTTCTGCCGTGAGAATTGTGTCACGTCAACTACCAATTTGTTCAAGTGCTTGATCCCGCGCTCAACCAGCTCAATGGTTCGCAGCGCCTCTTCGTCGTTCACACTATCGCGCAGCATGGAAACACCCAAACGAATGCTGCCCAACGGATTGCGGATCTCGTGTGCGACTTGCGTGGTGGCGCGTCCGACAGCGGCGAGCGACTCGCTGCGACGAAGTACACGCTCTGCTTCGGCAGCTTCTGTAGCATCGACGAGCGTCAGTATCTGCCCCACGTTTTCGTCGAACGCGAGTGGCGATGAATAGATGTCGAAAGTGCGGTCGATTCCCTCTTCCTCGATTCTGCAGACCCAGCGCCCGCGATAGGTGGCCGCGTCAACTCGCGTCGCCGTTGCTACTTGCAGCATTTTCATCGCATCTTCACGACCAAATTGCTCTCGTACAGACGCGCCAATGCTGGCGGTGGGAAAGATCTTGAAGAACGCAGCGTTAGCACTGCGAATGCGGTCGTTCTCGTCAATCGCCGCTACTGCACTGACCATGCCCTGAAGCAGCTGCGTCGTAAATGCGCGTTCGCGCCTGGCTTCAAACATACTTACGCGCATCTGTCTGAAGCGCCGCTGCACTTCCCAGATGGTCCCGGCAGCTACAATGGCGCCTACGACCAATGCGAGTAATGTCAAAAGTCGAATCGATCGCGCCGCCTTTTCAGCCAGCGCCCTCTTTTCGAGATTGATCTCTTCCTGTTGCGGCCCGCTGCGCGCGAGTAGCTCATCGATCCCCTTCCTAATTACGTCGAACTCTGAGAAACCTTCGAGACTAAACCGACGCAAGTCCCTGGTCGTCGCCACAAATTTTTCAACGTCCGCTCGCAAGCGTTGCCAAGCCGGATCCGCCGGCAGCGGCGGCCGATCCAACTCCCGTAACAGTCGCTCGACATCTTCACGCGCCGTGCTTAACGGAAGATAAATGGGCGCTTTCAGGTCCCTTCTCGATTCAGCTTCATGTCGCGCGCGTGCCTCATTGTTTAGTTTAGTGACCGCCAAACGCAGCTCGAGCAGCAGACTAAGTCGCGCCGAAAGCGATTGCTGCATGTCCCAGGCGCTGAAGTTGACCAGGTTCATGCGCGAGACGCTGAGGTGTCCCAGCACATAAATTACGACCAGCAGCAAAGTGAAACCGATCAAAAGAGGCGTGACCGTGGGAGCAATCAAGCGCGCCCGCAAGCGAATGTTCTCACGTATGGGACCGGGACTCTCATTTAAGGAGGGAGTGATGCGGCGATAGACCACCTCCGCGTGATCCGTAATGCCAATGGCAGGAGTTGGGCGGGGGACAACCCGCTCTTGAGCAGACTTGTCGCGCTCGACTGCGTCGAGTATCTCGGCTGGCGGCGCTGAGTGGTCGTTTGAACCCGATGGCGCCGTGGGTGTGTCCAGGTCTTGCTTTACCATTATTCGCTTGTTCGGGTGAGTCTTGCCTTGGGACCAAGTGTTAAAGACTATAGTGGATTCTAAACTGTTGGCCTAGGGCTTTGCATCCATCCAATTGTCGGCAATCCCCACGTCTGCAACCAAGGGAACGTCCAACTGAACCGCACCTTCCATCTCTCGCTTCAATAACGCGCTCACCTGCTCAACCTCAGCAGCCGGCGCTTCGACAAGCAACTCATCGTGGACCTGCATCAGCATCCGCGCCTTTAATCCCGCGCGCTTCAACTCTTCGTCAACATGCAGCATTGCTATCTTAACAATATCGCTGGCCGTGCCCTGAATCGGCATATTTATCGCCTCACGTTCGGCCGCCTTGCGAATGTTTGCGTTCCGATCGCTGATGCCGGGCAGCGGCCGAATGCGGCCATAGATCGATCGGACGTAACCGTGCTCGCGCGCCCGCAATGGAACCTCTTCCATATAACGCCGCACACCTTTGTAGGTGTTGTAGTAGTCCGCGATCACTTTCTTCGCTTCCGGCCGCGAGATCCCGACTCGTTGTGATAATCCCCACGGCTCAATCGCATAAGCAATGGCAAAGTTTACGATCTTCGCGAACCGGCGCGCCTCTTTTAACTCTTCGTCTGTCTGCGCCCCAAAGACGAGTCGCGCCGTGCGTGCGTGGATGTCTTCGCCATTCTGAAATGCTTCGAGCATCACGGCGTCCTGCGTAATATGGGCCAACAGCCGCAGCTCTAGCTGGGAATAGTCAGCTGAGATGATCTTGTTCCCCGGCTCCGCTACGAAAGCGCGGCGGATGCGACGGCCCAACTCGCTTCTGATCGGAATGTTCTGAAGATTAGGATCGCTGGAAGACAGCCGGCCGGTCGCCGCCACCGTCTGATTCAGGAGACAGTGAATTCTGCCGTCGGCAGCAATCTGATGGGGCAAGGCATCTGTGTAAACGCTTTTGAGTTTATCCAACTCGCGATACTCGATGATCAGACGCGGCAGCTCAAACGTTTGGGCCAGCTCTTCCAGCACCGCTTTGCTCGTAGAGATGCGGCCGGTCGAAGTCTTGCGGCCCGAAGCTATGTTCAGATCTGTAAGCACTTCGCCAACCTGTTTGGGTGATCCGATGTTGAACTCCCGATCGGCGAGCGCGTAAATCTTAACCGTGAGTTTTGCCAGCTCCAGCCCGATGAAGTTGGAAAGATCGGAAAGCACGCCGCGATCAACTTTTAAACCCGCCTGCTCCATTCGATAGAGCAACGGCGCGAGCGGAATTTCAACTTCCGAGTAGATCGTCTCAAGCTTCTTCTCGATAATTCGTTTGTGCAGGACCTGCGCCACTTGCGCAGTCAAGTCCGCCGCCGCCGCAGTTTGCCATTGCAACTCGGACCATCCGGCGGGCGCGGCCGGCCATTCATCAACGTTGATTGCCTCGCGCGCAAGGTCCAACAACTCGTACTTACTGCGATTTGGATCGAGAAGATAAGCTGCAAGCGAGGTGTCGTCCTTGACTCCCTCGATGCTTACGTTCAATTGCGCCAGCAGGCCCACCGCGCGCTTTAGATCGTGAACCGACTTTTCGATTAGTCCATTGCCGAGGATCTCTCGCAAGGGACCCAGCGCCGCCTCCATTCCACCAGCAAAATTCTCCAGATCGATATAAGCCGAGACTCCGGAGCCCAGCGAAAGCGCCAGCCCACCCGAGGTTTCGTAATCGAACGAGCATTGCTGATCGCCCGTCTCTGCGGGAGTCGCATCCGCTATGGCGATACCGATCCTCTCGGCGTCCCACGCCTGTTTCAAAAGACGATCGAGATCGGCGGCATTGCGCACGAC
>JBGTLE010000302.1:0-13878 GCA_041744295.1 Pyrinomonadaceae bacterium | reverse complement strand
GTTTCGTAGAGATAATCTCAGACCTCAGAGAGGTCATCCGTAACCATTGCTATATGCAACGGTCGAGTAAGAACATAGTTTCCTTTACACCGCGATTGAAGGTACTCAAGGAATTCACGTGTGTGTCTCAGTGGCTGAAATAAGTCAACCTGTCTACCGTTTACTTCTTCGTCAAAAAACTCGCGCCATTTCCGGAAATTTGCGTAATCAAAACTCGGTTTTTCACCAAGCGGCCGGAAATGACGCCATATACGGCACAGGGAGCCGGAGCGTCCTTGCACCACTACACCAATGTTCTGTGGTTCCATGCGGCGCAAGTCGGGTATGTAACGAATGATCTGATACAAGTATGGAATTTCGTTCATCGTTGTTCGCCTCCAGATGCAAATAGCGCGGGGAAGAGCGATTCATTTCCTTCAATTATCTGCCTCATGCGCTTCTTACGATTCTCTAAGAATCTAATTACTGCCTCACGTTCGCCAGTGGTTAGCAACTCGTTTGGCAGGTTATTTACTATTGATTCGATAAAGTAGGAAGGCCGCATGGAAATTCGCTCGCACCAAACGTCTACCAGTTCCCAGGAATTCAACGCTTTCAAAAACTGGTGCGGTCTATCAAACATTACCGCCAAATCTGCTTCAACGGAAAGGAGTCGAGGAATTCCAGGTTCAACTGAGCCGGAAGGTCTATAAAAGAGAGCGTTCGCATGATCTATCAACCAAACCCTTCCATGCTCGCCAACTACGAGATTATCCGTCTTACGGTCGTTATTACAAATGAAGAGATCGAAACAAATCATTCCATGCAACTCTATCAAATTACTCGCATAGAACTCCGCGATTTCCGAAGCAGTACCCTCAGGACCGGTTTCTCCTGACTCTGTTTGCGGAATAAATCTAGAAAACGCGAACCATTGTCCGGCAATTGGATACAAAAGCACCTCGGGTAACACGCAATCCAATTGCTCGACCTAATTCACTTGCGATTTTCTCGTTGGCGACACAATACGGGTGTTGAGGAGAATTAGCTTTTCCAATGCTGAGGGCATAAAAAAGCCGCGCTCCTGAAGTTCCCGCGAGTTCGTCTGGGGGCAATTCCCAAGTTAACGGTGGGCGGTTCTTCATGGAATGGCTCCTACGAGAGGTGGAGGGCTCACTAGCGCGATGCATTCTACTCGAAGTTTCCACCAGTGCCACTAGCCCTTCGAGTTCTCCAGAGCTGACCCATCGACCTTGACTCTTCTTTTTTTGCTGGTTGAGCCGGGAACGCTCGCACCTCACTCGACACTTGCCGGGAAATGACTATAATTCTCGGGCTTTTCAATCCGAATCAGCAAACGAGACAATTTCTGCGCCCGGCTTCGTACTGCGTCAATCCATAAACGGACCGCAGCACTTTCGAGAATCTGACGGGCGCGGCTAACCTGAAGTCAATCGCGTAAAGATCTTTAGTTTGCTTAAGCCCGAAGCACACAGTTATTATTCAGCTCGTTAAATGATTCAAAGTAACGATCTCTGTTTCCCTGGAAATTCTAAAACCGACAAGAGCTTATCCGGCTTTCGAGTTGTCGAATATTCTTTGGAATCGTTCGCCCAAATTCAACGCCTGTGAGGACCAAATGAAACGCATATTCCTTTCGTTGCTGTTAGTCACTACTTTTGTTTTCGCGCTTGCGTGTCAGCCCCAGAGCGGTGGAGGCGACAAAGTTAGAATCGGCGTGTTCATGTCATTGACCGGTTCGACTGCCAACTTTGGTATCTCGTCCGTCAACGGCATCAGAATGGCCGCCGACGAGGTCAACAAGGCCGGGGGTATCAACGGCAAACAGATTGAATTGCTGGTTGAAGATGATCGTTCCGACGCTTCAGAAGCCGCAACCATCGTGACGAAATTTGTAACACAGGACCAGGTCCATGCAGTGCTGGGCGAAGTAGCGAGTTCGCGTTCAATCGCGGCGGCGCCAATCGCACAGAACGCTAAGATCCCGATGCTGACCCCTTCTTCGACAAATCCCGAAGTTACCAAGAAGGGCGACTACATCTTCCGCAGTTGCTTTATCGATCCCGTGCAAGGCGCGGCCATTGCGCAATTTGCAGCGAAGACGCTGGGCGCAAAGCGAGCTGCCATCATGGTCGATCGCAAGAATGACTATTCGACCGGCCTCGAGAAAGTCATCAACGAAGTGTTTACTCGGTTGGGCGGCCAGATTGTTGCAACGCAGTCGTATCAGGAAGGCGATCAGGACTTCAACGCCCAGTTAACTTCGCTCAAAGGCTCGAATCCAGAAGTGATCTTCGTTCCGGGTTACTACAACGACGTCGGATTGATCGCGAAGCAAGCTCGGGACAAAGGTATCACTGTCCCGCTAGTGGGTGGCGATGGTTGGGATTCATCGCAACTGTATGCAATCGGCGGCTCGGCTTTGAACGGAAGTTTTTTCACGAATCACTATTCGCCGTTCGACACGGATCCTAAAGTGCAGAAATTTGTTAACGACTACAAGGCGCTTTACAACACCGTGCCTGATGCACTTGCTGCGACCGCTTATGACGCGGCAAAGATCATGTTCGATGCAATTAGGCGCGCTACCTCACTGGAAGGCAAAGCCATTCGCGATGCACTGGCCGCTACTAAAGACTACCCCGGCGTTACGGGCAACGTGACCTTCAATGAAAATCGCGATGCGGTGAAGCCGATCGTCATGATCGAAATCAAACCCGGCGGCGCCTATGCAGTGCGCGAACGCGTCGAGGTCGAAGGTGCGGCCATGCCTGGCGGCACGCCCGTCGCGCCACCAACTAACCGAAACGATGCCACCGAACCGGCGCCCGGCGAGGGCGGGACTAACAGAAATGCTGCTGCGAGTCCTGAGGCAACGCGGAGTTCGCCGTCACCCACCACGTCAAGGACCCCATAAGCTTCGAGGCTCTCGCCGAATTTGTGCGCCTGCAGAAATTCTGACTAGAGAATCTGTATTCACTATGAGTACGTTCTTACAACAGCTAATCAATGGCGTATCACTCGGCGCGATCTATTCTCTGATCGCGCTGGGTTATACGATGGTCTACGGCGTGCTGAAGCTGATCAACTTTGCGCACGGCGATGTTTACATGGTCGGCGCCTTCATGGGTTATTACCTGGCGAACGGACTTGGTGCTCGTGGCGCACAGGCAATCGGCTTGAGTGCGGATGGCTTTATCGCGCGCGGGCTCCTGGGCAGTGGCACGCTGGAACCGTCGCTGATCACGGCACTCGCCGTGATGCTGTTGGCGATGGCGATCTGCGCTGCTATTGGCGTGCTGATCGAAAGGCTGGCTTATCGGCCGGTGCGAAAATACTCGCGAATGACTGCTCTGATCACCGCGATCGGCGTTTCGCTGTTGCTCGAAAATGGCGGCCAGGTAGTTTTCGGCGCGGACCCGAAGTACTTCCCTGAACTTTTCCAAAAACAGAATATTGAACTGTTTGGCGGTGCGACAATCAATAGCGCCGATATTATCGTGCTGGTGATCGCGCTGGTCTTGATGATCGCGTTGCAGTTGATCGTTTATCGAACCAAGACCGGACGTGCGATGCGGGCCGTGTCGTTCAATCTGCAATCGGCAAAGCTAATGGGCATTAACACCGATCGCATCATCATGTTCACGTTTGCGCTTGGTTCGGCGCTGGCGGCCGCGGCGGGCGTGCTGGTTGCGATTCGCATCCCGCGCATCGACCCCTTGATGGGAATTCTGGTGGGGCTTAAGGCTTTCGTGGCTGCTGTGCTGGGAGGCATCGGCAACATCCCGGGCGCGATGCTCGGCGGACTGCTCATCGGCATCACGGAAACAATGGTGGTGGGTTACCTGTCTCCAACTTACAAGGACGCGGTGGCGTTTGCGATTTTGATCTTGATACTCCTTTTCCGTCCTTCCGGTTTACTGGGTTCAGTTTCGCAGGAGAAAGTCTAGGATTGTGGATTCGGGGAGAAAGACTCAATTTCCATTCATCATTTGAGATTTTCATTTGTCATTGTTAGCAGCGAACTCAGCGACAACTCGCAGCAACGCGCGCACTGCGCTTCTTGAGGGAAGCACTCTGTTTCAAATGACAAATGAAAAACCTCAAATGATGAATGGAAAATAGGTCTTCATCCTTCCGCCTTCATCCTTCATCCTTTTCGACGTTATGTCCCGTTACCTTCGCAACCTGATCATCGCCCTCGCAGTGATCGCAGTCCTTTATGGACTCGATCTGGTTTTCCAGGGACGGATGATCAATCCCTACTACAGCCGCATCCTGATGCTTTCAGGAATCGCGATCACGCTGGCCGTTTCACTCAACTTGATTAATGGCTTTACCGGTCAGTTCTCAATTGGCCACGCTGGTTTCATGGCGGTCGGGGCTTACTCTTCCGCATATTTTTCGGTTACTTACGGAGTTTCGCTGGCCGAAAAACTAGGAGGCGGGACACTCGGATGGATAGTCGCGCTCGCGGCGGCAACGGTTATCGGAGCAGTCGCAGCTGGCTTTGCCGGTCTGGTTGTTGGTGTTCCGTCGCTGCGACTGAAAGGCGACTATCTCGCAATCGTAACGCTCGGCTTTGGTCAAATCATCGTCGTCTTTCTGAACAACATTGAAGTCGTCGGCGGTGCTCGTGGTTACTCCGGCATTCCAATCGTTAAAAGCTTCTTCTGGATCTTTCTGATCGCCATCCTCACGATCGTAATCGTCTACAACATCGTGAACTCCGCATTCGGCAGGGCGCTGATCTCAATTCGCGAAGACGAACTCGCCGCCGAGGCGATGGGCGTCAACACCACGCGGTATAAAGTGATGGCCTTTGTCATCTCTTCCGCGATGGCGGGTGCGGGCGGCGTGTTGCTCGCACACTTTGATGGCTACCTCAATCCAAAGTCGTTTGAGTTCATCAAGTCCTTCGAGATCCTGATCATGATCATCCTTGGCGGCCTGGGATCGATTGTAGGTTCTGTGCTCGGTGCGATTCTGTTGACTGTTTTGCCGGAGGCTCTGCGCGGCTTTGCCGAGTATCGCATGGTCATCTACTCGTTGCTGTTGATCATCTTGATGATTACGCGACCCCAGGGTCTTTTAGGAAAAACGGCAGCTTTCAAAGGCTGGCGCGGTCGTCAGAAGAAGGTCAAGGCCCGAACAGAAGCAGAAGAAGTATTAGCTACTGACTCGAGCGTCAATACAAAGATCGATCCGGCAACGACCGGGGAACGTCAGCGCGATACTTCGCTGGACGAGGAGAAATTGAAATGAGTGCGAGCGTGGGTGGAAGCGCAGCAACGCATACGGGAGGTGCGCCGATCCTGGTCACTAAGCAGGTAACCATCAAGTTTGGGGGCTTGACGGCAGTCAACGCCCTGGACATGGCTGTGAATCAAGGAGAAATCTACGGACTCATCGGGCCCAATGGCGCGGGAAAAACAACCATCTTCAATCTGCTCACAGGAGTCTATTGTCCCACTTCCGGCGAGATTTATTTCCAGGAACACCGCATTGACGGGCTGCGGCCTTACGAGATCGCCGGGCGCCGTATCTCGAGAACCTTCCAGAACATACGACTGTTTCCCAGCATGACCGTGTTGGAGAATGTGATGACTGCCTGTCACATCCACATGGACCAGAACCTGATCGATGCCGTGCTGCGAACGCCGCGATTCACGCGTGATGAGAAGAAGCATCGCGACTATTGTTTGGAGCTGCTGAGCATTTTCGACCTCGCTCGCTTTAGCGACGAAGGAGGCACCAGTCTTCCATACGGCAATCAACGCCGGCTCGAGATTGTGCGAGCATTGGCGACGCGCCCGCAGCTGCTTTTGCTGGACGAGCCCGCCGCGGGAATGAACCCGTCCGAACAGGAAGACCTGATGCGCTTGATCCAGCAGATCCGGGATCGCTTTGGTCTGACGATTCTGCTGGTCGAACACAACATGAAAGTCGTGATGGGTGTCTGCGAGCGAATTCAGGTGGTGGACTACGGCAAGTCAATCGCGCTTGGACTGCCGGAACAGATTAAGAATGATCCGAAGGTGATTGAAGCGTATCTTGGAGATTAGGAAGTACTGGTGTTTGTAGTTTGAACTTTGTGGTTTGTACTTTGGGCTTTGTACTTTGCTGTGCCTCGAGCTTTGAGTGACCTCTCGGAACAGAAGTCAAAGAACAAAGTACAAAGAACAAAGTACAAAAAATTCAATCAGAACAACAAAGCCGACTTTGCGCGACAAAATGCTTACCCTGGAAAACGTCTCCGTCAACTATGGCGCTATTGAAGCCCTGACCGGCATCTCGATGCATGTCGAGCAAGGCGAGGTGGTCACGCTGATCGGCGCGAACGGCGCCGGCAAGACAACCACCCTCCGCACGATCACTGGTCTGCTCGAGCCAAGTAACGGTCGTGTCACTTTCGAAGGCGAAGATATTAGCGGCAAGCCCACGCACCAACTGGTGGCCCGCGGTATCTCGATGTCACCCGAAGGCCGCGGCGTCTTTGCGAACCTGACGGTCCGCGAAAACTTGCAGATGGGCGCGTATCTTAATCGGAACAAGCGTGAAGTCGCTGCCGATATGGAACGCGCCTTTAAAATGTTTCCGCGTCTGAAGGAACGCAAAGCGCAAAAAGCCGGAACCCTTTCCGGCGGCGAACAGCAGATGCTCGCCATGGGCCGCGCGCTGATGTCGCGCCCGCGGCTGCTGTTGCTTGATGAACCTTCTCTTGGTTTGGCGCCGCTGGTAGTGCACACAATTTTTGAAGCGATCGACGAGATTCGCGGCAAAGGAACAACTATTTTATTGGTCGAGCAGAATGCGCATGCCGCGCTGGGCCATTCAGATCGCGCGTACGTCCTCGAAACAGGACGTATCGTAATGGAAGGCCCTTCGAAGGATCTGGCAGCAGACCCGAGGATAAAAGAAGCTTACCTTGGCGAGTAGATTCGGATTTCAACTCCGCAAAAGTTCCGCTGTGCGCGAGCAACGGCCGAGTACCACTCAACTCAAACGCAGCGTAGCTCTCCTGCTATCACTCCTGCTTCTACTCTTCCCGCTTTCGTGCCGGCCCAAACCAGAAGGCCCCGTTCAAGATCGCAGCACGATCAAAATCGGATACCTGGGAGATCTCTCCGGACGAACTTTCAATTTTGGCCAATCAGCACTGAACGGTATGTTGCTGGCAGTGGGCGAGATTAATAGAAACGGTGGCGTCAACGGCCGACAGCTCGATGTGGTAATTGAGGACGACCAGGGCAGTCCCGAACGGGCTGCGGGGCTCGTCACTAAAATGGTGGGTCAGGACAAAGTCGTCGCGGTGATCGCCGGCGGTGCTTCGGGTAGCAGCCTGGCTGCTGCGCCGCGTGCGCAAGCGGCAAAGATTCCTTTGATCTCGCCGTCCGCAACGGACCCCGCCGTCACTCGCACCGGAGACTACATCTTCCGGGTCTGTTACACCGACAATTTCCAAGGTGAAGTGATGGCCCGCTTTTCAACCAGAGCGCTCAAAGCAAAGAAGGCCGCGATCATGGTTGATTTCAACAACCCTTACAGTCGCGGCTTGAGCGAGTTTTTTGAAACCAGCTTTACGAAACTGGGCGGGCAGATCGTCAGCAAGCAATCGTACGCGCAAGGCGATCCTGACTTTCGCGGGCAGTTGAGCGCGATTCGAAACGAAGAGCCCGATGTGATTTATATTCCGGGTTACTACGGAGACGTGGGTTTGATTGCGAAGCAGGCGCGGCAGTTGGGGCTGGCGCAACCGCTCCTTGGCGGTGATGGCTGGGATGCTCCTGAGCTTTGGGCTCTGGGTGGCACCGCGATTAATGGGTCGTACATTTCGAACCACTATTCGGCGGACGACCCTTCCGTGCTGATTCAACAGTTTGTTACTAACTACAAACTTCTCTACAACAACCTGACGCCGGATGCTCATGCGGCGCTGGGTTACGATGCCTTGAAGTTTCTGGTCGCGGGAATCCAGCGCGTGGGAACGACGGAGGGTCCAAGAGTGCGGGAGGCGCTGTCACAAACGAAAGACTTTGCCGGTGTAACTGGTGTAATCAGTCTTGATGCGGAACGAAATGCGGTGAAGCCGGCGGTCGTGCTAAAGCTGCAGGATGCGAGATACGTTTATCAGGAAACGATCCAACCGGATTCGGCGGGCGCAAAGTGAACGTTAGTTAACGTAAGCCGGTTATCTACTATTTTCTGGCGTTCGCCGCTAACTCTCACATTCCTCTCTAATCAGACTTTCTAACAGCACCCTCAAGGTCTAACGCCTTCATTTAACAATGCAACCAATGACTCAATCAGATGCTTAAATGCGGCATCGTTTAACGTTCCAACCTCCTTAACAAACAAACTTTGATTCGCAGTAAAGAGCTTGCCGGGTCGAGCGAAACTGACCAAATGAAGCGAGCCCGTTGCGAAGCTATTACTATCAAGCTCAACAGCTCGTGGGTCCGAATATGCTTTGCTTGTGACCTGACATAGAATCCAATCTCCCCTACTGGCATCAGCTAACACTACTGCTGGACGCTGTTTCGAGCTAGACAAATCTGAGAAAGGAAAGCGCACCAAAACTACGGAACCTGCTGAAGGTGTGACCACGCCGCATCCTCCTCAGGTCGGTTCCAATCTTCCGCAAGAGATTGCTCACTCAATAAAGCAGTGTCAGATATTACACTCGACAATTCTTTTGTTAAGACTGAATTACGTCGAGCTTCAAGCGACTTAATTCTCTTCGTGTACTTCTTCAAAACCCATCCGGTCTTTGGAACACCTTCAAGATAATCGAAGTATTCCACATAAATCCATTTGCCTTTAGACTTGACTAACTTCAGTGTTTGGTTAGCAGACAGTATTCGGAGTGCTGGAGATTTTGGGTGGGTATTGCTCTTGAGTTTCGCTTCACGCTCAACTACATAGTACACGTCCTTAACTTCAGCAGGTTTGAGCTTCTCAACCTCCCTCAAGATCTCAATTCTCGTTTGATTGACGGACTCGATAACGCGCTTCTCGGTCTGATGGTTATCATATAAGGGATATAAGAAGACAAAAATGGTAAAGGCTAAGTGAGCCATCGCCCTATAAGTGGTGGGATCAGAAGCTAGTTCCTTACATTTATTAATTATTAAAGTTAATAGATTCTCAAGACCTTCGATGAATTCCTGTAGGCTTTGCTCATCGGTTGGCTCTTCAATTATGGATATCGTACTCAGGATGTCAGCAGCAAACGAGTGGGGATACAATCCATGATGGATATTATTATTAAAGAACTCAGTAACCTCTGAAATCGCCCTCACCATGGTTAAGTTTGCAACTGAAAACAGGTCATGTTGTCGCCGTTGTGCCTCAAAAGCTGCGCCCCATTCTTGCGAGCGCATGATGTGACGAGCAACATCATTGTGTATTAGGAAATCTCTGGTGGCGTTAAAAGCAGGAGACGAAACGAGAGAGGTAAAATACTTATGATCAGCTTGAGAATCTCTAAGAATTCGAAATTCAGATGAAGACGTCCTGTTCCAATGGTCAGAGAGTCGTCCATACTGCCGCTGAATTTTAAGAGCATCCCTAATCCCCGGATTATCCAAGAGATCTCGCATCTCCCGAGCCTGCTTCAAAGCCTCTCTCATAAACGGGTCACGAAAAGGATCCATATTGACCTCCCGTCTCTCTCCCTTTACTCCAATAATTGTACGTTGTGCTCTCGGAGGCGTCTACTCACCGCCGAATCTGACTGTAGTGGTGGATTAGTGGTCCGTGCGTCAGCGGAGAAGGATCTCGTACCAATCAATTCTGCGATCAATGGGAGAGAGTGGAGGTTTGCGCAGGCCGCGAAGTTTGAACTTCGAGACGGACTCTTGGCAGTCAATCACACCGCTTCCGACTGCGAACTAAAGTAAAACTCCTTCACCTTCAACGCCGGCAACAACGCCGAGCTTCCTCCCTGGCCTTCCGAGTTACCCACTCGCTCAGGTGCTCCAATCATCTCGACGTTGCCGGGCGCGAGTAATCGCATAAGGCTCTGGTTGAAGCGGAAGTTTTTTACCGGGTACTGAATCTTTCCGTTCTCGATATACCAAATGCCATCGCGCGTCAGCCCTGTCTGCAAAGCAATTCGTGCATCAACGCCACGGATGTACCAGAACCTGCCGAGCAACAAACCCCGATCAGTGGCTTTGATCATCTCGTCCATTGAAGCAGGCGCCGCGGAACTCTCCATGATGCTGTTCACCGGCCCAGCCGTTGGCTCTTTACCTTGCTGCTTGGCCCAAAACCGTGAATACGACAAATTCTCTAGCACGCCATTTCTCACCAGATGAATTTTCTGTGCGGGTATCCCGGCCTGCGCGGCTTTACTGCCAGGCAGTTCAGGATTCCACGGATCGCTGTAGATGTTTATTCGCTCGTCAAAGATCTTCTCGCCGACTTTCGTTTTGCCTTCAGGCGCCGAAAAGGGACTCCGACCTTCTTCAGCACTTCGCGCGTCAAAGCTGAAAGCAAAGAACGAGAGCAGATCCGCGACGGCCTGTGGCTCGAGGATCGCCGGATAGACGCCAGCCTCCATCGTCCGCGGGTTTCTCGCTGCCAGCGCTTTGCGAATCGATTCATTCGCCACACGTGTCGTGTCGAGCTTGGCCACATCAAAGTGGTTGCGCAGGAAGTAACCGGAGCTGCCTCCATCGGGCGTTCGCGAAGTCAGCGAAAGACTAACGAGACTGGAGCGATCGAAAATGAAGTTTCCGTTCCTGGTCGCCGAGGCCGCGGCCAATCCACGCGCCTGATGAAATCCGGCGCCAATTACACCAGCTTTCTCACAAGCAGAAATCACGTCGTTAATCGCTTTGGCCCGTGCGCTCAACGCGATGTTCGATGTCGCCTCAGCATAAGCATTCACCGGTTCATAACTCTGGAGGCCGAGCGTCGGCAGGTATTCGCGATCAACCGGTGAGATGCGGGCCAGCTGCTCTGCTTGCGCCACCACCGCCTTGAGCGACACGTCGTCAATCTCATTTGTAGCCGCTGCGCCGCGCTTTTTGTCTATCCACACGGTCACGTTGATAGTCGTATTTTCACGCGCACCGGCCGTAGTGAAATTGTTGGCGGCAAATCGTTGATGAGAATATTTCTCGCTTGTCACCGCCACGGTGGCATCGTCGGCCTTAACGTAGCTCAACAATTTATCGGTAATCGATTTTGCTTGTTGTTCTGTTAGAAGCATCCGATTTTCTCCGAACTTGGTACTTTGTGCTTTGTGCTTTGTACTTGGTGCTTTGTACTTGGTGCTTAGTGGTTGTCGCGGTTTAGATCCAGTGGGTCGAAGCTCAAAGTACCAAGCACAAAGCACTCCGTTCAAAGTTCAATCTGCAAATCGCTCTTCTTACCTTGCCGCGGTATTCAACACATTAACTTTTCGGAAACGCGCGACCGGGCAACCGTGACTGACAGCGTTGGATTGAGTGGGCTCGCCCTTGCCATCGTTGAAGCTGCCACCGAGTTCATAAGTCGCTCTCCCACCGAGCGCGTCACAGGAATTCCAAAAGTCCGTGGTCCGCGATTGGTAAGCAACATCGCGCAACATCCCACCTACTTTTCCCTTCTTGATCTCCCAGAACGTCTGGCCGCCAAACTGGAAGTTGTACCGCTGCTGATCGATCGAATAGCTCCCATCACCATAAATCAGAATTCCATTCTCAACGTCCTGGATAAGTTCTGCCATGCTGGTCTCGTCTGCAGCAGGTTGCAAAGAAATATTCGGCATGCGCGGAAAGGAGATGCTGCCCCAACTGTCTGCGTGCAAACAGCCATACGACTTCTTTTGACCCGTCAGCGCCGCCAGGTCGCGCGTGGTCTGCCAGTCAACAAAGATGCCGTCCTTGATCAAATGCCAACGCTGAGCCGGCACACCTTCATCGTCATAACCAACTGTCGCCAGTCCCCCGGCCTGCGTGCGATCGGCAACGAAGTCGACAATCTTAGAAGCAAACCTCAGTTTCCCAATCTTGCCGCGCGTGAGAAAACTCGTCCCCGCATAGTCAGCTTCCCACCAAAGCGATCGATCGAGCTCAGTTGGATGGCCCACCGATTCGTGTACTGTGAGCCAGAGATGCGAAGGATGCAGTACGAGATCGTAGCGTCCGGGAGCGACCGTTTTGGCCTTGAGTTTAGCCACCGCATCCTCCCCAGCCTCGCCCGCTTCCTTCAGCCAGTCGTACTTTTCCATGTACTCGTAACCCAACCCCTGCGGCCCGCCGAAAGAGTTGCGTGACTGGAAATCATTCTTGGCGCGATCAACCGCGGTCACGTTGAAGTTTGGATTAGCCCGGATGATGTATTGCTCGATGCGCGAACCATCGCTGGACGCCAGGAACTTCTGTTCGTTCACGAAGCCCATGGAGGAGTTAACGAAACTCACGCCCTTCGTTTTCAGCGCCGCCGCGTTCAGCTTGAGCAGGAACTGGATTTTGTCGTCAATGGAAACGTCAAAAGGGTCTTTCTCAAACGAGCTCTTCCAACTGGCCGAGACTTTTTCGGCCGGCGTCAGCCTGATCCGCTTGCGCTGATAGACCGAATTTGCGCGTGCGATAGCGATCGCCTGCTCGGTAATGCGGCGAACGTCTGCCGGCGTTACATTGCGGCTGGAGGCGAATCCCCACGTGCCCTTGAACAGCACGCGCACGCCAAAACCGAAATTCTGACTGCGCGAGACGTTCTGCACCTGCTGCTCGCGCGTGGCGATCTGTTCGTTGCGATAGCGATTGATGCGCACGTCGGCATAGGTCGCTCCCAGCTTGCGTGCCGTGCTGAGGGCGATGTCAGCCAGTGCGTTTTTGTCTACTGCAGCCGCGGCGGCAGACTCGGCAGCATCAACTTCGCTGCTCCAACTGGGCAGCGCCGAGGGCAGTACTACTACACCGGCAGCCACACCAGCAGTTTTAATGAAATCTCTTCGAGAGGTTGTCATCTTCGGAAACCCCAACTGAATTTATGGGAAAGCTTTTTGAGTAGGACAGACATTCCTGTCTGTCTCTTCCTACTCAAATAGCTATCGAGTGTTTGACTTACTTCGTGGTCGAACCGACCCGGGAATTGCAGTGAGGCAACTCTAATACAGGAGAGAGAAAAGCGAAAGACCTCGATTTAGCTTCTCGTTAGCTCAAACTCAGTAAGAACCAAACGCGCGTACACTGGGAGCGCGAGCGGCCTCGCCCGCCGACGTTGAATGCCAATCTGTAATGCGTTGAAAGTTCTACTTCAGCTCGCTCGGAGGCGACGGCTCGGCGGACGAGGCGTCCGCGCTCCCAGTGAATTAAGCATTTTCCTTCTTTGCGCGTAGTGCTATCTGCGCAGTTTCGCTTTGGCGGCTGTTAATGCTTCTGCAACTCTCTCCGGTGCGGTGCCGCCTGGTCGTTTCTTGCTGTTGAGTGTGTTCACAAGCGACAACGACTTGAGAACGTCGGGCTCGATAGACTTTGAAAACTTCCGCAACTCATCGATCGGCAATTCCTGCAACTCAACGCCAAGCTCAATTGCTTTCATCACAATTCTACCAACCGTTTCATGCGCTTCACGGAAAGGCATTCCTTTCCGCACAAGATAATCCGCAAGCTCGGTCGCGTTCATGAAACCTGTCTCGGCAGCAGCGCGGCTCCGCTTCTCATTCACCCGAACGTTTCGAAGTACCGTGGCCGCGATCCCGAGGCAGGCGACGACCGTATCAAACGAGTCGAAGACTGCTTCCTTGTCCTCCTGCATATCCTTGTTGTAAGCGAGCGGGAGTCCTTTCATGGTGGTGAGCAATCCCTGCAGATGACCGAACACTCGCCCAGCCTTTCCGCGCACCAACTCCATCGAATCGGGATTCTTCTTTTGCGGCAT
>JBGTLE010000301.1:0-16386 GCA_041744295.1 Pyrinomonadaceae bacterium | reverse complement strand
TTTTTAAGAGTTCTTTAAGACTCGCTAAAGGACTTGCCAAAGGCTGACCGAGTACCTTTGCCACCAGTCCAGGCAGGAATCCAGATGGTGCGGGCACGACACACTGGACGTTAAGCGCGCCCATCTTAGTTGGAAGAGGCGAGCAGGGCAAGAGTCGCGCGAGCGCAAGAAAATTTGAAGTCGCCAGGGCGCCAAGGCCGAAGCCTCTGACGGAGTGCTGGCCGCCCGCCTAACGGTCGAACACGAACCGCTACAAAGGCGCCCGCACACAGCCAATGCGTACACACCCGAACGGAGGATGAGATGAGAAGAATGCTTCGCGCCGCAGTCTTGATAGTCATCTGGGCCCCAGCGGCGCTCGCGCAGGTCAGCCCCACGAATACTCAGGACGACGACGAGTACCACAAGGCGGAAATCTTCGTCGGCTACTCGCAGGCCCATGAGAATGTCCTCGACTCCGAGAGATTTAACGGCTTCAACACCTCCGCAACCGGCAACCTGGCGAGTTACTTCGGGCTCAAGTTTGATGTCGCGGGTCACTACAAGTCGGACAGGTTCGGGAACGCCTCAATCTACAACGTCCTCGGAGGCGTGCAAGTCAAAGACAACTCGAAGACGGGACGCTTTAAGCCATTCGCGCACCTTCTGGCCGGTGTCGCTCGACGCAAAGCCTCCTTCACTGGGTTCGGCAGCTTTAGCGACACGGGCTTCTCATTAGTTGCCGGAGCCGGTCTCGATATCCGCGTGGTCAAACGCCTTGATGTCCGAGTGGGCCAGGTTGACTACAACCTGACACGCTTCAACGGTGGGACCGGGCACGGCTTCCGTTTGGGAGTCGGCATCGTCTTGCATTAAAAATCGGACCATTAGGAGGCGCCAGCGATGGCAAACAAATTGAAGGTCGTCATCATCAAGCCGAGTAAGTACGGGCTCGACGGTTACGTGCAAAGATTCCGCTGGGGGTTCATGCCGAATAGCACCGTGCCTTATATCAAGAGCATGACTCCCGCGTCGCTTCGCGGGACGCCAATCGAGGTTCACACCGTTGACGAATACGTCCACACCGATCTCGATTACTTTTCGCTTCTGAAGAAAGAAGTGAGCTGCACGACACTCCTGGCCGTCGTTGGAGTGCAGAGTCACCAGTTCCACCGGGCGCTCGATCTGGCCGCGTACGCTCGGAGGAACGGTTGCCTGGTTGTCATCGGCGGCCCGCACCCGATGACCTGCGATACCTCGATGCTCCACGGTCGAGGCATCAGCTTCGCGCTCGCCGAGGCGGAGCTGATCTGGTCTACGATCCTGAGCGACGCCCTCGCCGGGGAATTGCAGCCGCTTTACGGCGAGCACCAGCGTTGGCAGCAGGAACTGGAAGCCCCGGTCCTCATCCCTCCCGGTAGGGAAGACCTAAGGCGCTATGTCACGCCCATGCTTGGACTCTATCCGGCGCGGGCTGCCCGTTCGTGTGTAACTATTGTTCGGTCATCAAAATTGCTGGTCGTTCCGTTCGCAGCCAAAGCATCGCGACAACTATTGCCAGCCTCAAAGCCGCTAAGGCCGCCGGCGTCAAGATGATCATGTTCACCTCCGACAACTTCAACAAGTACGCCGAGGCCGGAGCGCTGCTTAACGCCATGATTGAAGAGCGGATCAACCTGAACTTCTTCGTGCAGTGCGACACTCAGATTTCAAAACAGGAAGGACTGGTCGAACTCCTTTCACGGGCAGGGTGTTTCCAGATGTTCCTGGGAGTTGAATCTTTCAACCGCGAGACGCTCCTCGCCGCCCGGAAGGGGCAGAACCGGCCGGAACTTTATCAGGACATCGTCAAACTCCTGCGGAGATACGCCATCAGCTCGCACTTCTCCACCATCATCGGGTTCCCGCAGGACGCCGCCGAAGACATCCGGCAGCACATCAGGATTCTGTGCGAACTCGACCCAACGTGGGCGTCCTTTTATGTGCTCACGCCCATCCCCGGAACCGAGCAGTACGGTGAGTTCCTGAAAGACGGATTGATTACGGAGAAGAACCTCGACCGCTTCGATACGACCTGCCTGACGTGGGAACATCCGGAATTTTCGCGTAATCAACTCGACAGGCTGCTCTACGACTGTTACGCGAAGTTCTACTCCTTAGGGCACTCGCTAACGAACGTCCGGCGCTTGAATTTCAAAAGGGGCGGGCTACTCTCAGAGACTTTAATCAGCCTCGGAAACTCGGCGTTTACGCGCTTCTCTGCGCGCAGGAGGACCCACCCGATGGCCGGAGGCGTAAAGCGCGTAAATCTGGATCGTGCTGACGATTTTCTTCGGCTGCGGAAGGATTTTTTCGATTTCGAGTTGGCTCCGTTGCCACAAATTCTACAACTGCCCGAAGCCGATAAGGCTTTGAACCGGCTCGCCACCATTACCCCTCGGAGCGCGCGACACCTGGTGTCACCGCTTCAAGTCTCACAACCACTCAACATTAAGCTCACCCCTCAAGTTTAAAAGTCTCACAGTCAGGAAGGCTGTCCCCGCTTCAGTCTCACAGCCACTCAACATCCAGCTCACTTCTCAAGCTTAATAGGCTCACTTAAGGTGAGTGGCTATGAAAGAGCGGGGTCAGGGTCCGCCTTCCTGACAGTGAGACTTTCAAACTTGAGCCTGACTTTCACACTGGCGAGGATGACTTGAAGGTGAGTGGTGATGCTTTACAGGCTAAATTGCCACTTATTGTTCGCAAACAGCAGCTCCGTTTTGGACAGTATCACCAAGGTTCGTTACTATCTGTCTGCCCGATGATAATAAAAAATCCCAAAGACACAGCTTAACCTTGTTGGAACTCAGCGCGTTAGCACCGCCCCCAACGCGTTCACCCAGGTAAACCCCGTGTGCGGAATCGTAGGAATAGTTAATAACAACACGCGTAGCGTGGATGAAATCTTGTTGTCGCGGATGTGCGCGGCGATTGCTCATCGCGGTCCCGATGACGATGGCTTCTATGTGCACGGCCCGGTAGGCCTCGGCATGCGTCGCCTTTCAATCATCGACGTCGCCGGAGGACGTCAGCCGATTCACAATCAGGATAGCAGTGCCTGGATCGTCTTCAATGGCGAGATCTACAACTACCAGGAACTGCGTCACGATCTGGAAAAGCTCGGACACCAGTTCTATACGAACAGCGATACTGAAGCGATCATTCACGCCTACGATCAGTATGGTTCCGATTGTCCGCAGTATCTGCGCGGGATGTTTGCGTTTGCAATCTGGGACGAACGGAAGCAGGAACTCTTTCTCGCGCGCGATCGCGTTGGCAAAAAACCATTGCTGTACGCACAGGTCGGCAGCGAGTTTCTGTTCGCGTCAGAGTTCAGTTCGTTGTTGTTGCACCCGCGCCTCAGTCGTGACATCGACACCAGGGCCATCGATTACTACCTCTCCTTTATGTGCGTGCCCGCGCCGCTCACTGCTTACCAACAGATAAGGAAACTGGAACCCGGTCACAGTCTGCGCTTGCGCAAAGGCGAGATCACGATTGAGCGTTACTGGCAGCCCGACTTTTCAAGGAAACTCGAAATTGGCGAGGAAGAGGCAGGCGAACGAGCAATTGAGCTCCTGCGCGATGCCGTGAAAGTGCGTTTGATGTCGGAAGTGCCACTGGGCGCTTTTCTTTCAGGAGGCGTCGATTCGAGCGCCGTCGTGGCGTTGATGGCCGAGGAATCGAGCACGCCCGTCAAGACTTTTTCCATCGGGTTTGAGGAGCAGGACTTTAGCGAGTTGCATCACGCCCGTCGCGTCGCCGAGCATGTGGGCGCCGATCACCACGAGTTCATCGTGCGACCGGATGCGCTGGAAGTCTTACCAATTTTGGTGGAGCACTATGGCGAGCCTTACGCTGACTCGTCTGCCATTCCCACTTACTACGTCGCGCGCGAGACGCGACAACATGTGACCGTGGCTCTGAACGGCGATGGTGGTGACGAATCCTTCGCAGGCTATGAACGATATGCCGCGATGAGTATGGCTGAAAAGTATTATCGCATTCCGGCGTTGCTGCGCGATTCTGTAATCCAACAAGCTGCCAACCTACTGCCTTCATCAGAAACAAAACGCAGCCGCTTCAGAGATGCCAAACGGTTTCTGCGTGCGGCATCACTACCTCGAGTCGAGCGCTATTTGCGTTGGGTGAGCGTCTTTGACTCGGCCGCCAAGCTTGACCTTTACTCGGACAACTTTCGTCAGCAGACAAGTGGCATGTATGCTGGCGACGCGCTGGAGCCATGGTTCGCGCGGGCGAATGGCGCCGGCATTGTCGACGCTTCGCTGTTGACCGATATCATGACTTATCTTCCCAACGATCTGCTGGTGAAGGTCGACATTGCAACGATGGCAGTCTCTTTGGAAGCTCGCTCGCCTTTTCTCGATCACAAAGTAATTGAGTTTGCTGCAAGTTTGCCCGAGAAGTTTAAGCTGCGTGGTCTGACGACCAAGTATCTGCTTAAGCGAGTGCTGCGCAAACTACTGCCGGCGGAAAACCTGGATCGTCGAAAGATGGGTTTTGGAGTTCCGATTGGTCATTGGTTCCGGGGCGAGTTACAACCATTTCTACGGGAGACGATGCTTTCTGAGAAAGCACTGAGTCGTGGCCTTTTCCGTCCGGACGCCATCAAACAAATGATCGAACTCCACACCAGAGGCGAACGCGACTATGCCTCGCAGCTCTGGACCTTGTTGATGTTGGAGTTGTGGTTTGGAAGGTTTATTGATTAGAAGAGATGGCCTTCTTTGGTCTTGGTCTTGGGTCTTGCCTTTGTGCTTTGTGCTTTGTACTTTGAACTTAGTACTTTGAGCTTGGTGTTCTGCCAATCTCAAATCTGAAATCTCAGATCTCAAGAGTCAAAGGACAAGCACCAAGCACCAAGCACCAAGTACAAAGCACCAAGTACCAAGTACCAATCACCAAGCGCCAAGTACCAAGCACCAAGTACCAAGTACCAAGCACCAAGTACCAAGTACCAAGCTCAAAGTACAAAGCACAAAAACCAAATCCCATTCTTCCCTTGGAGGTTCCCCTTCGTGAAAGGTGTTGTTTTAGCTGGCGGGTTAGGAACGAGATTGCGGCCGTTGACGGCCGTCACCAATAAGCACCTGCTTCCTGTCTATCATCAACCGATGATCTATTACCCGATTCAGACTCTGGTGAACGCGGGCATTACTGACATCATGATCGTCACCGGTGGCAATTCCGCGGGTGATTTTTTAAAGCTGCTCGGCAATGGTAAAGCCTTTGGGCTAAAGCACCTGAACTACACATATCAGGAAGGCGAGGGCGGCATCGCCGAAGCGCTGTCGCTCGTCGAGCACTTCAGCGCCGGCGATCCGTTATGCGTGGTTCTGGGTGACAATATTATCGAAGGCAACATCAGCGCAGCCGTGCGTGCTTATCGTCATCAGGGAGGCGGCGCCAAAATCATTCTTAAGCGAGTTCCCGATCCACAGCGCTTTGGTGTTCCCGAGCTTGATGGCGCTGTGGTCACCAGAATCGAAGAGAAGCCCAAGGCGCCGAAGTCCCAATATGCGGTCATCGGAATCTACATGTACGACGGTGAGGTCTACGACATTATCCGCACCCTCAAACCGTCGGGCCGAGGCGAACTCGAGATCACCGACGTCAACAATGCTTACATTGAACGCCAGGAGATGACGTGGGAAGAACTGGATGGCTGGTGGACTGACGCCGGTACTTTTGAAAGCCTATTGCGCGCTTCGAACATGGTGGCCGAAACGGGTGCGAACAAGTTGGACCTGAAAGCGCCGCCAGTTGCTATCGTTAACTAGTTGGCCGGTAACTGGGAGCGCGGGCGACTTCGCCCGCCTGAGGCTTCGGCTCCGAACGCGTCAAAACTTTTCAATTTAGCGCTGCTGTTATTAAACGTTGGCCGGGCGAGGCCGGCCGCGCTCCCAGCAAGAAGCTTGAATCACTTTGAAGATCGTTCGTGTCATCGCCCGTCTTAATGTCGGTGGTCCAGCCAAACACGTGGTCTGGCTGACTGCCGGATTGCAGCAGCCCGATTGCGAGTCGGTCCTTATCGCCGGGACCGTACCACCCGGCGAAGAAGACATGGGTTACTTTGCAGCCGAGCATGGCGTGACGCCTCATTTTATCTCTGAAATGAGCCGCGAGATCTCTCTCAAAGACCTCCTCTCGGTCTGGAAACTCTATCGCCTTTTCCTGCGCGAACGTCCCGACATTGTCCATACGCATACCGCGAAAGCCGGGACAGTGGGCCGTGTCGCTGGCTGGTTCTACCGCTGGATGACGCCGTCAGCACTCATCGGTCGGCCACGCGATTGCAAATTCATCCACACCTATCATGGGCACATTTTCCACGGCTACTACGGTCGAGTGAAGACCGGGATCTTTCTGACGATTGAAAAGCTCTTAGCGCTGCTGATCACGGATCGAATTGTGGTCGTGAGTGAACAACAGCGGCGCGAGATTCAGGAAACGTTTGGAGTGGGACGGAGCGAACAGTTCACGGTAGTTCCGCTTGGCCTCGACGTTGCCGCTTTTGCAGATTGGCGCAACCGCCGAGAATCATTTCGTCACGAACTGAACGCGGGGTCGGACGAGATCCTCGTTGGTATCGTTGGCCGCTTAACCGAGATCAAGAATATCGAGATGTTTCTGGAAGCAGTGGCTCGGTTCAAAGAAATGGGCGAAGTGCAATCATTGCCGGTCAGGTTCGTGGTGATTGGCGATGGCGGATTGCGGGCGAAGCTCGAACATCAAGCGCAAACGCTGGGTCTAACATCAATTGTTGTCTTTGCTGGAAACCGCAACGACCCTGAAAGTTTTTATCCCGCGCTTGACATGGTGGCGTTGACTTCGCGGAATGAGGGCACGCCGCTTACTTTAATTGAAGCGATGGCGAACGCGCGTCCGGTCATAGCAACGGCTGTTGGTGGTGTTGTCGACCTGCTGGGCGAGGCCGCAGCGCCGGTTGCTGATCAGGCTTATCTGGTATGCAAACGCGGCATTAGAATTCCGTCAATTGATGCCCACGCGTTCGCCGCTGGTCTGGCGCGTTTGGTTTTAGATGTTAAGCTGCGTGAAGAGCTGGCGGCGAACGGGTTGCAGTATGTGGCCCAGCAGCACTCAAAGGAACGATTGCTCAAGGACGTTCGCGGTCTCTACAGCGAGCTGCTGCATGAGGTCAGAGGTCAGAAGTCAGAGGTCAGAGGTCGGAGGTCGGAGGTCGGAGATCAGATGTCGGAGGTCGGCGATCAGAGGCCAGATGTCGGAGGTCAGATGTTAGATCTCAAATCTGAGATCTCAAATCTCATAAAGCAGAGACCCAAGGCCTAAGATCAAGTACAAAGTACAAAGCACAAAGTTCAAAGTTCAAAGCTAAAACTTCAAAGCAACTTCTGCAAAGGAGCCTAAACAATTTGCGAGTATTGATCACAGGCGGAGCAGGATTCATCGGATCACATTTAACGGACGCATATCTCGAACGCGGCGATGAGGTCTACATTATTGACGACTTGTCTACCGGCACGATTGAGAATATCAGGCACCAAAAAAACAACCCGCGCTTTCACTACACGATCGAAAGTGTTCAGAACAAGCCCGTGGCTGCGGAGCTCGTGGATCAGTGCGACATCATTTTTCACCTGGCTGCCGCGGTTGGCGTGAAACTGATCGTCGAGAGTCCGGTGCGTACCATCGAAACAAATGTGCGCGGCACCGAAGTGATCCTCGAGCTTGCCAACAAGAAGAACAAACGTGTGCTGGTGGCCTCGACTTCGGAAGTTTACGGCTTGAGCGCCGACGTGCCTTTTCGTGAAGACGGGAATCTGGTCATGGGCGCCACCACGAAAGGCCGCTGGAGTTACGCGTGCTCAAAAGCCATCGATGAGTTTTTGGCGCTGGCTTACTGGCGCGAGAAAAAGCTACCTACCACCATCGTTCGGCTGTTCAATACCGTCGGACCACGGCAGACCGGTCGTTACGGAATGGTGATTCCCACCTTTGTAAAGCAGGCAATTGCGGGCAAGCCGGTCACTGTGTTCGGTGATGGCGCGCAGACGCGTTGCTTTGGATATGTAGGAGATGTGGTGGGCGCGCTGATTGGCCTCATGGATACCGACAAGTCTGTCGGCGAGGTCTTTAACATAGGCTCCAGTGAAGAAATCTCAATACTTGACTTGGCAAAGCGAATCAAAGCACTGACAGCTTCCGAGTCCGAGATCGTTTTCGTGCCTTATGATGAGGCTTATGAAGAAGGCTTCGAAGATATGCCGCGACGAGTGCCTGACACCGCCAAAGTGAGGAATCTCGTCGGTTTCGAGCCGCGCATGAACCTCGATGGCATTCTGCAAAGTGTAATCGAGTATCAAAGCAGCCGCCCAAACGGTTCGGACTGATCGATGAGGCTTACCGCAAGGAGCGCGGCAGAGCCGCCGGCACCGCAGCATCAATCGACGACTTGTTTACACAATGCCGAGGCAGCACGGATTCCCCCAACTTGATCTCCGTGCCCCTAATCGTCTAGCGTTCCGCTACACTCGAATCCAAGGTTTGCCGCTCAATATTTCCCGGAGCATATGCCGTTAAGCTCATCAAGTCTGCTCGCCGTTGGTGCGTCCTGTGCAATAGCACTGGTCCTGACGCCACTCGTGCGGGCGCTGGCGAGACGTTTTGGCATGGTCGCAAAGCCGAAGACAGATCGTTGGCACAAGAAGCCAACGGCGATGCTGGGCGGATTAGCGATCTGGCTATCGGTGACGATTAGCTACCTGCTGTTTCTGCCGCACACGGCTTATGGCTTGCGCATCCTGCTTGCCAGCACTTTCCTTTTTGCCGTCGGGCTCGTTGACGACCTCCTGCACATCAAGCCCTATCAGAAACTGGTCGGCCAGATTATGGCCTCGGCCTACGTTGTCTATTACGGTCTGACTTTACCGTGGACCAGTTCTTCGTCAGTGAACATGGCCCTCACAATCTTTTGGTTGATTGGCATAACGAACGCTATCAACCTGCTCGACAACATGGATGGCCTGGCAGCCGGAATCGGGATCATCGCGTCGGGTTTTCTGGCACTCAGTTTCGTGAACACCGGTCAGCTCACCGAAGCGCTCGTGCTGCTCACCTTTGCCGCGGCACTACTCGGATTTCTGGTTTACAACTCGAATCCAGCGTCGATCTTCATGGGCGATTGCGGCTCTATGTTCGTCGGGTTCTTTCTAGCGAGTGCCGCATTAGTCAACGTGACTGGCGGGAGATCTCGCAGTCTCTTGCCGGTTCTCGCAGTGCCAATCCTGGTCCTGTTTATTCCGATTTTCGACACTACGTTCGTGACAATTTTGCGCAAGCTATCCGGCCGCTCGGCTTCGCAGGGCGGGCGCGATCACACTTCCCATCGTCTCGTGGCGCTGGGAATGTCTGAACGGCACGCGGTCTGGATGCTCTACGCTTTCGCCGCGTTGTCGGGCTTGCTGGCGGTGTTCGTGCAACGAGTGAAACTCGATGTGAGTTTGGCTGCGATTGCCGGCTTCACTATTGTGCTGACGTTGGTCGGCGTTTATTTGGCAGGCGTAAAAGTCTACGACGAGACGGAAGAAGCGCTGGCCCTAAGAGAGAAGCCACTCTACGGCTTTCTTGTTGATGTCTCGTACAAACGTCGCGTCTTCGAGGTCTTGCTCGACCTGGTGCTGATCATTCTCGCTTACTGGAGTGCGTATGCGTTGCAGTTTGGCGCGTTCTCGGGTAGCGCTGCCTGGACCCTCTTTCTGCGCACCGTACCGGTTCTGGTCTTTTTCAAGATGGCCACTTTCCTGGTGCTCGGTGTCTATCGGGGAATCTGGCGTTACACGAGCCTTGACGATCTGGTTGTGTTTGCAAAGGCGATCCTGGTCAGCTCGGTACTGAGTGTGGTTGTGGTGCTGTTTGCTTTTCGTTTCGAGGGCTTCTCGCGCACGGTTTTCCTGATCGATGGCGTTCTGATGTTCTTATTCCTCGCGGGGAGCCGCATGGCTTTCCGGCTGTTTCGGCAATTGCTGCCGACGCCGCATTCAGCAGATGGGCGGCGGGTGCTGATCTATGGTGCCGGCGATGGCGGCGAGTTGTTGCTGCGCGAGTTACTGAATAATCGCGATCTCCAATACTCGCCGGTCGGATTTCTCGACGACGATCCTGCGAAGCGCGGCAAGGTCATTCATGGCTTGAAAGTCTTTGGCGGCAACGGCGATCTGAGTGAGATCTGCAAGCGGCAGGAAGTCAATGAGCTGCTTATTTCGAGCTCGAAGATGTCAGCCGCACGTTTGGAAGAGGTGTTGGTGTTTTGTCGCGCCAAAGGGATTGCGGTGCGCCGCATGCGGATCATGATTGAAGACCTGGAATAAAAGTTAGATGTCAGATGCTGGATGCTAGTCAGTTGTGCGTGGTTCGAATCTTCAATCTTTTTGCTCTTAGGTCTTTGGATTCTTCGCCACAATTTTCGCCATTTCTCAGGATTCAAGTTTTGACCACAAATCAAAGACCAAAGTCCAAAGTCCAAAGTTCTGACTCTTACCAGCATCTAACATCCAACATCTGATCCCTACTAAAGTGCCTGATCAATTAATCCAACTAGAGTTTCGTAAACCACTCGTTCGCGCGGCGGCGATCCTGTTCCTGGCATTAGCATTCCTCTGGATGTTTTTCGTTCTGCGTTGGTATTTGGGGAACACGCTCGCAGAGTATTTCAACCAGGATGATACTCGCCCCGACCTCGCGAAACTTGCCGTCAATCTCGCACCTAACGATCCACTGCCACACTGGAGGCTCGGCGACTTTACCGAGAAGAAACTGCCACCCGATCAGATCATGCAGGCCGTGAGCGAATACGAACGGGCCGTTACTTTGTCACCACACGACTATCGATTCTGGATGTCATTTGGCCGAGCACTGGAGCGGGCAGGTGAAATTGAACGAGGAGAAAAAGCACTGAGACGAGCGGTGGAGTTAGCGCCGTCATACTCGTATCCGCATTGGTACCTCGGCAACCTGTTGCTGCGCGACGATCGCTACGAAGAAGGTTTTGTTGAGCTGCAACGAGCCAGCGAAGCCGATCCGGAGCTGCGTCCACAGTTATTCAACCTGGCGTGGCAGGTTTTCAAAGACGATCCCGAATCACTGAAGACTGCGGTGGGAAAGGCTGCCGAAACTCGAGCTCAATTCGCGCTGCACCTGATTGCGCAGCAGAAGACCGATCTGGGAATTCCAATCTGGAAGAGTTTGAGTGAAGTGGAGAAAGTCAGGAACCGCACAAGCGGCGAGGCGATCATTAATCGTTTGATGGCAGGTGGGAAAATTCACCTTGCCGCCGAAGTGTGGAACGAGATCGCCCCAGGGCAGAATTACCGGGTCGCAGTGGGACGGATTCAGGACGGCGGTTTTGAATCAGGCATAAAGCAGGGCGCCTCCGGTGGTTTTGGTTGGCAGGTCAAGTCGCAGGATCAGGTGCAGATCAGCATCGAACCGAATGTGGCAAATAGCGGCAGTCACAGTCTGCGTCTGGTGTTTCGGGTCCGCGCCAGCGTTGGCTCCCTTGGCGTGACGCATCTGGTTCCTGTCGAGCCAAACAAACAGTATGAACTCGAGTACTATTTCAAGACCGCGAAACTCGAGAGCGCCGGGGCTCCGGTCCTCGTGATAACGGATGCGAGGGGATCGGGGACTCTGGCGCTGTCGGAGTCGGCGCCCACTGGCACCAACGATTGGCAACGTGTCGCCTTGAGTTTCAAAACAGGACCAACTACAGAAGCCGTCGTGTTGACGATCGGCCGCGCTGCTTGCACTGATACCGCCAACTGTCCGATGTTCGGTACGATCTGGTATGACGACTTCAACCTCAAGCTCGGAGCTTAGTATCCCCGTAGCTGAAGTGCCTGTGCCACGTTCAGGCGCCGAGCGCGCGGCTTTTCGCGTTCCGCATACCTTGGCCAGCAGGTTCTTGTTCCTGCTGATCTGCATAACGATCGTTTTGTCGGCCCTCGCTTACGGAACGGTTCATTATTGGACGTTGTCCGTGTTTAGCCTCGGCGCCGTCTGCGTTCTCGCCTTGTGGGTTGCGGACGGGTGGAGACTCGGGGTACTGCGCGTAAGTCGCAACGTCTTGCAATTGCCGTTGCTTGGCATGCTGGCACTCGGGTGCATTCAGTTACTGCCGTTGCGCGATCGCCAGGCTGCCGGCCTGCTTGCTACAACTCCCGTCAAGTCGCTTTCCCTCGATCCTTATGCAACTCGATTGGTGCTCGTGCAAATCGTGGCCTTGTTGGTCTACTTCGCCGCCGTATTGGTTTTCACCGACACTCCGCGCAGGTTGCGACTGCTGGTGAGGACGATAACGATTTTCGGCTTCTTCCTCGCACTCTTTGGTCTGACCCAATCGTTCACCAGCCCGACGAAAGTCTATTGGATTCGCGAGTTGAGCCAGAGCACTGCGTTCGGCCCTTTTATCAATCGACATCACTTCGCCGGTTATATGGAATTGACGCTCGCCATTCCGCTGGGGTTGATCTTCACGGGAGGAATCGAGCGCGAAAAAAAGTTCATCTACCTCTTCGCCGCTGGGCTGATGGGAATTGCCTTGATGATCACCAATTCTCGCGGCGGCATCATCAGTCTGATGGCTGAAATTCTGTTTCTGGGATTGATTGCCTCTTTCGGAGCGCATAACCGCCGCGGTGAACGGCACCCCGAAGGCAACTCCGGAAGGCAACTTTCTGCAGGACAGAAACGCCGGCCGCTTTTAGGAATTGCGACACGCATTGGCTTGGCGCTCGCACTGATCATCGCACTTTTTGGGGGAGTGATCTTATTCGGCGGGGAAGGTGCGATTACTCGGTTCCTCGGCACGGTTAACAGCGACGATCCGACAACAGGCCGCGCGCATTTTTGGAGCGTGACCCTCGATATCATCAAGGCGAATCCATCACTTGGCGCCGGACTGGGTGCTTTCGGCGTGGTCTATACACAGTACGATTCGCGCAATGGTCTTTACCGCCTCGAACAAGCGCACAACGATTACTTACAGGTGTTGTCTGACGGCGGAATCGTTGGCGCTGTTGTCGCCCTGTGTTTTGTGATCATGCTTTTCCGGATGGGGCTCTCGCGGATGCAGTCGCGGGATAAGTTCCGACGCGGTGTCGCGACCGGCGCTTTGGCAGGCTGCTTTGCGGTACTGGTACACAGCTTTTTTGATTTCACTCTGCACACCACGGCAAACGCTCTGCTGTTCCTGATCCTGGCGGCACTGGCTACGATGAACGGTCGAGTCGAAGAAGTGCAGGCGCCACGCAGAAGGCGGCGGCGCTCGACTGCAGGCAGTGCTAACTAAGTCCTGAGTCCTGAGTGCTGAGTGCTGAGTGCTGAGTTCCCGTGAGCGTAGGTTTCATGTTCTCTGTTCCGATCAAACATGCTGTTCAGAACTCAACCTTACGAAGCACTCGGTCTCGATGAGCGTTCTGGAACTCAGTACTCAGTACTCAGCAATATCTCAAAGCACTCAATACTTATCTCAAGACTAAGCATTGCGAAGCGGCTGTAGTATCATCCCGCAGCCCGATCTCCTGTTTACTCTGTAATAAAGAAAATCCGCGAAAAGGAGCACACGAAAGTGGCTTCGGTGGCTTCCGCAAAAATAGAGGTGAATGAGGATCTGACTTCACCTTCATACTCTTCTGTCCCGGGCATGTGTCTCTCGGCGACATTACGTCACGGTAAAGAAGATGCGCTCAATCACAAGATCGGTGGCGAGTGGATCCATTATTCCGCGCAGACCTTTGTTGAGCGCGTGCGTCACATGGCCCTCGGCCTCGCCTCGTTCGGAATAAAGCCCGGTGATCGCGTGGCACTGCTTTCCGAGAATCGGCCTGAATGGTCTATGGCCGATCTCGCGATACTGAGTCTGGGCGCCATCAACGTTCCGATCTATACAACGCAGGCGGTCGATCAAGTTCGTTACATCCTTGAAGACTCAGGCACCCGCGCGATCTTCATCTCCAATCGTCGTCTTTATAAACACGCTCGGGAAGCCTTTGACGATCTCGATTTCCTTGAGAAGTTGATCTTCTTTGACGCTGATGCTGCTAACGGTTTGGAACGTGCCACCACTCTCGACGCGTTGGAACTGGCCGGCAAGGAGCAGGATCGGGCCCGGCCCGAGGCTTATGACGCTTATTTGAAGGCCATCCGCGCTGACGATCTGGCGACGATCATTTACACCTCCGGAACCACCGGCGAGCCCAAGGGTGTGATGCTGACCCATCACAACTTCATCGCAAATATCCTGGCCATTACCAGCGGTCTACCAATCGGTCCCACCGACGTCGCGTTGTCCGTGTTGCCGCTGTCTCACATTTTCGAGCGCGCTGGTTTCTACATCTTTTGTTATAGCGGCATGTCTGTGTATTACGCGGCGTCGTTTGATCAAGTTGGTGAAAATCTAAGAGAAGTCCGGCCGACTGTGATGACTGCCGTGCCGAGGTTGTTTGAAAAGGTCTATCACCGCATTGTGAAGAAGGGCCTGTCTGAGAAAGGTTGGAAGCGGAAAGTCTTCATGCGATCGTTGGCGGTGGGCCAGAGATACGCCGAGCTCGTCGACAAAGGTCAACCGGTTCCGCGCTTGTTAAGGATTCAGCAGAACCTTGCGAACAAGCTTGTGTTTTCGAAGTGGCGAGAAGGAGTCGGCGGCCGGCTGCGATATTTTGTTTCCGGCGGCGCACCGCTTTCGCCGGCACTTTCATACTCATTCCTGGCGGCCGGAATTCCAATTTTGCAAGGCTATGGCGCCACGGAGACCTGCATTGTGACGGCGAACCGGCCCGGCGACAATCGGGTTGGTTCGGTCGGCACACCGTTCGCCGGCATCGAACTAAAGATCGCGACAGACGGCGAGATCCTGATTCGTGGCGCGAACGTCATGCGCGGTTACTATGGTCATCCCGAAGAATCAGCGGCCTGTCTGAAGGACGGCTGGTTTGCCACCGGAGACGTGGGCCACCTGGATAAAGACGGCCGACTTTATATTACCGACCGTAAAAAAGATCTGTTCAAACTTTCCAACGGTAAGTATGTTGCGCCGCAATTGATTGAAAGCCTGCTCAAGCAGAGCGAGTTTGTGAGCCAGGTTGTAGTTGTCGGTACGGGCCGGAAACAGCCGGTGGCTTTGATCGTTCCTGAGTGGGAAGCGCTGAAGCAGGCGCTCTATTCCGCAGGCGCGAATTTTCCAGAAGATCGTCAGGCGCTCAGCCAGTTTCCAGACGCGATCAAACTGGTGCAACGGGATGTGATCGATTTGACGAAAGAGCTCGCCGATTATGAACGCATTCGCCGGGTGGCACTGCTGCCGGAAGAATTCACTATCGACGGCGGGGAGTTGACGCCGACCCTAAAAGTTAAGCGACGAGTAATAGATGAAAACTTTGGAGAGTTGATCGAAGCGCTTTACTCATAGCGCCAACACCGAGCTTAACTCCCTTGCAGCGTCTCCTATTTATCGGTCTTGCAGGTTTCGTGGGCACAGTTGCCCGCTATCTGCTTGCGAGTTATTTCGCGCGTCAGTTTGGTGAAACCTTTCCTGTCGGCACTCTTGCGGTCAACACGATTGGCTGTTTCCTTGGGGGTCTGTTATTTGCGGTAATGCAGAGCCGGATGCCTTTGAGCGATATAACGCAAGCGGTATTGGTTATTGGTTTCCTGGGAGGCTTCACCACCTTTTCGTCATTTGGTTTGCAGACGTTCGCGCTTATCCGAAACGGCGAGATCTTGCTGGCGGCTTTGAACGTAGTTGCGGCCAATCTTCTCGGCCTGCTCATGGTTTGGGCGGGCTATGTCCTCGGTAAGCTGTTGTGATTTCATCCCTCCCTTACTGGCTTCAGATAGAATTAACATCACGTTAAGTCTGAATTCACTTTCTCGGATTACCTTCATTCGTCACCGATCGCTCCCTTCGGAGGAAAACAAATGCCATATTCCAGAAGGTCTGCACTGGTAATGTTTGCCGGTGTCGCTGTCTTTTGTGCGCTCTGTGCGGTGCCCGCCTTTGGTCAGGGCGTCTCTGATCACACGGGGACGGACGGCAATAAACTCAGCGGCGGCGCATCGCGGCCTGCTGTTGAGAAATCGCCGGCAAGCGATTCCGAGCGGATCACTGCGCTCGAGGAAGCGATCAGGCAACAACACGTTCAGCTCGAGCAGATGCGAGAGTTGGTGGCGGAGCAAGCGCGGCTTTTGAAAGAGTTGCGCGACCTTGCTGCCGGTGGGCGGTTGGTTGCTACTTCTGATGTGGTTGCTGCCGCAGTTGAGAATGCGAGTGAGCCGCAGAACGTACAGTCGGGGGTTGCGGAACGCGTA
>JBGTLE010000300.1:0-5870 GCA_041744295.1 Pyrinomonadaceae bacterium | reverse complement strand
CCAAAGTCTTTCAGTTTGGGTTTCTCACGAGTGGGAGACTGGCCAGCAGCGGACGGTAAGGGACCAGGCGTCGAGCCTGTCACCAGGATCGCCGCTAGCAAAAAAGCGATTATTCCTTTCCTTCGCGTGAGCATGGGTGTCGTTTGCTTGCGCTCAAAACTTCAGCCGCACGACCTTGGCCTTTTAGAATTGATCACTAGATACCCATTTGACCTGTAGATTCGTGGTTGGAACCGTAGACCCGACGCTACTGCGTTGCGGTACTGACTTCATGCCACTCCGCCTTAGTTCTCACACAGTCGCTACCGCGCGGCGGTACTGACCTCTAGCTGCCGCACAATCAGCTCCTTCAAAACGGTCTCGTCGGGATCCACTTCAATCGACATCGGTGCTTGATCCAACCGAAACTCTTCGATGGTCTCTTTCGTGCGCGGTTTCAGCACCAGACGCTGCTTACCTGCCGAGGTAGAAATCTCCACCGGCAACCAATTTGGAAACGCACCTACTGCTTGAGTTTGTTTGAGACTGACGCGCAACGAACGACGTTCCGCGCTCCAGTACCAGGTTAGCTCATAACTCGGATGGCCGGCTCCATAGATCCAACTGGCGAAGAAAGGTTGCAGATTGGCGCCGGACGCTTGCTCTAAAGCAGTGCGCAGATCTTCACTAGTGGCGGTCGAGTTTTTGTGTTTGGCGTAGTACGCGCGCAACCCGCGCCAGAAGGCGTCGTCACCTAATTGGGAACGAAGCATGTGTAAAACCCAGGCGCCCTTCTGATAGTTGTTTCCGTTCAGGAGCTTGAAAAGGTCTTCAGTTTCGGTGTCGTGCAAAGGAATGCGACGCTGCTTTGCAAATGCGAAGTATGCATCCGCGGCGCTCTTCATATACTGGCGAAAAGCAGCATCGCCATCGTGCTTTTGCACAAAGGTCCCGGCGAAGTAGGTGGCAAATCCCTCGCTGAGCCACAGGTCCGACCAGGTTTTTTCGGTTACCGAATCGCCGAACCACTGATGAGCAATTTCATGCGCCACCAGCTGGACTATTCCTTTCCGGACGCCAAACGAAGGACTGATTTGTGCGTCGCCTACCTGAGTGAAGAGATTGCTTCCGAACACAATCGCGCCCGCGTTTTCCATACCGCCGAATTGAGTGGCGCCGACGATCAACGCTAACTTCTCGTACGGGTATGGTCCTACTATTTCGTCAAAAAGGTTTAGGGCCGGCGCTGCCGAGGCAAAGCCCTTGAGCGCAAACGCTTCGTCAGCCTTTGGGACGTAATACTCGAGCTCGGTGATTGGTGACCGGACCGTGAACTTTGCGAATTGGCCGGCGGCGAAGATCATGCAGTAGGGCGGAATGGGAACGCCTTCCGAGTAGGTCCACGTGCGCATCGCAGGGAAAGTGTTTTGCACGTTAACGAACTCGCCATTCGCAACTATCAGGTTCTTGTCGGGTGCGGTGATCGAGAACGTTACCGTTGCCTTCGCCGAAGGATGATCTAAAGAAGGAATCCAGTGATGGACTCGGTTGGGCCAATTGTCTCCCACGACGGCCGGATTTCCACTCTTGTCTCGACTCATTACCAGGCCGTTCTTCGGACTGCCGTGATAGTTCACTGCCACGACCAGGCGAGTTCCTTTCGAGACTGTGCGTGAAAGGTTCACTCGCAACAAGCCCGATGAGTGTTTGAAGCGTGCAGTACGTTTGTTGAGCGTGACGGAATCTATCGAGAGCTCGCCGAAGTCCAGGTCGATGACTGAGACGCCGGACTTTAACGTCACAATCGTGATCTCGGTTCGGGCCCTTCGGATCGCGGTCAACTCGTTATTAAGAGTGATCTGGACGCTGTAGTGTGTAGGTTTCCAGCGGTCGATTATTCGCTCACGCCTCGTGGCGAACACGGCCGGGCCCGTGAATAAGAGAAATGCAAGCGTTACCAGTTGCAAGCCGCAGACGACTTTGTTCAAAGGCGTGGACCGTTGGGGTTCGTTCATTCCTATCTGACTCCTAACATCAGCAGGGCTGAACGATCGTGGACTTGCCGGTCGGGCGAGTTCAACCAGTCGCGATAAGCAACAAGTTCTTCATCTGAAACGGGTCGGTTACCAAGCTTGGCTGCGGGGGTGCGCTCAAACGCGCGGTTCGTTAGCGGCAGGTGAGGGGTTCGTACGCCGGGAGCTTGCGCCTGGGCCAAAGCTCTCTCTGCCCTTTCAACATCCGGGAAGAAATCATCATAGGCAAGCAGATGCCAGATCGTGTTCTCGCCTTCGCCTTCTCTCGCGAGCACGCGCAGCAATCCGTAACCGCTTTCAAGTTGGAAGATCAAATCGTCGCCTGGCTCGAATGATTGGCTCATGATGAAGTAGGACAGACATTGCTGTCTGTCAGCTTACTGAAGAAGCACGATGAAGGGAGACGTCGCTCGTTAACGAACTTTTTCGAAGATTACCATAAGTGATATCGCCCTGACTCGGAACGCGATGACACTCTTTTAGCCGCGGATTAACGCAGATGACACGGATCTGAGCAATCGCAAACTGAGAGCTGTCGAATACTCTCTTTTCAGATCCGTTTCATCTGCGTTAATCCGCGGCCCCAGTATTCATTTATTGGCAAGCGTCTTGCGATTGCAAATCGTTGATCCCGACTCTAGAATTCGCGCACCATTTCCTTTGCTTCATGAGCCAGACCAACCAATCGGATCGGGATTACTACGACATCCTTGGCGCCGACGTCACAACTTCGGCGCGCGATCTCGAGCGATTGTACAAACGTCAAGCTTCGCGTTGTCACCCTGACAGAGGCGGCAGCGAGGAAGCGATGAAGTCGCTCAATGAGGCTTACGGCGTTTTGAAGGATCGTACTTCCAGGCAAGCCTATGATGCGAAACGTCTCCGTCCCAGGGCCCGCACTTTCGTTCCCGTGGCGCAACCCGCAGCCCAGGATATCGGTGCGTTTGGCCAATTTCTACGCGCGTTTCTCTGCCTGCTGGTCGGACTGTTCTTGTTGCTGCTCGTTCGCTTTCAATGGATCTGGTTTCTCTGGCCGCTCGCTATTCTCGCCGGGTTCGTTTTGCTCTTTGGGGTGCTCATGGTGCGCAGCGCCCTGAAGTCATGGTTACCCAGCGGGAATGTGCTTCACAGGCATCTGCTGATTCAAGAGGCTCTCTTCTGGAGTTTAGTCGTCATTGGTTGCTATGGTGTGTATATCGTTTTGACCGCGGTAGAATGAGAGTTGGGTTCAAAAGCGCATGAGTGTAACTGGTCTCGATCTCCTCTTTCTTGAAGTCAATAACCTGGAAGAATCGCTTACGTTCTATCAGGGTCTGCTCGGGCTCGAGTTGGAGAAACACACCCCGCAGAGTGAACCGCCGATGGCGACTTTGCGCGCCGGGAGTTTGCGGATTACTTTGGCTGAGCAGCTGGAAACGATGTTACGACGCGGGCGGGGCACCCATTTTTTTCTGGGCGTTCCGGATGTCGATCAATACTACGAACAGCTCAGCGACAGTGGCGCACACGTGCAACCACCAGTCGATGAGGGCTGGGGCGGCCGCTTTATCACTTTGCAAGACCCAGACAAATACCGGTTCTTTTTTGTGACCTGGTCGACGAAGACCGAACCCAGCGCGGCGGCAGCCGCTGACGAAACTTAACTCCGGAGGTCCCTTATGGCAGGTCAACATTCTGAAAATCTCTTCAGGCGTTTCAAAGGTCAGGTAGTGACAATGAAAACTGTATCGGGAGGGATTTACGAAGGACGCGTCGCGGAGGTGACGAACGATTACGTCTGTTTGATTGAACGCCAGCATACCGAGCCCACGGAAGTTTATATCTTCCTGGGTGCGGTTGAGTCGGCGATGCTGGCAGTGCCGTCGGTGTAAATGAACGAGGTTTAAGGTATGCAGTATGTTGAAAATCCTCCCAACCCCTGGCTCACGCATTCCGTCGAATGGCTGGGGGAACCACCCGAAACAAAACTGGAAGTCTTTGAAGAACATGACACGCGGTCGATCATCAGTCACAACAACAGCCCCGACGTGAGTTTTGATTATTCGATCAACTGCTATCGCGGTTGCATCCATGGTTGTACCTATTGTTTCAGTCGTCCGACGCACGAGTATCTCGGCTACGGCGCGGGCACCGATTTTGATCGCAAGATTGTGGTCAAGGTCAACGCTGTGGAACTTTTGCGCAAAGCGTTGCTGAAGCCTTCCTGGAAAGGCGACGAGATTGTCTTCTCGTTCACATCAGATCCGTATCTGCCGCTCGAGGCGCACTACAAACTGACGCGCGGATGTCTGGAAGTGTGTGCCGAGTTTGGGAACCCGGTGGGAATCATTACTAAGTCTGCGCTCATCCGGCGCGACCTTGACGTGTTGCAGGAACTGAAGCGTCGTTCCAAGGTCAGCGTGTTCTTTACAATTCCATTTACTGATCGCGAGGCCGCGCGTGCGGTTGAGCCGTTCGCACCGCTTCCGGAGGCGAGGTTTCATGCGATGGCGGATCTGGCGGACGCCGGGATTCAAGTTGGCATCGGGATTGCGCCTGTGATTCCGGGTTTGGCGAGTGACATTCCGGAGTTGTTGAAACGCGCAAAGGAAGCGGGCGCCACTCAATGTTTCATCAACATGCTGCGTTTACCCGGCAGCGTAGCGCCTTATTTTGAAGAACGCCTGCGCGCAAAGTTGCCGACGAAGGCAGATCGCATCCTGAATCGAATACGCGACGCGAGAGAAGGGAAGATGAACTCGAGTGAGTTTGGCGAGCGGATGCGTGGCAAGGGACAATATTGGGAAGCGATTGAAAAGTTGTATCGCGTGCACGCGACGCGGCTGGGGTTCAACAAACGAGCGCCGCATGATGGAAATGGTGGCAAAACGTTTCGCAGGCCGACGACGCAGGGGTCGCTTTTTGGCTAGTGGGCGGCTCGGTATGAAAGCTTGGCAGATCGAAAACATTTGCCACATCTCATTTGAGATCAACGCGACGACATCCCTCGACGTGGATAGGCCAGACGCAACCCCGATGGGGTAGATTGCTCAAACTCGCAAGATCCCAGGGTAGCGCCAGAGCGCGCAACCCTGGGCTGGAGGACGTAACACCTTCGGTGTAAAGAGCGGGGGTCAAATGAGATATGATCATTGATGATCATTGTCAAATGAGATATGGAAAATGAGCCTTTCTCTTTTATAATGCGTTCGTCTCAACCCCAGTTCCCGATAAGGAGGCTCGGTGATGTTGATTAGAGATGTGATTCGCAACCGGGAGCCTTATTCCATGAAGTCTTCCGCCACCGTGCAGGCTGCGGCCGAGTTCATGGCTTCACGCAATGTGGGCGCCGTCTGTGTTGTCGATGACGCCGGAAAATTGTTGGGAGTGTTCTCCGAACGTGACGTGGTTAGACGCGTAGTCGTTCAGCATCGCGATCCTTTGACGCTAACCGTCGGAGCTGTCCTGAGCGAGCTGCGCGCCGTGATCAAATGTGATGAGACCCCTCATCAGGCGTTGGAGTTAATGGAACTGATAGGCACCCGACACTTGCCAGTCGTTGACGGCGAACGTTGGGTCGGCATGCTCTCGATGCGCGATTTAATGCGGGTTGAACTCAGTGAACAAGGCGACGAAATCAAACTCCTCCACGAATACATCCAGCAGTAGTTAACTCCCCCAAATCCCCTTTTGTGTCATGCGGAGCCTTTGGAGTGCGCCGACTTGTCGGCGCTTTCATCGCTTCCGTTGCGTAGCCCGGGGTTTAAAGCGCCGACAAGCCGGCGCACTCCACATAGCCCGCTACCCGACTACCTAACGCCTCTGACTAAACGCCGTGGGGCCGGGATAGCGCGCCGCGCTTCCGAGTTCCTCTTCAAT
>JBGTLE010000299.1:0-14916 GCA_041744295.1 Pyrinomonadaceae bacterium | reverse complement strand
AGCGGTGATGGCGAGCAAGCCGTAAACGATCGTGCGGTTCTTCCAGTGGCGATAATCGATCTGCATCATCACGAACATCACGGCCAAGCCGATCGCGGTCCAAATTCCCTGCTTGATGAAATAATAAAACTGGCTGTGGTTTTCTGACTGGGCGAGCATCGCCGAGGCGCTGTACACCATGACAACGCCGAACAGCGCGAGCCCAACGGTCGCTGCGAAGAGCCATTTGTCTGGGTATAACTTGCGAGCCATAAAATGCAGAGGTCAGAGATCAGATGTCAGTTCAGCTCTTGGTCCTCGGTCTCAGGTCTCAGGTCTCTCAGTTTATTGCGATCTGAGATTTCAGATTTGAGATCTCAGGAAAACCAAGTTCAAGCGTCCAGTTCAAAGCACCAAGCACAAAGTTCCAACCACAAAGCTCAAAGCTCTTCAGTGTTCTCCAGCCTCAGATCGAAAACCGCTTTTTTGAAAGCTTCCCCTCGATGTTCGAAGCTCGTAAACATGTCAAAGCTGGCGCAGGCCGGTGCGAGTAAGACCGTGTCTCCTTTTCTAGCCGCTGCAAAGGAACGCTCTACAGCTTCCTTCATGTCTGCAACCCTCTCGCTTGCGGCGAAGCCACCCAGCTCGTTCTGAATCGTCTCCGCGTCTTCGCCAAGCAGAACCAGCCGGCGTGCCTTCTCTTTTATCAACTTCGCCAAAGGCGAGTACGGCGCCTTCTTACCCCGCCCGCCCAGCATCAAAACTACTTTGCCGGGATCGTTCGCGAATGCTTCCAGGGCTTTCAATGTCGCATCGACACTCGTGGCCTTTGAGTCGTTATAGAACTTCACGCCCTGAATCTCTGCCACGAACTCCAGTCGATGTTCGACTGGATTGAATTGCTTCACCGTCTCGCGCATCGATTCCGGATCTGCTCCGCAAGCCAAACCGGCGGCAACCGCGGCGAGCACATTCTCAACGTTGTGCAACCCCCGTAACTTCATCTCGTCGCGCTTCATTAACACTCGTTCACCGTCGGCAGTGCGCGAAACGATCTCGTTGCCTCTCAGGAACAACCCTTCATCGAGTTCTCGGTTCGCGCTGAAACGAACTACATGCGCGCGTAATCCTTTGGCCCAGGACGCCACCACTTCATCAGACTCATTCAGGATCGCAACATCTCCCGGTTCCTGGTTTTTAAAGATCCGATGCTTTGCCGCTGCGTAGTCGTTGAAAGACTCGTAGCGGTCGAGGTGATTTGGAGTTACGTTCAGCACGATCGCGACCGTTGGATGAAACTCTGCGATCGTTTCCAACTGAAAGCTCGACAACTCGACCACGGTCCAACCTTCGTCCACCGAACTTTCAACCAGCGAAATCAGTGGCTTGCCGATGTTCCCACCAACCTGCACGGTCACTCCGGAATTCTTCAACAACTCCCCGATGAGCTTCGTCGTTGTCGTCTTGCCGTTTGAGCCGGTAATCCCGACTAGTCGTCCTTTCAAATAACGAGAAGCCAGTTCGACTTCACCAACTACAGCGGCGCCCGCGCGTTCGGCGTAACGAATCGGAATGCTTTGCGAAGGAACACCGGGACTGACGACTACGAGTTCGATTTGATCGAGTAGCCAACTCGGCACGTCGCCAGCGAGACAACCGATGCCGTCATTCTTTAAGGCCGCAGCTTCGGCACTCCACTGCTCGATCGGTTTCCGATCGTTGAGCGCCACCACCGCACCGTGCGCGGCCAGGAACTTCGCACTCGCGACGCCGCTGCGCGCTGCGCCAATGATCAGGACTTTCTTGCCGGTAACATCCAAACAAATTCACGACCTTTGCTCGGCGGGTTTGGAGGGGCGTCCCCTACAAATCAGCGCAACTTGAGCGTCGACAAGCTCAACAGCGCAAACAGAATGGCCAGGATCAAGAACCGAAACACAATTTTCGATTCCTTCCAACCCTGCATTTCAAAGTGATGATGCAGCGGCGTCATCTTAAAGAGTCGACGACCGGTTCCCGTGGTGCGCTTGGTCATCTTGAAAACACTCACCTGCAACATCACCGAAAGTGCTTCGATCACAAACACACCGCCGACCATCACGAGCATGAATTCCTGTTTCGTCAGCACGGCAACTGTTCCCAGCGCGCCACCGATTGCCAGGCTGCCGGTGTCTCCCATAAACACCTCAGCGGGCGGCGCGTTATACCAAAGAAACCCGAGACTTGCTCCGGCCATCGCCCCGCAAAACACCGTCAGCTCTGCCGCCTCCGGTCGATGCGTCAGTTCTAGATACCTGGCCCAGCGAGCGTCGCTACTGAGATAGGTCAACGCGGTCATCGCCGTCATCGCTATGAACGTGATGCTAATCGCCAGTCCATCCAATCCATCGGTCAGGTTTACGCCATTTGAAAATCCCAGCAGGACCAGAACGATGAAAGCGAGATACAAAAACGGCCCGATGTAACTGACGCCAAACGGTTCCGACGTGATCTTCAGAAACGGGATGCTGACATTCCACGAGTAGTCACTGGCCCAATACTTCGTTGAGATATAAAGAACCGCCCAAACCCCGATCGCGATCACCAATTGCGCCGCCAGCTTTTGTTTACCGGTTAGTCCCAGACTTCGCTGCTTCGCCATCTTCGCGTAGTCATCGACAAAGCCAATGGCTGCGAAACCGAGCGTGGCCAGAATCACCGTCCAGACGTAAACATTTGTTAGTCGCGCCCACAGCAAAGTGGAGATCAGAACCGAGCCGACAATCAGCACACCTCCCATCGTCGGCGTCCCGCGTTTGGCCATATGCGCCTGCGGTCCTTCTTCGCGAATCTGCTGTCCGATGTTCCACTTTCGCAACCCCTCGATAAATTTCCCGCCGAACAAAAGCGAGATCAGCAAAGCGGTGATCGTGGCGTACGCAGTGCGGAAGGTGACGTACTGAAAAACATTGAGCGCCTTGATGAGATACCACTCTTTTTCCTTGAAATGGCCGTAGATCAGCTCGTAAAAGAGGTAGTAGATCATTTAGCAGTATTGAGTCCCTGAACCTCGAAGTCTGTAATCAGATTAAGACTTATGACTAATCTTCACCAGCCAGTGGAAAGCGGCGGCGAAGTTCGGCAACTATTCTGTCCGTCGCAACTCCCCTTGAACCTTTTACCAGTACGAGATCGCCTTCCTTAATTTCTGCCAGCAACGCAGCCGCAGCTGTCTCTGCATCCGGAAAATATTGGGTATTACTCAAACCTGCGTCTCTGGCACCGCTCACGAGTAGTCTTGCAAGACCGCGGACTCCCCATAAAACATCGACACCCAGCTCGGCAATCTCGCGGCCAGCCTCGCGGTGCAGATTTTCTTCATCCGTTCCCAACTCGAGCATCTCTCCGGCGATTACGATTCGGCGTTTGCTTTCCTTGCCGCCTTCACAAATCGTGCGCACCATGTTCAGGAGCGAGCGCGGATTCGAGTTGTACGAGTCGTCGACGACCGTGAAGCCGGCGGTAAAGTCGAGAGCCTCTCCGCGCATGCGCGGCGGTCGTGCACTTCTCAAGGCGCCGGCAATCGCATCCGGTCCGATCTCAAAAACTGTAGCCACAGCCGCAGCGGCCAACGCGTTCATCAGATTGTGACGTCCGCTCATGTGCAATTCAGCCGGCGCAGTGCCGAGTCTCGTTTTCAAGGTGAACTTGATTCGGCCTAAACGACCGGTGTCTATGTCGCCGGCGCTGACATCCGCCGGATGGTCAATGCCAAAAGTAATGGTCGGCCCATCGTGCTTGTCGCGCATCCTCATGACCCACTCATCGTCGGCGTTGAGAATCGCGGTCCCTCCTGGCTTTAAACCTTCCACTAATTCAGCCTTCGCGGCAGCGATGTTTTCGATTGAGCCCATGTGCTCGAGATGGACAGCCGCGATCATTAACTCAACTCCGACATCGGGCGGCGTGATCTGCGTCAACCGACGAATCTCATGTGTGGGCGACGACATCCCCATTTCAAGTACAGCCAGGTCAAATTGATCGGGCGTTCTGCCTTCGCTCACCATGCGCAGAACAGAAAGCGGCAATCCCAGCCCATTGTTATAGTTTCGCTCGCTCTTCAAAACGCGTTTTCCGTTTACCGCCAGCACGTGGGCCGTCAGTTCTTTCGCGGTGGTCTTTCCGGCGCTGCCGGTTATTCCGATCACTGGTCGATCCCATTGCTCATAAACTCGTTGGGCCAACGTCTGCAGCGCGGCGATAGCATCATCGACCAGTAGCAACCGGTCCTTAACCGCCTCCAGCGCTTCGTTGCCTGCGAGGCGGTCTCGGCGCGCAACCGCGGCAATCGCCCCGCGCTTGAATGCCTCGGGAATGAACTGATGAGCATCGGCAAACGTGCCGTTGAAACCAGCGCGGGCATAGTCTTCCTGCGACAAAGCAAAAAACAGCTCGCCCGCGTCAACCGATCGCGAGTCAATAGAAAAGTCTTTTATTTGTTTTTCAAACAACTCGGCGCTGGCGTCGGTGGCAATCGCGCCCATTAATACTGACGCTTCTCGAACGTTCACGTTATATCCGCCTCGTCCCCTCAACTAGTTCTGACGTTGACATGAAGTCAGTACAGGTCATTTGAAGAGTGCTGAGTGCTGAGTACTGAGTTCCAAAAACCCATCCTCGCAGCCGGCTTGAGTTCTTGTTCGCGTCTCGACCCAAGAAAACTGAAACAAGAAACCTCGTTGGAACTCAGCACTCAGTACCCAGCACTCTTTGAGTAACTACCGCGAGGCGGTACTGACTTCATGTCACCAGGGTGAACTCCAACATGCATCCGTAGAACATTGTTCTTCGGGTTTATGCCGATATTATTCGACCGGTAACAAATCCCCTCTCTAGGGAAACTCAACCGCAGTTTCCGTTCTGGCTGTCGCAGATTCTTCAACGGAAGAGATCTCAGGCTCTGGAAAGTCGTCATCACTTGAAGGTGAGAGTTGAGTCTTGTGGGCGCGAACTGTACGCAAGCGTTTGCGGCAGGCTGCAACTCTATACCTTACTGCAACTCCAGAATGCTCCTGGTTCTGCGTTCGATGGGGGATCATGTCGGGTCGGGCGCTCCATAAGGAAGCTTCAAGTTTCGAGTTTCTAGTTTCGAGTTGGTCTCACGTCTCAGGTCTCAGTTCTCCAGGTCGCCCGTTCGAATTTCTTTTTGGCCTCTTTGGAACTCAGTACTCAGCACTCAGCACTCTTTAAAGAACTAGAAACTCGAAACTAGAAACTAGAAACTTTTCCCTCAGTTACTTCTCGCAAACTCGAGGTAAACCGTCTGGCCTGGCTGAACTTCCATTCCAGGCGCCGGATTCTGTCTCGTTACGCGACCTTCGCCGCGCGTTTCAACTTGCAGGCCAAGCTGCGTGCAGGCCCGTGCAACGTCGCGCACGCTCTTTCCCTGCAAATCAGGCATCAACATTGCTCGACTGCTGGCGACTGCGTAAACAACTTCACCACCCCTTTGACCGCGGTTGGCAACTTTGGGCAGACTTTCTTCACGCGCCTGTGCAGTACGATCTTGATCATCACGCTCAGCAACTGTGACGACTTTCTGCGGAGTGTTCTGAGCGATCAATTCAGCCGGCGATTTGAAATCAGTGTCAGGCATCACACCGAGATCCGGCAGGATCTGCTCGGCGATATCACGAAAGATCGGAGCGGCCACATCGCCACCGTGATAAGCACCAGACGGTTCATCAATCACCACGACGATCACCACCGCCGGATTATTCACCGGCGCAAAACCGACAAACGAGGCGACGTGCTTGGTGTGTGAATACGTCTTTGTTTTCGGATCTATCTTTTGGGCCGTACCGGTTTTTCCAGCCGCCGAGTAACCATCAAGTTGTGCCTGCTTCGCGGTGCCGTTCAAAGTCACGCCTTCCAACATGCCGCGCAATGCCGTCGCAGTCTTTTCACTGACGACGGTTCGATGCTCGGGATTGGCCCGATACACCGACATCCCTGAAGATGTTTGAATTTCGCGCACGAGGTGCGGCGACACACGCACACCATTGTTTGCCAAAGTGGCAAAAGCCCCGGCCATCTGCAGCGGAGTAACGCCGACTTCCTGTCCAATTGCGATGGAACCGATTGACGACGCTTGCCAGCGATTCACCGGACGTACCAGCCCGGCAGTTTCGCCGGGCAGCTCGACTCCAGTCTTTGAACCAAAACCAAAGCTTTTCATGTAGTCATACATCGACTGATCGCCGACACGTAGACCGAGTTTAATCGCTGCGACGTTACTTGATTTCTCAAGCGCTTCGGTCAAGGTCAAAGTTCCGAACGCCGTATGGTCGCGGATGACGCGCTTCGCGATGGTGATCGATCCCATCTGACAATCGATCTTATCGTCGGGCTTTGCCAGACCCTTTTCGATCGCGGCTGAGAACGCAACGATCTTAAAGGTCGATCCCGGCTCGTAAATATTTTGCAGTGCCCAGTTGGACCGAGAAATCGCCGGAGAAGCGCCAACGTTATTGGGATCAAACGTGGGAACCGTAGCCATCGCGAGTATCTCGCCCGTGCGCGGATCCAAAACTATTGCTGATCCCGATTTCGCTCTTGCCTTTTCAACTGCGCTCGCAAGTGCCTGCTCCGTGCGAAATTGAACCGACTGGTCGATCGTCAGAACGATCGTCTGGCCGGGATTTGAAGGGATCTCGAAGCCTTCATAAGCCTTCCCTTCAGAGTCTTTCTCCAAAAACAACTTGCCTGGCTCGCCGGTGATCTTCTCGTTATAGATCTGCTCGACGCCGCCGAGACCGACGTTATCGAGACCGACAAATCCAAGCAGGTGGGCCGCCAGCGATCCATTTGGGTAATAACGCTTCGGTTCCTGCTGGATGTGCACGGCCGGGAGCTTGAGTGCTTGAAGCAGGCGACCCAACTCCGGAGAGAGTCTGCGCGCGATCCAAACGAAGCGCTGGTTCTTCGCAGCTCCTTCGCGGAATTGCTTCACCAGGTCCGCTTTATTCTTGCCAAGCACACTTGCGAGCGCGTCTGCCGTGCAGTCAATCGCAGCTGCGGTCTGAGACTCTTGGGCGGCAGCATCCAACGCTTTTGCTCGACTCTTGGAAACAGCTTTGGCGTTGAACTCGTCAGGGGCCACGAAGATCGAGTCGGTAGCAAGACTCCTGGCCAGCTCTCGTCCATTGCGATCAAGTAACTGCCCTCGCTGCGGACTGGTTTCGATGGCGTCCTGTTGCTGCTGACGAGCGCGCTCAGTCAAACTGCTATGCCGCGACACCTGCAGATAAACAAGGCGAACGCCGATGGCGAACATCCACAAGACAATAAAGGCCGCGACGAAAAGCACGCGGCGGAGTGAAGCGTCGGGTCGGATTCTGTTCTGAGCGGCAGCCCTGGCCAGCATGATCGTGCTTGTCCCTTCTTACTCCTTCTTGCGAGTGTGTTCGCTGTGGCTAACGTCCGCGCGAAGAACTATCGACGCGTTGAGGCAGACGCTTTCGCTTTCAATTTCGCCTTGTCCTTTTGGAGTTGGGTTCGAGCTCTCGAAGCGGGGGTCGAGACGGAAGACGTATTTTGTACTGTACTCGTTAAGGCGACCTGTCGTGCCTGCAGCGGTTTCAGACCCAACGCGCGCGCAGCCGATTCCAGTCGCGCCGGCGACGAAACCTGTTCCTTCTCCAGCGACAACTGCTGGTTCTCACGAAGCAACTGTTCTCGTTCTTTGCGTAACTGCTCGCTGGTGTAGCCATATTTAACCGCAGCAAAGTGCTGCTTAGCTGCGAATACGAATCCGCCGGCAAGTATCGCACCGCTAAAGAGCAGCAGGCCCAGACGAGACAGTGCACGCAGGTCGCGCTCGCGTTTGATGTTGGTATTGAGTTGGCTTGCAGGGAGTCGTTTCATGATGACCCTCTTGTCGGTACCGCTGGGTAGCGGGTGGTTATCAACTCGCTTCAAGTTTCCGGCAGGCACGTAGTTTTGCACTGCGGGCCCGTGGATTTTCTTCGACCTCGTCTTCAGTAGGGGCAATCGGTCGCTTGGTCAGTATTTCAATTTGCCGTCGCGCGCCACAGGAACAAGCCGGCGCCCGAGGTGGGCACTGGCACTGCCCTGAAAGTCGTCGCAACTCCTGCTTGATGATGCGATCCTCAAGCGAGTGAAAACTAATAGCGACAAATCGACCGTCAACGTTTAAAAGATCAATCGACTTTTGTATGAACGAGCTCAGGCCCTCAAGCTCATGATTGACTGCGATGCGCAAGGCCTGAAAAGTACGGGTGGCCGGATGAACTTTGGACTTCTTTGAACCAACGGCCCTGGCCACGAGATCGGCCAACTGCCTGGTGCTCTCTATCGGCTCTCCCTGTTCGCGCTTTTCAACGATCCATCTGGCGATGCGCCGGGAGCCACGCTCTTCGCCATACTCAAAAATAATTCTGGCGATCTCCACTTCGGGAAGCTGGGCCAGAAGATCAGCCGCTGTCGGCTCATCACCTTCCGGGTCCATTCGCATGTCAAGTGGAGCATCAAAGCGAAAACTAAAACCCCGCGTCGGGGAATCAAATTGCAAAGAGGAAACACCCAGGTCCACCAGTATCCCCGCGACCTCTTGCTCCCCGATTTCAGCCAACACCCGATCGAGTTCTTCAAAATTCGCGTGTACCGGTCGAAAACGTTCTCCAAATCGGCTGAGTCTCTCGGTTGCAAAACTCAATGCTTCCCTATCGCGATCGATGCCGATGACTCGTGTCTGTTCAGACGATTCGAGAATTGACTCGCTGTGTCCACCCAGACCAACCGTGCTGTCTACGAAGAGACCTCCTCGTGCGGGTGCGAGGTACCGCATGGTCTCTTGTGGCAGCACGGGGCGATGGGGCGCGCCTCTGCCCCCCAAAGGCGCAACCATCACCACCGCCCCGTGATCTTGTTCAAAGAACTAAGCACTAGTTTCGAGTTTCGAGTTTCAAGTTTCGAGTTGTTCGTTACCAACCTTCCTGGCATTTCGAAATCTCAACTGGGTCTCGTATCCCATTCTCTCTTCTTCCAAGGAACCCCCAAGATTCCCTAACAAAACTAGAAACTTGAAACTCGAAACTCGAAACTCGAAAACTTCCTTATATCCCCAGCCTTGCAATCGCCGCCTCATCCTCCTCCGTATAAGGATCCGCGAGCAGCCGTTGCTTGAAGACGTCCAACTCCCAAACTTCGAGATAGGTCAGATACCCGAGCACCGCGACGTCCCCGAGGACTGCCGCGCTCTTGCGCAATAAAGGATGAATCAGCAAACGTCCCTGGCCATCAATCGTCGCCTGCTGTCCGTAGTAGTTCGTTCTGTCAAGGAACTTTCGCCGGGCCGGATCCATCGTCGGCAGCAGAGACAGTCGTTGCTCGATCGATTCCCATTCCGGCAATGGATAAATGCGAACGTTGTCTCCGGCAAGACTGGTTAGGTAGAATTCGCTACCGTGCTTGTCTTCAATGAGGCGGCGGAAAGGAGTCGGCACCTTTAGCCGACCCGTTGGGTCGATTCGAGCCGTGTAGTTTCCCCGCAGCATATCTTTGGACCCGGCGAGCAAATTTTTGGGTGGCCTCTAGGAAAAGTTCTCTGATCGGTTGCTTGCTACGAGGTTGGACCCACTTCCGACCACTTTTGACCACCCGAAGCGGATACTACGCTCGCGGTTTTTCTCTGTCAATAGTTAATCTGAGAAATATCTAAGGTTTTGCGGGATCTCGAAAAAGTAGTCGCCAAGATCCCGTTCGCCTCTTGTCGGCCAATCGTGGTCTCAAGTCTCAAGTCTCAGGTCTCAAGTCTCAGTGGTCTCAGGTCTCAAGGGTCGCAGGGCTCAAGGGTCTCAGGCCTCAGGTCTCAGGTCTCAAGTCTCAGGTCTCAGGTCTCAGGTCTCAGGTCTCAGGTCGGGATTCCAAATCTCAAACAATCTCAGATCTCAAATCTCAGATAATCTCAGATCTCAAATCTCAGATCTCAGATTGAGATCTTCTGAGAGCTGAGACTTGGGACCTGAGACTTCAGACTGAGACCTGAGACCTGTGACCCTTACTCCTGAGACCTCCCGATAGTCACTCTCCCTCCCCTTGTTGTATATTCCTTCCATCGAGTTCATCTTAAATTTTCGTGTTGAGTGCTACTGAATGGAGTCCATTTTCGGAGGGCTTGCAGGACTTCTCCTATTCGGCCTGCTCGCTGCTGGCGCAAATCTGGTTGGTGGCTTTGTACTGATCCAGTCGGGCGCCCATCGTTATGGCGAACGCTTTTTGAAGTACCTCGTCGCACTCGGCGCCGGGTTCATGATGGCCGCGATCTTTATCGAGATTGTGCCCGAAACAGTGCGCATCTGGACCGCGAACCAGGAAGGCGCAGCCGCAGCCGAGTCAGTTGTGGGTGCGATGACGCTGTTACTCGCCGGCTATCTTCTGATTCAGCTTTTCGAACACACCATCGCCCCCCACTTTCACTTCGGCGCGGAAACGCATCCGGAATCATTCATGCGACCGTCGGCGGCTTATGCAGCAGTGGGCGGATTGTGGATTCATACCTTCTTTGACGGCGTCTCGATTGCCGCGGCGTTCCTTGTCGACTTCAAAGTTGGGTTGCTGGTTTTCGTCGCCATTCTGCTGCACAAGATGCCGGAGGGATTCACAGTTGCTTCCATCATGCTCGCATCTGGACGTTCGACTCGCACGGCCTTAATCGCGACGGCAGCAATTGGCGCGGCGACTTTAGCTGGAGTTATTACCGTGGCGCTGTTGAATTCGCGGATCGAATCGGCGGTTGCCTATGCCCTGCCCTTCTCTGCCGGCGTAACGCTGTATGTGGCGGCCAGCGACCTAATCCCAGAGGTCAACCATAAAGAAGAAAGAAACCCCACGGTGTCGATTGTCGTTTTTGTGGGAGTGGCGCTCTTCTACCTTTTCCATAAGCTGATCGAGGGTTAGTGAAGAAGTGTTGAGTCTCAAGTTTCAGAAGCAGGCAAACGCGCTAACCAAGCGGTCGCGACAGATTCAGCTTGCCGCATTGATCCTGCTTTGCCTCTTTGCATTGTCTTCCCATCAGGTTTTGGCGCAGCCGGCCAAATCGCCAGTCCCGCTTCCTTCTCCGTTTACGCCGATCATCGATAACGCCAATGTGATCGATCCGGCAACGAGAACGAAGCTCGAGACCATCTTCAAGAACCTAAAAGAACGCGCGGACATCGAGTTCGCCGTGGTGACGGTTCCAACTACGGGCGACATGGACATTTTCGAATACTCCCTCGCGATTGCCCGTGGTTGGGGAATCGGTTCGAAGGACGGTGACAAGGCCGGGTTTCTCCTCGTGATCGCGGTCAATGATCGAAAATATTTCACTCAGATTAGCGATCACCTGGAAGGAGATTTGCCGGACGGCGTCGTGGGCCAGATCCAGCGCGAGCGAATGGTGCCGCAGTTTCGCAAGCAGAACTACAGCCAGGGGATCTTCGACACCGTTCAAGGGTATGTCGCCACGCTTGCAGCAAAGCGCGGATTCAACATTGAAGGAATTGATCAGAGTTACGCCTATCGTCCGGCTCCGACAAACACGAGCAAGACCAAGCGCGGAGGTGGTACCGGTGCGTGCTGCACGCTTCTGGCCATAGGTTTTGTGTTGCTTCTCATTCTCTCCGCTTTAAGGAAAGGCGGCGGCGGACGAGGCGGTGGTGGTGGCGGCGGCGGTGGCTGGTTGAGTGCTTTGCTGCTGGCGTCGTTGGTGAACAGCAGTAGTCGTGGCAGTTGGGGCGGCGGATCGAGTAGCGGCTGGAGCGGCGGCGGCTTTGGCGGCGGTGGTGGTGGTGGTGGTGGTGGATTCGGCGGGGGATTCGGCGGCGGTGGCAGCTTTGGCGGCGGTGGCGCTGGAGGGAGTTGGTAGGACGGGGGAAGAAGTTTCTAGTTTCTATTTTCGAGTTTCTAGTTCTTTCAAAAACAGTACTGAGTGCTGAGTACTGAGTTCCCAAGAGGGCCAAAAAGAAATTCGAACCTGAGACCTGAGACCCGGGACCCGGGACCTGAGACTTGAGACTTGAGACTTGAGACTTGAGACTTGAGACCGGCACTTGAGACCCGGGTTTGGTATCATCGGACACAACCATGGCTAGAAGAATTGTTCAAGACGCGTTGAATGGCCTCGTCGACGATTTGCGGACGACGCACGGCGAAAACCTCGCTTGTGTCGTGCTCTATGGCTCGGCGGCTGCGGGCGACCATATTGAATTAAAATCTGATTACAACCTGCTGATAGCGCTCCACCGGATTACTCCTGAGGATCTGCGGCTGGCGCAGGCGCCGATGCGCGAATGGCAACGAATGGGACATCCGCTGCCGGTCTACTTCACGGTCGAGGAACTATCCGATGCCGTCGACGTATTTCCCATCGAGTTTCATCAGATGGCGAACGCACGCGTAGTCTTATTTGGCAACGACCCTTTCGGATCGATAACGGTCTCGGAAAATGAGTTGCGGCATCAAGCGGAGTATGAGTTGCGCAGCAAGTTAATCCAGTTGCGACGTCTTTATATTCCGGCGTCGGTTTCCCTTGAGCAGTTATGTGAGCTGATGAGCGAAAGTCTCGCCAGCTTTGCCGCGCTGTTTCGCGCTGTGCTCGTGCTGCATGGGAAAGAAGCGCCGGTAGCAAAGCCAGATACGGTACGCGCGATTGTTGAACTGCTAAAACTTGATGGCCGACCTTTTGAGCAGATCTTTGCAATGCGCGCTGACGGCTGGCGTCCCGCTACTGATCAGGAAACAAACGATCTCTTCGCGGCTTACATGTTGGATATCGAACTGGTGATTGAAGATGTGGACGAGTTGCACCGCAGGGCGGCGGCAGGGTAAGACGGTGTCCGTTTGCCAGTAGTCAGTTGTCCGTTGTTTGTTACGCCTGGTCGGAGTTTTCACTGAGGGAGCGGACAACTGGGTACTGACAACGGACTAACCACAACTGACAAGAGAGTATTTTAGAGGGGGGATTCAAAATGACCATCAAACGATCGATTCTATTAGTATCTGTGTTCGTGATTGCATTGACCGGCAGCGGCTGCGGCTATAACACGCTCACGACAAAACAACAGAATGTGAAAGGCAAGTGGGCCAACGTCGAAACCCAACTGCAAAGGCGGAGCGACCTGGTTTACAACCTCGCCGAAAGCGCCAAGATGGCGGGCGTTCAGGAGCAGGAGGTCTTCGGGAAAATCGCGGAGGCACGCTCTCGTCTGCTCAACGCCACCCAGGCATCACCGCAAGGCGAAGGCGGTGATCGCACCCCTGAGCAGAAACAGGCGGTGATCGACGCCGCCAACAGCTTTGGGGGCACCATCGGCAGACTGCTGGTGCTTCAGGAGAACTATCCAGTGCTCAAGTCGAACGAGAACTTCTTGAAGCTGCAAGACGAAGTTGCCGGCACCGAGAACCGGATAGCGACCGCTCGGAAGGACTACAACGACGCGACGCAGGACTACAACACAAACCGCGCGACGTTTCCTACTGTGATCTCGGCCAAGCTGTTTGGGTTTAAGGAAGAGCCTTTCTTCAAAGCTGAGGAAGGTGCAACGCAGGCACCGAGGTTGGACGCAAATAGCCTGCGTAATTCGCCAACCCCGGCGAAGTAGCCTAATCCGATCTCAATCCAAAGCACCGTCACCGCTACGCTGGTGCCGGCTCATTCCAAAGAAAAGAGGCCACCCAACTCGGGTGGCCTCTTTTATCTCCTTGATAGTCGGGCCAGCCGGTGCTTTTTGCTAGAAGCCCCGTGTGCTGCACATCGCGCAATGATCGCAAGGCCTTGCGCCCGGCTCAACGCTGCACTGCTTCTCTTTTTCAAAGAAGTCTACCAGCTCACTAACCACCGCTTCTTCCACGCCAAACTTTTCCTGACTCGGATGCACCGCATTCGCATTCACGCCGGCGAGCCAGGGCGAGTGAGTTAATGGTACGAATGTTTCGGATGGCGACGACTGTGCTGCACGGGTCGAATACTCACCAGCACCACTGCTAAGACGTGTTTCGAGCTGAGCGAGCTTCTGCTGAAGTTCACTTAGACCAGCTCGCACCGAAGCCAGTTCGGCCGCAACGTTTGAGTGCGGGCGAGCGGAAGATGGACTGGATGGACTTGCCGACATGCGCCTGGCCACTCGCTCCGCGATCAATCGTGCTTGTTCTAGTTCAGTGGACATCTGCTAGTCATCAAATAATGCTCGGAATGAGCCAACACGCATCGTTGCGCTCTTCAAAATTGTGCAATCGCTGGCTGTTTGCTGTTGCTGTCTGCTGTCTGCTGTTTGCTGTTCGCTGTTCGCTGTTCGCTGTCTGCTGTCTGCTGTTCGCTATCCCACATCTGCTTCCAGCAGATCAACTCGATCTACGACTCCGACAATTGCCGAATCGATCGCGGCGCCCGCTTTGCCGGTTGAGGCTGTCGAAGCGCTCCAGCCTTCCTGCACGATCAAAACCGTATCGCCAACGCCCGCATCAACCGCATTCAACGCCAGCACAGTCAGCGCCGTTTCCTCACCTTCGGGCGTTACCTGCTGGCAAAGCATCACGCTGGCGCTCTCGTAACGACGGTTCTTTTGCGTTGCCACAACATTGCCAAGCACACGAGCAAGAATCATTTGCGCTGCCCCTGCGTCACATGCTCGTCCGAATCGACGATGCCGATGATCGTACAGTCTGTCGGTGTGTCCTCGCGTTTGAAGGGAAAGCTCGCTTCCTTTCCTCGACACCAAAACACCAGTTCACCAACACCAGCGCCTACGGAATCAACGGCCACCATTGGCTTGCCCGTAGATTCAAGGTCTTTGTTCAGCGTCTGAATGACCAACAACTTCCGACCCTCCAACGAATCGTTTTTGATGGTGGCGACGACGGTGCCGATGACCCTGGCTAGCTGCATAGAAGAAAAGT
>JBGTLE010000298.1:0-8942 GCA_041744295.1 Pyrinomonadaceae bacterium | reverse complement strand
AGATGGTGATGCCGGGAGACAACGTGGCGATGGAGATCGAGTTGATCGCTCCGATCGCGATGGAGAAGGGGCTGCGGTTCGCGATTCGTGAAGGCGGTCGCACGGTAGGCGCCGGCACGGTGTCAGAGGTTGTGGAGTAGAGCGCCGAAGTTGGTACTTAATTTGGAGCGCAATACAGCATTGAGAAGTTCGAAGTACACAGACCAAAGTACAAAGTACAGATCGGAATTTAGTTATGCCACGCGATAACATTGTGCTGCAGTGCATAGACTGTAAGAGCCGCAACTACGTAACGACCAAAAACAAGAAGACTACGCCCGACCGACTTGAGTTTAGTAAGTTTTGTCGCCGTTGCCGCCAGCACAAGAATCACAAGGAAACGAAGTGACGGATCGACGCGGAGACGGAGTGGCGCGGAGACGCGGTGAGTTCTCCCTGTGTCCACGCATCTCCAGGTCCCCGCGTCGTTGCGACGTAGGGGTATAGTGTCAACGGTTAGCACGTCGGTCTCCAAAACCGAAAGTCCGGGTTCGAATCCTGGTACCCCTGCCAGTGAATTTTGAAGGGAATTGAGGGTCCCAAAGGGTCGAAGACAATGGCTGATTCAGACAATCCAGAGGTACTTCCGCCGCCGCGCATCGCCCGGTTTGGTGAAGGGCCTGAGGGTAGGCCGGCACGGCGTGAGCGCGGATTAACCGGGCCGAGGGAAGGTCTCTTCGGTCGGTTGGCGAAGTTTGTGAGAGACACACGAGCGGAGTTGAAACGCGTTTCGTGGCCAAGCGCTGTCGATGTCAAGAACACCACCATCATCACCCTGATCGCCGTGATCTTCTTTGCTATCTACCTGTTCCTGGTCGATCGCGTATGGACCTTTTTATTGACTCAGCTAACCAACCTGTTCAATTGGATAGGTGGCGCCTGATCCAGGCAAGGGACTATTCGATGCAGCAGTGGTTCATACTCCATACCTACTCTGGCCATGAGAAGAAGGTTCGCGACAGCCTGAAGGCACGCGTGCGCGATACCGATCTCCAAAGTGAGATCACTGAGGTGCTGGTGCCCACAGAGACTGTCGTGGAGATGCGTGGTAACAAGCGGATTGAATCGACCAGGATGTTTTACCCAGGCTATGTGCTCGTGCAGATCGAGTGCGATGAGCGAGGCCACATTCCCGACAATGTTTTCCATCTTATCAAGTCAACCCCGAAGGTGACCGGCTTTGTCGGCGGTCACAATCCTACGCCGTTGACTCCTCAGGAAGTCGATCAGATCGTGCATAACGTGACCGAGGCCGCCGAAAAGCCCAAGCCAAAATTTTCGTACGCGGCGGGCGAGACAGTTCGAATCAAGTCAGGTCCTTTTCAGAGTTTTACCGGCAAGGTCGAAGAGGTGAACGAAGACAAGTCGACTTTGAAGGTTACCGTTACGATTTTTGGTCGCTCGACTCCGGTTGAATTGAACTTCCTGGATGTCGAGAAAGTGACGTTTGCAGAAGAAGAATAGTGGCTTAATCCCCAACTGGAAATCATACGATGGCTAAGAAAATTACTGGTTACATTAAACTTCAGGTGCCCGCCGGCAAGGCCAATCCCGCGCCGCCTATTGGCCCGGCGCTGGGTCAACACGGCGTGAACATCATGGAGTTTTGCAAGGCTTTCAATGCGAAGACTGCGCAGATGGATCCCGACCTGAAGATTCCGGTCGTGATTACGGTCTACGCTGATCGCTCGTTTACTTTTGAAACGAAGACGCCGCCAGCCGCGGATCTGCTTAAGAAAGCCGCGGGAATACCGAAGGGTTCGGGTAAGCCGAATCGTGAAAAGGTCGGCACGATCTCGCGCTCGAAGATTGAAGAGATCGCTAAAACCAAGCTGCAGGATCTGAATACGAGTAATCTCGAGTCGGCAATCAGAACTATTGAAGGAACTGCACGTCAGATGGGTCTGACGATTGAAGGTTAATACGGCGAACGCTCGCCGGGAGCGTTGACCCAAATCAGGGAGAGCTTTGCTCGTTTGCACCTGGGAGAAATAAATGAAGAAGCACGGCAAGAAGTACCGCGCAGCGGCTGAAAAGATAGAAGCCGGGCGGAAATACAATCTGGAAGAAGCAGTCGGACTGATCAAGGAGATCGCCTTCGCCAAATTCGACGAAACCGTCGAGCTCACGATGTGGTTGGGCGTGGATCCCCGAAAAGCAGATCAGTTGGTGCGTGGGACGCTTGTTCTCCCGCATGGCCTGGGGAAGTCAAAGAAAGTTCTGGTCATCGCCCAGGGCGACAAAATTCGCGAAGCCGAAGAGGCCGGTGCTGATTTCGTTGGTGGCGAAGACATGGTCGCGAAAATCAGAGAAGGCTGGCTGGACTTTGACGCTGTCATTTCAACCCCAGACATGATGCGACTGGTTGGCGCGCTCGGAAAAGTGCTCGGCCCGCGAGGATTGATGCCGAACCCGAAAACCGGGACGGTGACGTTCGACGTAACGACCGCGGTGCGGGAAACAAAGGCCGGCAAAGTTGAATATCGCGTCGATAAGACTGGGGTGATTCACGTCCCAGTAGGCAAGGTTTCGTTTGACGCAGATAAGATCCGCGAGAATACGAAGGCATTGCTGGAAGCCGTTGTGAAGGCCAAGCCTTCGACTGCCAAGGGTAAGTACGTGAAGAAGGTTAATCTCGCGGCAACCATGAGCCCCGGGGTCTTGATCGACGAAGTCGCATACGTGAAGTAAAGGTGAGGGCCAAGCAACATGAAAACAAAAGCACAGAAACAAAAAGACTTGGAAGCTCTCACAGAGCAATTTAAGAACGCGAAAGCAGCGATGCTGGTTGGGTTTCAGGGCATGACTGTCCCTAAGGATCAGGAACTCCGCAATCAGTTGCGAGCAGCGGGCGTGAGTTACGGCGTAGTGAAGAACACCCTGGCACGCAAGGCTGCGGAAGGCACCGCTCTGGAGAAGGCTGCGGACCAGTTCAAGGGCGTGACCGCGGTGGCACTCAGTAATGAAGATCCGGTAGGTCTTTCAAAGGCCATCGCCAAGTTTACGAAGGCCAATCCGGAGATCTTCAAATTTAAGGTGGGCATTGTTGAAGGCAACGTCGTCGCGCTGAAGGACGTGGAAGCCATCGCCAGTCTGCCTTCGAAAGAAGAATTGATTTCGAAGGTACTGTTCCTGCTTAACGCACAAGCGCAGCGGCTTGCAACGGCGTTATCGGCGGTCCCTCGAAACCTGGCGATCGTAGTAAAACAAATTAGTGATCAGAAAGGCGGCGAGACCGCCTAAGAGTTTTGAGATCCCAGTCTCAATTCCGAGATTAGGATCCGAATGAATCTGAGATCTGAATTGCGAGATCTCAGAAGGTAAGCACAGGCCGGACGCGGAAAACGAGCGCAGCGATGAGTCAGATCGCTCCGGGCGCTTCGGACGGTTTTCCAGTTGCGATGCAGCAACTCGAAAAGAGTCCCGTGGGTTCTCCTGCTGCGAATTGTTGAAACTGACAGCAACAAAAGAACCCTTTGAGGAGGAAAAGGTAATCATGGCACTTTCAAATCAGGAAATTGTTGAGGCTCTGAAGGAGAAAAGCCTGCTGGAGACTTCTGAACTGGTGAAGATGATCGAGGAGACTTTCGGCGTGTCCGCTGCTGCCGCGGCGATGGCCGCTCCTGCAGCCGGTGGCGGCGGAGGAGAAGCCGCAGCACCCGCGGAAGAAAAGACTGAATTTGATGTGATCCTGCAGGCCGCCGGCGGCAACAAGATCAACGTCATCAAGGTTGTTCGCGAAGTGACTGCGCTCGGGCTCAAAGAAGCTAAGGATCTTGTCGAAGCGGCTCCCAAAGCTGTCAAGGAAGGCGTCTCAAAGGAAGAAGCTGAGACCGTCCGGCAGAAGCTTGCGGATGCCGGTGCAACCGTTGAAGTTAAGTAGTTGTCAGATGCTGGAGGTTAGATGTCGGTAATTTGCTTACTGGCATCTAATCTCTAACATCCAGCATCTGCGTTTTAGGGTGGCTTGACTCTGGAGTAGTTGGTGGCTAAGTTGAAAGAGTATTGAGGCGCTGGCGTTACTCCCAAAAAATTTGACGAAGAAACAGCCGCTTTATTGGTGAATAAGCGGTCAGGGCATGGTGCGCTCTGACCGCGATTTGGCGTCTCTGGTTATTCATTGATTTGGGTTTTAGATCCTGCTGGTTAAGGCGTGGGGCGCGCCTTCAGCAGTGACACCGCAAACCTCGAATCGCAATTCTTTAAGGAACCTCTCAATGTCTGCAAATTTGCTTCAAACATCAAATACGGGACTGGGACGAAGGACGAGTCAGGCGCCGGAGCGCGTCGACTTTTCAAAGATCTCCACGGCGGTTGCGATTCCAAATCTCATTGAGATTCAACGCGAATCGTACAATCGTTTTCTGCAAATGGATTTTCTCCCGGAAGAGCGCGAGAACACCGGATTACAGGCTGTTTTCGAGTCGGTTTTTCCCATCTCGGATTTTCGCGGAACAGCAACGCTCGACTTTGTCGAATATCAAATCGGTAACTGGCAGTGTAAGTGCGGTCGGCTCGAAGGTCTGAACTACCTGCGCGCGAACTGCAAGAGCTGCGGCTCGACTATCAAAGTAAATCCCTTGGCAGCCGGCGAAACGCTCTGCCATAAGTGCGGCACTTTCAACTTTGTGCGCCCGCAGCTCTGCGAGAACTGCGGTGAGCCGGTTGGCTTGAAGCACAAGCACGACCAACAGGAGTGTCAGGAGCGCGGCATGAGCTATAGCGTCCCGCTCAAAGTAAAGATTCGGCTCACTGTCTACGATAAGGATCCGGAAACCGAAGCGCTTTCGATTCGCGATATCAAAGAAGAGGAAGTGTTCTTCGGCGAAATTCCGCTGATGACCGACAACGGAACGTTCATCATTAACGGAACGGAACGCGTGATCGTTTCTCAGTTGCACCGCTCTCCGGGTGTCTTCTTCAAACGAGGCGCTCTCTACGTCGCGAAGATCATTCCCTACCGCGGTTCCTGGGTTGAGTTTGAGTACGACCAGAAGAACTTGCTGTACGTGCGGGTCGGGAAGCGCAAGTTTCTCGCGTCGATTTTCCTTCGTGCTTTGGGACTCTGGTTCAATCGTGAGTCTGACTCAGCAGCAACCCGTGAGGCGGCTTTGGAAGACGGTGTTAAGAATGCCTCGTTCACCGACGAAGACATGCTGCGAGCGATTTATGTCACGGATGAAATTCGTCTCGAAGAAGGCCGGTTGATGCTGCAGGTTCCTGAGACTGGGGTGACCAATCTCGTGGGAATGAAGGTCGATTTCGACATCAAGGGTCGCGGCGAGCCCATCGTTCGCAGCGGCAAGAAGGTTACCAACACTGCGTTGGATGCATTGCGGAAAGCGCAGATCGGCGAAGTTGAGATTGAGACGTCGCAGCTGGATGGAGCCTTCGCACTTTCTGACATTGTAAACAAAGAGAGCGGCGAAGTTATCCTCGAGGCGAACAATGAAATTTCACCCGCCAAGCTTCAGGAGATCGTGGAAGGGGGCATCGATAGTTTCTCGGTGTTCTTCCCTGAGCGTGATGACGTTGGCCCAATTCTTTCGCTCACGCTAAAGAAGGATGTAATCACCAAACCAGTCGACGCCCTGCTCGAGATCTACCGCAAGATGCGTCCCGGTGATCCGCCAACTGTGCAGACTGCTTACAAGTTGCTCGAAGCGATGTTCTTCGATCCGCGCAAGTTCGATTTTTCGCGTGTGGGTCGCCTGAAGTTCAACATCAAGATGGGCAAGCCGGAGCGCGATCGCATAAACGATCCGTTGTTGTCGGCGAAGGATTTTTACGAAGTAGTCTCTTACGTTCTTAAGATGCGCAAGAACCCGTCTGAGTTTCAGGCGGATGATATCGATCATCTCGGCAATCGACGCGTACGCGCGGTGGGCGAGTTGCTGGAAAACCAGTTCCGCATCGGCCTCGAGCGCATGGAACGTGCCATCAAAGAGAAGATGTCGATCCATCAGGAGATGCAGACCACGATGCCGCGCGACCTCATCAACGCCAAACCGGTAACGGCGGCGGTGCGTGAGTTCTTCGGATCGAGCCAGCTCTCGCAGTTCATGGATCAGACGAACCCGCTTTCGGAGATCACCCATAAACGCCGTCTTTCGGCACTGGGACCGGGCGGTCTGTCACGCGAGCGAGCGGGATTCGAAGTACGCGACGTTCACCCCACTCACTATGGGCGTATCTGTCCTATTGAAACTCCTGAAGGTCCAAACATCGGCCTCATCTCCAGTCTCTCGTGCTTTGCCCGGATCAATGAGTTTGGATTCATCGAGGCGCCTTATCGGAGAGTTACTGATGGACGCGTGGTTGAGTTTGTGCGCATCACTAACGGCGGCGATACCAAACTCAAGCCCGGCGAACATCTCCCGCAGGATGACGTCGACAAGGCCAACAAGAAAGTTGGGGCTGAGGGCCGGAAAGCTCAGTACGAGCCGTGGCCGTTCTATCTCACCGCGTGGGAAGAGGACAAGCACGTGGTTGGCCAGGCCAATATCGTGTTGGACGAGACGAACTACATCGTCAATGAACGCAACGCTGCTCGTAAGGCGGGCGAATTCATTCTGGCGATACGCAAAGACATCGAATACGTCGACGTCTCGCCAAAGCAACTAGTCTCGGTTGCCGCTTCGCTGATTCCGTTCCTCGAGAACGACGACGCGAACCGCGCGCTGATGGGTTCGAACATGCAACGCCAGTCGGTTCCCTTGCTTCGCGCCGAGGCTCCGTACATCGGCACCGGTATGGAGAAGACGACCGCGCGCGACTCGGGTGCCGTGGTAACGGCAAAACGCGATGGCGTGGTTGATTACGTCGACTCAGAACGCATCATTGTTAAAGCCGATCACAACGTTGACGGCACTATCTCTCGCGAGGTGACTGCCGACATCTACACGCTGATTAAATTCAAACGTTCGAACCAGAACACTTGTATTAACCAGCGTCCAATCGTCAACGTTGGTGAACGAGTAAATAAAGGTCAGGTAATCGCCGACGGGCCGTGTACCGACAAGGGCGAGCTCGCCCTGGGTCGCAACGTGCTCGTGGCATTCATGCCCTGGCGCGGTTACAACTTTGAAGACGCGATTCTCGTTTCTGAGCGGCTGGTGAAAGAGGACTATTACACGTCGATTCACATTGAAGAGCTGGAGATAGAGGCGCGGGATACCAAGTTGGGGCCTGAAGAGATTACGCGTGATATTCCGAACGTCGGCGAGAACATGCTCCGTGATCTCGACGACAGCGGCATCATCCGCATCGGTGCGCAAGTCAAGCCAGGCTCGATCCTCGTTGGCAAGGTAACGCCGAAAGGCGAGACCCAGTTAACTGCGGAAGAGAAACTGCTGCGCGCGATCTTTGGTGAGAAAGCCGGCGACGTTAAGGATGCGTCACTTGTTTCACCTCCAGGTATTGACGGCACCGTGGTCGATGTTCAGGTCTTCACCCGCAAGGGTCAGGAGAAGGACACGCGGTCACTTGCCATCGAGCAGGAAGAGGAAGATCGTCTGCGGCGCGACCTTGAGGACGAAATCCGCATTCTTCGCGAACAGCGCGATCAGCGAATTTTCGAACTCCTCGAAGGCCGCAAACTTTCCACCGACCTAACAGTCAATCGCGACGTTGTCATTCCGAAAGGCGAGGCAATCACGCGCGAGATGCTGGAAGGAATCGACGCGAAGGTGCTGCGTAAAGTGCAACTCACCTCGTCACGAGTTGACGTGGGCGGTGAAATCAAGGAGTACGAGGACCGTACCGAGCGGCAGATTAAGATTCTCTCGGACATTTACGAAGAGAAGATTGCCAAGCTGCGACAGGGTGATGAACTCGCTCCGGGCGTCATCAAGATGGTCAAAGTCTTTATCGCTATGAAGCGCAAGCTGTCAGTTGGCGACAAGATGGCGGGCCGTCACGGAAACAAGGGTGTGATCGCGCGCATCCTGCCTGAGGAAGATATGCCTTACCTTCCTGATGGCACTCCGGTTGAAATCGTGCTCAATCCGCTGGGCGTGCCTTCGCGCATGAACGTCGGACAGATTCTCGAAACGCATTTGGGCTGGGCCGCACGCGTTCTTGGGCTCCACTTTGCGACGCCGGTATTTGACGGCGCCACCGAAAAAGAGATTAAGGAAAAGTTGCAACTTGCCGGTGACCGCGCCAACGAGCTTGGTCTTCCGGAAATCGTCAATGCCTCGGGCAAGGCAATCCTCTACGACGGACTGAGTGGCGACCCGTTTGAGCAGAAGGTGACAGTTGGTTACATCTACATGCTCAAACTGTCCCACCTCGTTGACGACAAGATTCACGCTCGTTCAATTGGGCCATACAGCTTGATCACGCAACAGCCTCTCGGCGGTAAGGCACAGTTCGGCGGCCAGAGGTTCGGAGAGATGGAAGTTTGGGCGCTCGAGGCGTACGGCGCCGCGCACATCCTGCAGGAACTCCTGACCGCCAAGTCTGACGATGTGGCCGGGCGTTCGAAGATCTATGAAGCCATCGTCAAGGGCGAAGCAGATTTCGATCCGGGTCTGCCCGAATCGTTCAATGTGCTCGTTCGCGAATTGCAATCCCTTTGCCTTGATGTCGAGCTGATCCATCGGAAGGCCCCAGGCAACGGCTCGGCTAGTGAAGAAGGTGTCGGCGAAGCGCTCACCACGAGCGTGGTCGAGGGATAAAGCGTGTCTAAAGTTCAACGTCCAAGGTCCAAAGTCATTTTGACTTAGCAGACTTGGACCTTGGACGTTAGACCCTGGACTTTTTTACCGGAGAAAAGATGTTTCGATTTCAACAAGAAGCAAAGACACAGTTAGCTCCAGACTTTGAGGCGATTCGAATCTCACTGGCGTCGCCGGAAAAGATTCGCCAATGGTCACATGGAGAAGTTACGAAGCCTGAAA
>JBGTLE010000297.1:0-17669 GCA_041744295.1 Pyrinomonadaceae bacterium | reverse complement strand
TCTCTCTCGAGGTCTTGTCGCACACGCAACGCCTCTTGAGCAAGCTGCGCTTTCTCAGCTGTCAGCAGGCCCTTAATTTCGGCCCGCAACCGCGAGATCTGCTCATCGCGCTCACGAAGGCTCTGCAGTCGCTGCTGCTCCATCATGCTGTAACCCTGGGATCGGGCCTCCCGCAACTGCGCTTCATACTGCTGTGCCTTCTGATTGACCATCGCAATGGTTTGCCTGGCCTCACTAAATCGGCCAGTGGTAGTCGCTTCGCGTTCAGCTAAAATCTTGTTGATGGGCTTGAACAGAGTAGCGTTCAAGACAGCTACCATGATCAAGATCAGCAACACGTGAACTAGCAGGGTCCCGTCAGGAACGAGCTGGATGGAAGTCTCGGCGAAGGCCAGAAAGAAAATCATAAAATAAGTGGAGAGCTATTGCCCCTGCGGTCACTGATGACAAACTATGTGAAAAGCGTGAGACTCTAGCACGCACCTCGAAAAAGGGTCAAGCGAGGCCAATACAACCGTTTACAGCTCTTACGCCTGAATCGCCAAGCCAGTAACTCTAGTCTCCAGATGCACATTGTACTACGTCTCGGGGGCCTATCATGGATGAGCGGGTTGCATAAGGGCGTCATAGAGGCGATTGAGTTCCTGATTATCAAAAAATTCTATTTCGATCTTCCCACGCAGGCTCTCCGCATGTTGCACGATGCGCACCTTGGTCCCAAATCTACGCCTTAGTTTATTCTCAGCGGCTTGGATATTCGTGTCGTAGTTCAAAGACTTCTTTGCCGGCTTTACAATTTCACCTCGTTCCACCAACTTCTTCACTAATCGTTCCGTTTCACGTACTGAAAGCCGCTGACGGATGACTCTTTGCGCCAATTGCTTCTGCTGATCAGCACTATCAAGCCCCAAAATTGTCCGCGCATGACCAGTAGAAAGCTTTCCCTCCTGGACCATCGTCTGCAGTTCCTCCGGCAAACGGAGAAGTCTAAGGTAATTTGTAATATAGGATCTATCCCTGCCCACCCGTGTGGCCAAAACCTCCTGGGTCATTCCCACCGTGTCTATCAACTTTTTGTACGCCAGCGCTTCCTCAATCGCATTCAGTTCCTCTCGCTGAATGTTCTCAATTAAGGCCAGCTCAAGAAGATTATCGTCAGAGACATCTCGGATCACCGCCGGGACCCGTGTGAGTCCAGCAAGAAACGAGGCGCGAAGCCGCCGCTCTCCGGCGATTACCTCGTAGCGGGATCCCTGCATGCGCAAAAGCAGTGGCTGGACTACGCCGTTAGCAGTTATGGACTGGGCGAGTTCCTGCAGCTTCGCCTCGTCGAAATAAACACGAGGCTGCATTGGATTCGGATCGATGAGGGCAATATCTACCAGACTGGATTCTTCAGCAGTTGCCGGCTGCTCAGCCGACAGCAGTGCGCTCAACCCCCGGCCCAAGGCCTTGCGTGTCATTTGCGAGTATCTCCTTAGCTAGTTGAAAGTAGGCTTCCGCGCCTTTCGAGTGAACGTCGTAAAGAATTACTGGCTTGCCATAGCTTGGTGCTTCCGCCAGTCTCACATTGCGAGGGATTATCGTTTTGAAGACCAGGTCACCGTAATATTGACGAAGGTCGGCGGCTACCGCCGACGACAGCTTGGTTCGCTCGTCATACATCGTGAGCAGGAGACCCTCGGTAATGAGATTAGGATTATGGAGCACGCGAATGCGCGACAATGTGTCGAAGAGTTCAGTAACACCTTCGAGTGCGTAATACTCGCACTGGATGGGAACCAACAGGGACTCAGCGGCAACTAAACAGTTCAGAGTGAGGAAACCCAACGACGGCGGACAGTCCAGGATCACAAACTCGTAGCTATCCAGAACTGGAGCCAAAGCGCGCTTGAGCCGAGACTCTCGTTTCTCAATCTCAATCAATTCTACCTCTGCACCGGCTAAGTCTTTATTGGCAGGCACCACCTTCAAACCCGGAATCTCGGTTGGCAAGACCGCCCCGGCCAGAGGTTCGTCCAATACCATCGAATGGTAGAGGCTTTGCCGGAAACTCCCTCGCTCGATACCCACGCCGGAAGTGGCATTACCCTGCGGATCAGCGTCCACGAGCAACACTGGCATTTCTGCGGTAGCTAACACGGCAGCCAGATTCACAGCGGTCGTGGTCTTGCCCACTCCACCTTTCTGGTTCGCAACAGCGATTATTCTAGCCATGTGACACCTGGAATAGTTTTCTGCGGGAACGCGCCCAAGTTAGCACACGGACCCATAAAACCCATAAACAGGGAGAGTAAAACCCCTCAATACCGGCAAGAACTTCAACGGGACACGTGAAACACGCCGGCGGAAGGAGCGGCAACCCCGGAGCCGGGACACGTGAAACATCAAGCGGGGTCCTGCGTCATCAATCTGACTAGCAGGGTAGAGAGCGCGGCCGGGGTTAGCCCCGGAATACGCTTAACTTCGCCGAACGTCTGCGGACGGGATCGCTCCAGACGGTCGCACATCTCATGCGACAGCCCCGCCAGGCCGCGGTAGTCGAAGCTCTCTGGAAGCTTCAACGAATCGTGCTGCCTCAGCCGAGCGGAAACAGCATGTTGGCTCTTCAGGTAGCCAGAGTAGAGCGAGTCGGCTAACGCTGACTCGAAATCGAGGGTGAACGGGGTTTGAGCGAGGTCACCCGGTAGCAGAGACCGCACTATGTCCGGTGTTATACCCGCTCTTTTCGATAGCTGGGCGAGCGTCATCGAATCACCGAGGTCTCCCTGCGCAATTGCAGCGAGCGCCGAGTATTCCTTATCGCTCTTTCTGATTCTCGTGTTTTCGAGCGCTTGGCTAAATCTCGCGATCCGGTCGCGGCGCGAGTTGAATCTCTCCCAATCGCTATCTCCGACCAGGCCTAGCTCTCGACCATGAGGCTGCAGACGCTCATCGGCATTGTCATGCCGGAGCGCTAGTCTATTCTCCGCCCTTGAGGTGAAGATTCGATAGGGCTCGTCGACGCCATGCGTTATCAGATCGCTCACCAGCACTCCAATATATGATTCGTCGCGCTGCAGTCGGAATTCACCCTCGGACGAGAGGAAGCGAGCGGCGTTAATCCCTGCGACCAATCCCTGGCAAGCCGCCTCCTCATATCCAGTGGTTCCGTTGATCTGGCCGGCGTGGAAGAGCCCCGCAATACGCTCTGTCTGAAGATCGGGTCCAAGTTCTCGCGGATCCACAAAGTCGTATTCGATCGCGTAACCGGGTCTTATTATCTTCGCCTCGCTCATCCCCGGAATCATCCGGATCAACTCCTGCTGCAATTCCGCTGGCAGGGAGGTCGAGAACCCATTCAGATAGACCTCGTTCGTATCGTGACCCTCAGGTTCCAGGAACAACTGGTGTCGGTTCTTCTCGCCAAACTTGACAACCTTATCTTCGATTGAAGGGCAGTAGCGCGGACCAACTCCCTTAATCTTTCCTGAGTAGAGAGGCGACTCCTGCAGGTTACTTCTAATCGCTTCGTGGACTTTCTCGGTGGTGTAGCCAACATAACAATTCAACTGTAATTGACTAATTGAGTCCGTTGAAAACGAGAATGCAATCGGGTGCTCGTCCGGTGGCTGGGGATCGAAAGCGTCCCAGTCGATCGTTCTGCCATCAAGCCTCGGCGGGGTTCCAGTCTTCAGTCTGCCCACTCGAAAACCAAGATCACGCAGCGATTTGGCGAGTTCGATAGAAGCAGGTTCGCCGGCGCGTCCGGCTTCATAAGTGCGGCGGCCAGTATGGATCAGTCCGTTCAGAAAGGTTCCGGCGGCGATTACCACTGCGCGCGACGCGAGCTTCCGACCGTCCTGCATCTCGACGCCTTCAATCCTGCCGTTCTTCACCAGAAGGTCAACGACCATCCCCTGGCGCAAGTGGAGGTTCGGCGTCGCTTCGAGTGTCGCACGCATCTCTTTACGATAGAGGGCCCGATCCGCCTGCGCTCTGGGCGACTGAACCGCAGGGCCTCTCGACCGATTCAACAATCTAAACTGAATCCCGGTCCGATCAATCACGCGACCCATGATTCCGCCTAGAGCATCAATCTCACGAACAAGGTGACCTTTCGCGATGCCACCGACCGCTGGGTTGCACGACATCTGTCCAATCAGGTCAAGGTTCAAAGTTACGAGCGCAGTTTGGGATCCCAGACGAGCTGCGGCCGATGCGGCTTCGCAACCTGCGTGTCCACCCCCAATAACCAGAACATCAAAGACTTCGTCCATACTTATTTTCCAATGCAAAACGTCGCGAACACTTGCGTCAGAATATCTTCCGTCGTCGTCTCGCCCGTAATCTCGCCTATGAAGCGCAACGCATCATGTAAGCCGACGAGTACGAGTTCTTCACTCGCTTTCTCCGCCATCAGGTCCGAGGAAGAATCTACCGCTTCGAGTGCCCGCTGAAGCAGATCATAATGCCGCGCATTGGTCACGAGTAGCCCAACCGCTTCAGAGTCGACAGATCCAAACGGCGCAAGTATAGCAGCGCGGAGCTTATCAAGTCCTGACCCGGTCAGCGCCGATACGACGAGGGGATTTACATCGGGATGGTTTGCAGCGTTCGGATTGCGAAACGAAGGCTCATCGCTCTTGTTTATGACGACGACACTTCGGGTGGTCCGTGCCTGGTCCAACAGTAAGTGATCTTCTTCATTCAGCTCGATCGTTCCGTCAAGGACCACCAACAAGAGGTCGGCATCAGCTATCGCGCGATGCGTTCGCTCGATGCCGATGGTCTCAATATGGTCCTTGGCCTGGCGAATTCCTGCAGTGTCGGTTAACGAAACCGGTATTCCTTTAATGTTTATCTCTTCGCTGATACTGTCTCGCGTAGTGCCTGGCATCTCAGTGACAATCGCTCTCTCGAACCTGACTAAAGCATTGAATAAACTAGACTTACCCACATTTGGCCGACCGGCAATGGTCGCCTTTATGCCATCAGCTACCCAGTGACCTACGTCATAAGTCTGCGCTAAGCCAGCCAGCCTTTCGCGCAATAACCCTATCGCCTCGTGAACCTTCGTGGCTTGGAGTTCGGGCAGATCATCCTCTGCAAATTCCAGAGACGATTCGAGCAGAACGATCAAGGTTAGCAGTTCATCCTTGAGTGGAGCGAGACGGTTGGACAACTCGCCCCCAATCTGCCGCACCGCCTGTCTTGCGGCTCCAGTCGTGCGAGCGTCGATCAAGTCTCTGATCGCTTCCGCCTGGCTCAAGTTGAGTTTCCCATTGCTCATCGCTCGCAACGTAAACTCTCCCGGCTCGGCAAGCCTTGCGCCAAGGCTGAGAATTACATCCAGGAGTTGCCGCAAGATGATTGGCGAACCGTGGCAGCTAATCTCAACAATATCTTCGCCGGTAAAAGAATGTGGAGCCTTAAAGAAGGTAACAAGTGCGTGGTCCAACAACTGGCGATCGCGTGGATCTCTGATGCTTCTCAGAATGGCCCTGCCCGGATCCGGGTCGGATTCCGATTGCGTTAGCTTGCTTAGAATGGAAAGGGAATCGTCGCCGCTTAGTCTGAGCACACCAATGGCACTACGACCTACCGATGTAGCTAAGGCAACAATCGTGTTCATCTCAGACTAATAAGGAGGGAAAAGCGCAGCTGCGAGAGAAGAATGATTACAAGCTTAAGACTTTTTTCCGACCCGAAGTTTTCGATCGGAACCTTGGCCAACAGACTCAGTTAGAAGGTCGTTGCTATCGGCAAGCGTGAGGTGAATAATTCTGCGCTCGTTCGCGTTCATTGGTCCAAACATAAAATCTGCGCCGGTCGAACGTACGCGATCAGCGGCATGCTGGGCCATCGCTCTAAGCTCTGCTTCTCGCGTTGCCCGAAAACTGTTGACGTCGCAAACGAGTCGTTGTCCCTGCGGCATCTGACGGCCAAACGCCTGGTTCGCGATGTGCTGAACCGCCTCCAACAGCTCGCCCCCTTCAAACTGCAGCAGCTCTGCGTCAGCCCCCTTGATATCCAAAACACATTCTTCAGCAGTCTGTCTCACCGACACTTGTAGACGAAGATCAGTCCCATCGAATATTGACTGAATAAAGTCAGCCGCGCTTTTGCAAGTTTCCTGCATTTGAATTAGAGATTCTGACTTCCTGCCGCTTCTTGTCAAGCCGGCAAAGGCTTCGACTTTGTCGCGCCTTTTCGCTTGGTTGTAGGCGGTGGCGCTGGTTCGTCGTCGTCGGTCTTAGTTAAGTGGTTGATCAAGAACTGCTGACTGAACCCCACTATGTTTCCCACCAACCAATAAAGCAGTAGGCCTGAAGGTGCGCCCCAAAGGACGTAGAGCATGAATATCGGCATACCGATAGCCATCATCTTTCGCTGCAGCGGATCCGCCGATGGCGCCGGCGTAATCAACTGAAGCACGACCATGGTGCCCGCCATTAGAAACTCGAGAATGTGATAGGGATCACCGCCGGAAAGATCGGGCAGCCAGAGAAAAGTTGCCTGACGGAAATCGAGCGAGATTGTAATCGCCCGATAGAGTGCAAAAAGAAATGGCATTTGAATCAGGAGTGGCAAACATCCGCCCAGCGGGTTGCCCTCCTTCATCAGCTTCAGTTGCTCGATCTGGAGTTCTTTCAGCTTGGGATCGGTCGGCTTGAGACCTTTGATCCTTTCCTGAATCTCTTTCATCTTCGGCGCCAGCTTTTGCGCCTTCTTCATAGCTTTTGATGAGCGCCACTTCAGCGGAAAGAACAGCGAGTAGATCACGATCGTGAAGAGAATGATCGCTATGCCAAAGTTTCCGGTAAGATCTTTCAGCCATTTGATTGCCGTAAGAATTGGGACGGCGAGCGGACGAGATAGCCACCGGAACCAGCCATAATCAATAAGCGCGTCGAGATCGACTTGGCGTCCAACAATAGCCGAAACGGTCTGGCTGGCTTCTGTAAGTAAGAAATGATCTTTCGGCCCAGCGTAAACTACATTTTTGGATCCGTCCGTTGGGAGTGGAATAAACGCCGATACTAGATATCGCTTGTCCTTCTTCCCGTTCGTGTCGTGATCATATTGAGTAGTTCGATATTCCAGACCCTCCATTCTCTGCGACGGAATAGCAACCATCGCAAAGTAGGTATCACCGACGCCCGCCCAATCAATCGCACCATTAAACCGCAAGACGTCAGGACTGTTCTTGTTTTCGTTGATACTTTGTGCCGAGTGCCGCTCGGTCTCTCCATTGATGAAAGCTATCGCCTCGGGAGCCACTGAGTAAAAGCTATAGTAAGAAACTCCCTGGTCACCAACGCTGGGTCCGATTCTTACTTTTGCCTGGGGAACGATCTGATCATTCCGCTTGAGCGCAATCTCCAACTCAACCTCATAGCGATCCGCTCGAAAGCTCAGCGTCTTAACCACATCAAGGCCGGAGGCGGGATCCTTAAGCAGGAACGTCAAACGCTTTGCCTCTTCACCGGTGAGGCCCAATTCAACATCACCAGTCGAGGTTTCATTTCCTTCGATTCGATAACTCGACTGCGAGAGCAACGCGTCGAGTGTTCCTTCGCCGGTTATCAATTGCAGCGGCGCCTCGCGCGGCGTGCGCTTCAAGCCTTCGGCCGAAACAAGCTCCAGTGACAACTTGTTATTCTTGTTTCCGGCGATCGAGTAGGTTTCACTACCACTATTCTTGTTCTTCTTGATAATCCAACTGACGACTTCTGCGCCCTGGCTATCAATTTTCGCCTCGTACAGTGGTGTCTTGATCACAACCGTGCGGCGCGGACCCTGTTCGGCAGCCGCGATGTTGGAAACGGGTGGCGCAGGCTGTTGAGTCGCTGGAGTAGGCGAAGTGGTTGGCGAAGGCTGCTGTGTAACCGGAGGAGCGGAATTACTATTTGGCTGGGGCTGCTGAATTGGAGCCAGGTAAGTCCAAAGTACAATAATTACAGTAGATATTAATAAGGCGAGTACTAAGCGTTTTTGTTGCATGAATAGTTGGGAGGGCTAATGAGAGGCGACGGTCGCCCTTTCGAAAGCAAGCTCGATATCACTCGACTGGATCGTAACCACCATGACTGAAGGGATGACAACGAAGCAGCCGACGCAACGCCATCGAGGACCCGCGCAATGCGCCATAACGGCCGATGGCCTCCATTGCATACGCGGAACAAGTGGGGACGAACCTGCAGGCGGGCGGAAGTAAAGGAGAAATGGCTAGCTTATAAAAACTGAGTAGTGAAATTAGAACTGTCTTCACGCCACCTGCAATCCATTATCTTCCGCCTCCCGGCCCGCTACCTGTTCCAGTATCTTCTGAAACTCACCGGTGGCTTTGCTTAGGTCCGACACGAGCAATCGCCCCTTTGCGTTGATCACCCAGTCGTAATTCCTGGTTAATTGAATTAGTGATCCGTGGCTGAGTCGAAAAGTCTCTCTCAACAATCGCTTCGCCCGATTACGCTGCACCGCGTTCCCTATGGCTTTCCTGGAAGCGGTAACTCCAAGTCGGTGGTGCGCCAGCCCGCTTCGCAGCACAAAAGCAGTCATCGAAGGCGCGTCGTAACGATCTCCTTTTCGGTATACCGTCTGAAACTCCTGGCTTGCCCGAAGATAGACCTTCATGCTCACATGCTGCGACTGTTTAATAATGAGCTGGTGTCAGTCTCTTTCGACCTTTTGCACGACGACGCTTCAGTACCAATCGTCCCGCCTTGCTTGCCATTCGCGCTCTAAAGCCGTGAGTCTTAGCTCGGCGTCTATTATTCGGTTGAAAAGTTCGCTTAGACATAGGTGCCAATTTCTCCCTTAAACGAAAACCGTAAGACTAAACGCCAGTAAAGTTAATGTCAAGAAACGGGCCTTCAACGCTAGGGGAAACAACGCTTGGACGACTCTGCAAACTCCTGAATCTTGTCGATTGACAAGCCACCAACTCGGACGAAATTTGGAGTCAGAACCGCGATCTAAGAAGCTCTTCACCGAGCCTTTCGCCCTCCTGAAAGTTTGTAGAATGTTTTATGGTTGCGCTGCACTTGATAACCCTCGGACCTGTATGTTAGTCTCCGACCCTCTCAACAGAACGCGCTGGTAAATCATTGATAAATATAGGATTAAAGCTTTACTTTAAGGTGCGAGGGCTTCCTTTTCCACATAGTTGTGGAAAACACTGTGGAAAACATTTCGCCCAAAGCGGACCTGCTGAACCTCACACGTCGATATTTTCCTGCCGGCCGTAACAAATGACGGGGTGTAGTGTGTAACGTTGTTTCGGCTAAGAGTGTCACTCGGTTGGGGCGAATACGCTCGAAAGGTAAGTCTACATGAACGCGGCATCAGGGTACGGTGTGTGGGACGGGATTCTCAGCTCAATCAGAGGAAAGCTCAACGGCGAACTTTTTGATACCTGGTTCAACTCAATCCAGTTTGAAGCAATCGACGACTCCTTGAGAATAATTCGCCTGCGGGCACCTAATCGAACGGTGCGCGATTGGGTTAAGACAAACTACGGTGGCTTGGTTGGTCAGTCGTTAACTGAACTTCGAATGTCTGGATACTCCGTAGACTGGATCCTCGAAGAAGAGGATCTGAGGACCAACTCAATGCAAAGCCTGGTGCAAAAGAAGCAGGCTGCCAACACGTTGGCCGCTGAGCCGACGTTAGCGACCGCACAACCGATAGATACTCCAGTCCCGGTCAGCATTAGCCTCAAGTCGAATGAGGCTGTCCCCAACGACGCGGCCCTGAACCCGAAATACACTTACGACAGTTTCGTTGTCGGTTCCTGCAACCAGTTTGCTCATGCGGCGTCGATGGCTGTTGCCGAGGCGCCTGGCAAAACCTACAACCCGCTGTATTTGTACGGCGGAGTGGGTCTCGGAAAAACGCACTTGATGCACGCGTGTGGCAATGCGATCAAGCGCAGAAATTCTCATCTGAAGCTTTGTTATCTTTCGTCGGAAAGATTCATGAACGAATTGATCAATGCAATCCGTTACGACAAGACTCAGAGTTTCAGAGAGCGGTATCGTTCCGTTGATGTCCTGCTTATCGATGACGTTCAGTTCATGGCCGGCAAAGAGCGTACGCAGGAGGAATTCTTTCATACGTTCAATTCACTTTACGACCAGCAGAAACAGATTGTAATTAGTTCTGATTGCCCGCCCCGCGAGATTCCGACATTGGAAGAGCGTCTCCATTCAAGGTTTGAGTGGGGATTAATTGCTGACATCGAACCACCGGATCTCGAAACGAAAGTTGCGATTCTGAAGCGCAAGGCCGAGATGACGTCCGTCACGCTTCCGGATGATGTCGCGCTGTTTATCGCAAGCCGCGTAAAGAACAACGTCCGCGAATTGGAAGGCTCGCTGGTGCGTCTCGTTGCGATGTCATCGTTGCGCGGTCAACCGATATCAAAGACGCTTGCCCAGGACGCACTTCGCACGATTGCTACAGATGAAGACAGCGGTGTGATTACGATCCAGCATATTCAGAAGGCAGTGGCTGCTTCGTACCGAATGTCCGTTGACGAGTTGGTTGCAAAAAGCAACGCAAGGCAGTTTTCGGGGCCGCGGCAAGTAGCAATGTACCTCTGCAAAAAACTGACGAAGCACAGCTATCCAGAGATTGGCAGGGCCTTTGGCGGCAAGCATCACACGACAGTTATCCACTCATTCGAAAAGGTCGAGGGACTGCTCACGACTGACACGGCAATGCAGAAAACAGTGAGTGATATTTCAGAAACGCTGCAAAAGTGATTCTTGATTTTCTCGGTTTTAGGTCGTTATTCACAGGCTCTGCCTGTGTAAGGATTGTGGAAGAAATCCGAATCGTCTTTGCCCCCTGCTTTTCAACAGACGAGTCCAAAACCGTTAACCATTTTTCACAGGTATAATTGAGTGGATTTGAAACCAACAAACGGCTTACATCGATTTCCACAAATCAACAGGCCCTACTGCTACTACTAGTAATAAATAGATACTGTTTTTAACTGGTAGTTACAGAGCAGTTGTTAAGAACTCGGGATCATCGCAAGCAACGCGATTTTAAGGAGCTAAGAAAATGCAGTTCGTCGTCAGTAAACAGAATCTTCAAAAAGAACTCGGCTTTGTGCAGGGAGTTGTCGAAAAGAAGAATACGATTCCAGTTCTTTCGAACATTTTGATCGAATCAGTGGGTGAGACAACGATTCGCATAACCGGAACCGATCTCGATGTGACTGTGCGCTGCGACATGGATGCGGAAGCGATCACCACACCGGGTTCCATTTGCGTGCAAGCGAGAAAGTTGTTCGATATCGCGAGGCTGTTGCCTGACGCGCCTGTTAGTTTTACGAAGGAAAGCAACGACTATGTAACGGTTAAGTGTGATCGCTCTAAGTTCAAACTCGTCGGAGTCTCGCGTGATGCGTTCCCTGAGGTCCCGAGCTTTAAGTCTGCTCCAATCAAAATCGCGGCTTCCATTCTTAATACTTTCATCGACCGCACAATCTTCGCGATTACTCAGGAAGAGTCGCGCTACACACTCTCTGGCGCCAAGTTTATTTTGGACAGTACCGGCGCAAAGATGGTTACGACCGATGGGCATAGATTGGCGTACGTCGAGCGTAAAGCAACAGCAACCAACGGTTCCACTGACTCGATCGACACGCTGATACCGCGGAAGACACTGGCCGAGTTAAAGAAACTAACGTCGGGATTCGATGGCGATATCAGCCTGGGAATGGACGAGAACCATATCTATTTCGAAGTCGGCGCGCGCTTGCTGGTTTCGCGAATGCTCTACGGTCAGTTTCCAAACTACGAAATGGTTATGCCGAAGAACAACGATAAGTCCATTGAGTTCGATGGTTCATCGTTGAATCAGGCGATCAGACGCGTCGCGCTCATGTCCGACGAGCGGTCGCATGCGATTCGTTTTCATCTCGAGCCGAACCAGCTAATCATCAGTTCGCAAAACGCTGAGGAAGGTGAAGCGAACGAAACTATTCAGGCGGAATACACCGGAGACGAAACCGACATCGGCTTTAATGCACAGTATCTTCAGGAGTTTTTGAATGTGGTTGGTGACGGGAAAGTAGCCTTTGAATTCAAGGACGGAAACTCACAAGCCCAACTCAGTCCTGCCGACGCCGGCGAGTACGAATACAAATACGTCGTCATGCCGATGCGCATTTGATGGTGGTTAGCGTACGCGGTGCTGTTGTTTAGACCTCTTATGGCTACAAGCTTTAAAGAGAGCCAATAAACCCGTAAAGCATCGCTAATGCAGCTTAAGTCGGTATGTTAGAATTCATTCATGCACCTCGTCTCGCTTGAGGCTCATCAGTTTCGCAATCTGAGCGGCACGATCAATTGGGGATCTGGACTCAATATAATCTTCGGCAATAACGGCCAGGGAAAGACCAACTGGCTGGAAGCGATCTACCTCCTCTCTCGCACAAAATCCTTCCGCACCCAACGACTGCAAGAGACAATTCGCTTTGGCCGGGACCTCGCTTTCGTTAAAGGTCAGGTCACGAGCGGCGAAAATCTGCAACGAGATCTGCAAGTAAGTCTGCAGCAGAAGACAAAGTCGATTGCGGTCAACGGCAAGCGAGAGACGCTGGCGCGATATCTGGGCCAGCTTCAGGTGTTCGCGTTTACGGCTGCTGAGCTGGAGGTCGTGCGAGGAATGCCTGAAGCCCGACGGCGTTTCATTGATCGGGGCGTTACTTCGTTGAGACCCGCCTATGTTCAAACCCTCTCCGACTACCTGCGAGTGTTGAAACAGAAGAACAGGATTCTGCAGCACGCGGCAGAGGCGATTTTACCATTAGCTCAGACCGCGGATCTCCTGGCGCCCTGGAACGAACAACTGGTACGGCTGGCAGCGGAGATTCATTGTGCCAGGACCGATTACGTCGAGCGCCTGAACGTAGTCTTTGAGCGCACTCTCTTCGAGCCGCAGGACACGTTGATTCGTTACGTTTCATGCCTCGATGGTAAGGGGAACCTCAGCGAATACGAACAAGTTCTGACTGACCGGATACAGCTGCGAATGCCGGCCGAAATCACCAGCGGTCATTCGCTCATAGGTCCGCATCGCGACGATTTGGAGATACTTTTCGGAGGCCGCGAAATGAGGGTTTACGGCAGTTCCGGACAGCAGCGTAGCACATTGTTATTATTAGACTTAGCGGCAATTTCAGTGTATAATTTGTGGCATTCAGATTATCCTCTTTTTCTGGTCGACGACGTTGATGCGGAACTCGATGAAAAGAGGATAAAGCAGCTTTTGGAGTACCTTGAAGGTCGCACGCAGACATTCATCACCACCTCAAAAAGAAGCCACGTGCGGGAGTTTCTCTCGAGAGCAAATGTTTATGAGATCGAGGGTGGCGAAGTGCGGTCTGGCAACTCGGGTAAAAGCATTGTATCAGCGGCTGTGGCCTCGGTAGATGGTCTGTAAAGCGACCGCCGACTGTGCCGCGCGAGAAGCACTATAAGGAGAACGTATTGGCAACCGCAGGAACTACAACCACGGATAAGACAGAGAAGAAAATACAGGCCTATGACTCGTCCTCGATCACCATTCTCGAGGGTCGCGAAGCTGTGCGCAAACGACCCGCGATGTACATTGGCTCAACGGGCGAGATCGGTTTGCATCACCTCGTTTATGAAGTAGTTGACAACTCTATCGATGAAGCACTCGCCGGTTATTGCGATACTGTCGAAGTGGCCATCCATCTCGATAATTCCATCACTGTGATCGACAACGGTCGCGGGATCCCTGTTGACGAGATCAAGAAAGAACGTAAGTCAGCCGCTGAAGTGGTGATGACCAAACTCCACGCCGGCGGAAAGTTTGATTCAAACGCGTACAAGGTTTCGGGCGGCCTTCACGGTGTGGGCGTCTCGTGCGTGAACTTTCTTTCAGAGGCATTGCATCTCGAGATCTGGCGCGATGGAAAAACTTATGAGCAGGATTACGTTCGCGGGATCGCAGTCGAACGTTTGGCCCAGACCGGCAAAACTAAGAAGCGCGGTACCAAGATCACATTCAAGCCTGATTCGCAGATATTCGATCACACGGAATTCAGCTTCGATAAGCTGTCTGAGCGGCTGCGTGAAAAGGCGTTTTTAAACAAAGGCATTCGCATCACGATCAAGGATGAGCGCGAGGCTCCGGAAAAGTCACACGAGTTTTATTACAAGGGCGGGATCGCCGAATTTGTAAAACACCTCAATAAGAACAAGTCGACGCTGCACGATAAGCCGCTCTACTTTGAAAGAGAGGCCGACGCTCTGTCGATCGAGGTTGCGATTCAGTACAACGATGGTTATGACGAGAAGGTGTATTCGTTTGCGAATAACATCAATACCGTCGACGGCGGCACACACCTTTCCGGTTTTCGTTCAGCGTTTACCCGAACGATTAACGCTTATGCACAATCGTCTGGGCTCGCCAAGAATTTTAAGACCTCGCTGACCGGCGACGACGTTCGCGAGGGACTGGTTGCCGTCATCTCGGTCAAGCTTCCGCAACCCCAGTTCGAAGGGCAAACCAAAGGCAAATTGAATTCCGACGTTAAAGGTGCGGTGGAATCGTTTCTCAACGAACGCCTGACGGAATTCCTCGAACAGAATCCAACCGTGGCGCGAAAGATTGTGGGTAAGTCGGTAGACGCAGCTCGGGCCCGCGAAGCCGCGCGAAAGGCGCGCGAGATTGTGCGCAAGGGCGCGCTGGTCGGCTCGATGCTTCCCGGAAAGCTCGCTGATTGCCAGGAGAAGGATCCCGCGCTCTCAGAAATCTATATTGTTGAGGGCGACTCCGCCGGTGGGTCCGCAAAGCAGGGACGCGATCGCAAGAACCAGGCGATCCTTCCTTTGAAGGGCAAGATCCTAAACGTCGAGAAGGCGCGTTTCGACAAGATGCTGGGCCACAGTGAGATCAAGGCCTTGATTACCGCGTTAGGCACCGGGATCGGCAAAGAGGATTTCGATGCCGGCAAGGTGCGCTATCACAAGATCATCCTGATGACGGACGCGGACGTCGACGGCTCGCACATCAGAACTCTGCTGCTCACCTTCTTCTATCGTCAAATGGCCCCGTTGATTGAGCTCGGCTATGTCTATATCGCGCAACCTCCTTTGTTCAAGGTTAAGCGGGGCAAGAAGGAGGAGTACATAAAAGATGAAAGTGCGATGACTCGTTACCTGATGCGCATGGCCACGGCTGATATGACTGTGAAGGTGGTCGGCGCCAACCAGGAAATCGAAGGCAAGGAGTTGGCTAAGTCGCTGGAGAAGATGGTCGATCTAAAGCGATATTCCGAACGGGCGACCCGCCGCTTGGGTGGTGATTTCCATTTGCTCAATGTACTTTTGGAGGCCTTTGCCGGAAAAAAAGGTGTGTTGCGAAAGGAAGGCTCTACGCTGCGGACCGTTTTTCATGAGAACGATCTGATGGGGAAGGTCGAAGAGGTATTAGCTAAAGCCGGGTATGAGACTGAGATGTCTTATGACGAAGAGCACAGTTTGTATGCGATCAAAACCACCAACCTGGCCGGAACGCATTTGGCTATCGACTGGAACTTCGCGAGCTTTGTTGAATTCCACAAAGCAGTAGAGTTGTACAAGGGTCTCGAAGACAAGCTCGCCGCCCCCTTCATCATTGGTGAGAATGGCTCGAAGGAAGAGATCGCGACGCGAGAAGAGTTGCTGGAAAAGGTCCTGGCAGCGGCCAAGAAGGACCTATCTATTCAGCGCTATAAAGGTCTTGGTGAAATGAACCCGGAGCAACTCTGGGAAACCACCATGAATCCGGAAAAGAGGACGCTGCTGGAAGTCAGGATAGATGATGCGGTAGAGACGGAAAGCATCTTCACCGTGTTGATGGGCGATCATGTAGAGCCGCGCAGAAAGTTTATCGAAGACAACGCGCTCGATGTGCGGAACCTGGACGTCTAGTCACGTTCGCTAAACCGAGTTACCCGAAAGCGGGAAATTCGTAAGGGAACACCTTGCGGAATTCCCGCTTTTCTCGCAGCAATCTCAACCTGCTGCGCCGCTGTTTCGACTCCCTCAATATCGGGCAAGAGCAATCCTCGGTGGATTCCACGCTCGTCTTCTACTACCACTCCAAACACCGCGGGATCGAGCTGGTCGATCGTCGTTGGCTCGATCGCCGAGAGAATGTCGACTGAGTAACGCAGGTTTGGAAGTTCAGTCGAAACGACCTGTGGGAAGCGCGGATCGCGAGTGGCGGCGCCGATGGCATTCGCAACCAACTCGTCCGCAAGCGTATCTTTTACCGGTTCAATCGTCCCGATGCAGCCGCGGAGTTCGCCGTCCAGAGTCCGGATCGAGACAAAACAAGCGGCGCGAGCCGACAGGATCTCTAAAGCGGGTAGCGCGGCGTTGAATTTGTTGCTCGTCATTGTGTAAGTCTCAACCACCTGACGAGCAAGCTGGGGCAACGCCTGGGCGGGATCAGCAACGACACTTTCTGCTGACTCAGTTTCAGCCTTTCCAGCTCGATCAAAACTCTCTTGGCGGGTCAATTGGGCCACCAGATAGCCAACGCCAAACGGCGCCTCGTAATGCAGCACCTCACCGAGCTGCTTCAATGAGCGCGTCGCCCCAAGCGCAATCAACATTGAACGGTAGCCACATTCGCCGGCAAGCTTTCGCAGGCCCGGATCGATCCCGGCAATTTGCTGCGCGTCATTCGCTTCGATTGCCGCAACAACCTGTTCATCAAAAAGGTACGCCGCAGGGTCGTAGCCGGCTGGCGCATCTGGTTTCAGCCGATGACTCAGATCGCCACTCGCGAGTAGGGCCACCGGCTGGCCAATCGAGTCGGCCGCGTTTTTGATGCACTCACCAAAGCGCAGGTGATCGCGCTTCGACAGATAGCTATAGCCGAGGGCGACGACTTTTCCTCGCCAACCGTTACGAATCAGAAAGTAGAGTGGGACCGAGGTGCCATGATCGAGATTGCCGTGACCGAGATCGATCAAGTCGAGGTTCTCATCGTCCGCACAGCTTTTAATTTGATCGAGCAGTTGATCAGCCGACGGAACTTCGACACTTGTCTCGGGTGCTCGGAACCTCGAGAAGTCGCCGTGCAGAGTTGGGCCACCGTAGGCTACAAATGCGTTTGGGTCGAGTGGAGCGTGAGGTGAAATGAGTACCAGAGTTTTCGCGCCGGTGGAGATGATGCGGCGCGTCAGTTCCGCCATCGCCTGAATCGAGCCGCGAACATCGCGACTATCCTCGCGGCCGACTTCCGGAACCATGATCGGCGGATGAGGAGCGATGCCCGAGAAAACTAGAGAGCTTTCATCTCGCATAAGCTACCTCTGAAAAAAGTTCTGGGAAAGCTCAGTTGAAGAGCCGCCAAGTCTGACGAGTTGGTTGTCCAGGAACCACAGAATTCTACCACGCGTTGCGGAGCCTTTGGAGTGCGCCGACTTGTCGGCGCTTTTGTATTCGTTCGTCGCTTGTTCCGAAGGGTTGAACTGAAAAGGCGTGATGCCAAAGCGCCGACAAGTCGGCGCACTCGTGCGCCTGAAAGCGCAAGTGGTCGGAGAGGTGAAAGTCCTCTTCAGGCAAACGCTCTCCGGCCTGTAACCAACTGCAACTGCGACGCAGCGATGCGTGGTGGGGAGCAGCAGGAGGTGAACGACCAGT
>JBGTLE010000296.1:0-4934 GCA_041744295.1 Pyrinomonadaceae bacterium | reverse complement strand
AGCTTTGAGAAGTTAAATTGTCGAGCGAGTAAATCCTTAAGTCTCCAGACTGGATGCGGTCTTTTGATGCAAGTGCACTATTCAAAGAGAAGGCTACGCCCGAAACATCACGGACGCGATTATAGTTTGTCCCACCAGGTTCACCTGCTCTTTTGCGCTTGAGTGCTGCCCTAAACTTGACACGCGAAATATCCCTCGAATACCAAAGCAAATAATCCGTTGTCTGGCCGAGATAATCGTCAGTTGATCCGGATGTTTTTGCAAAGCCGATCTGCGCGATAAAATTCTTTTCTCCAAAAACCTCATCCATCAGCGCACGTACTCGATGAACATTCTGATCCCCAATCTGCACAAAGATTGAACCGCTCTCAGTCAGCAACTCGCGTGAGACGGTCAGTCGATCCCTCAGGTACGTGAGGTAAGAATGAATGCCATCACGCCAAGCGTCCCGAAACGCTTTGACCTGTTCTGGCTCGCGCGTAATGTGACCCACGTTGCCGTCCTTCACATCGCGGCTGGTTGTGGACCACTGGAAGTTGCTGTTGAACTTGATGCCGTAGGGCGGGTCGACATAGATGCACTGCACCTGGCCGCGCAGGCCCTCGCGTTCCGCTAGGCTGGCCATGACTTGGAGCGAGTCCCCAAGGATCATGCGGTTGGACCAGTTGGCGTCATGCTGGTAAAACTCGGTCCTCGCGTTCTCGTCCGGCAGGCCATTGAAATCTGCGAAAAGGTTGATTTGATCGTCCGCTGTGTTTTCACCGGAGTTAGTACGCTTGAGCAGGTCGTCAATTAGGACTTTGGGGTGAACCTTTTCCTGGATGTAAATCGGCGGCGCTTGGATGACGAGGTCTGACCAGTCCTGCTCATCTTTGCCGCGCCAGACGATTTGCGGATCGAGATCGCGATTGCGCTGCGCTTTCTCTTCTTCGAGCCCAGCTACGCCGCGCTGAACGGCCACTCGAACAGGGGCTTGCTCTTCCTTTTGCATCACCGATTGGTACTCGGCAGTGGGTATATTCTTGCGCGATGCTTCGTCGTGCAGGATCGTCTCGACCGATTTTCGTAACAGCTCTTTCTTTGGAGTATTGCGCTTAGTCATAGTATGTCTTAGCTCTTAAAAGACAGACGAGTACTTGCAAGCAAGTCCTTATCATTCCTTAATGCAAAGGCTCTTGCTTCTCGCTAGCGGATTCAATCATTTGATTGAACTCTGTTTCAACCTTCGCCGTAAAGTCGGACTCAATCTGATAGGCCTCGGTGAATTCGGCGAAGTCCCAGCGACCATACTCGCCGTCGTTATTCACACCAGGCACCCAGTAAGTCTCCATCGTTGCCTTCTTCTCTTTGGCATCTTCGCGCCGGTAGCCTTTGATTTCGACAATCAAGTGCAGCAGATCGTCCCCATGCCCGTCGTCAACTTCGACGATAAAGTCAGGACGGTACACACGGGTTTCCGAGCCATACCGATAGGGTACTTCAAAGCCAAGGTTGTGATTCTTGACGTAAGCACGCACGCGTGGATGCGATTCGGCGACACGACAGAACTCCGCTTCCCAATCGCTGTCGAGGATCACCCAGTTGACATGACAGCGCCGTGAATCAGTCTCCCAACGGTCCATCCTCGAAGTATTAAACTTCACGTGGATTGTCGAGCCAGTCGGATTGTAAGGATCAAGTAAGGCTTTGATCGGACGCTCTCCCGCCAGCTTGCGTGTGATGCCGGCCGTGATGCGTTCGCACGCCATATCCGCAAGCTCCTGATACATCAATTGCGCGGGATACGTGCCGCCCTTGCAAAGCAAACAGGTGTCGAGCCATTGCCTGGTAATGCGTTTCAATTGTCCGAACAAATGGAGTTTAGGTTCCTCGCCCGGGTCGCGCCACTTCGTATAGAGCAAACGTTGAGTGATGTGGAACAGCACAGTAGACGGTCGCATGTCTTGGAGGTGTTCCAGGCTAAGATCAACGCTCTCTCCGATAATGCCGGCATTTTGTGTGATGGATGGGCCGACAAGATCAGGCGTTAGCTCCAGTACGGAATCGTCATTGAACTCTGCAGTGAGCCGTTCTTGCGGCAGCTCAACGCGGTAACCAGCCACGCGCGGAAACCGAATTTCGAGATGATCACGTTCGGGGCGAACGGCTTTGACTTGAATGGTCTCTCGCGGCGGCTGTGGCGGCGCAACTACCGGCTTCGCTGTGAAGTCGAAGGGAATACCCAGCACGTCGGCATATTCGACGTTGAATAGTTCCTCTTCATTTAGCTCGTAGGACTGACGACGTAAGGCGCGGCCAATGACCTGCTCGCACAGGAGCTGAGTGCCGAAGGCCCGTACCCCCAGAACGTGCGTGACAGTGTTCGCGTCCCAGCCTTCTGTGAGCATCGAAACCGAAACAACGCAGCGGATGGAACCGCCCAACTGGCCGTATTTCCCGACAGTGTTCATCACCTCGCGCAGAAGGGTTACGTCATCGAGTTCCTTCCCCTTTTGAAGTTCATCGGCGACCTTGCCCCCTCGTTCCAAAATCTCGCGGCGGAAGCGTTCGATTTCATCGCCAGCCATCGCGCGGAAGTTGTCGTCGAGCGCGTCTCCGGATTCGAGTTGCTCGCTATCAATGAGCAGCGTGCGTGGCCGCGCGAGCGGGTTACCATGCTCGTCGAAATTACGAAACAACGAGAGGCGTCCGTTTTCTAGTGTGGTGGAACCATCGTCGTGCTCCCGGTGAAAGCCGGAGATGAAGTCATAAATCAGTTTCGAGATTGCGGTATTTTGGCAGACTATGATGAAGCACGGGGGAACGCGAATGCCGGATTTCTCCCACAGATCATATGTCTTCTCATAATGCCCATAGAGTGCCTGTAACGCGGTTTGGAGTTCGACGGGGAGGCTGAGCGGGTCGAGAGTTTTTGTTTTCCCCCTTCCTTTCTTTGGCATGCGGCTGCGAATGTTCTCCCAGAGGTTGCGGAACCTGGGCATCTCACCGCCCGGGATGTTATCCGCTACCGGCACGCGAGGCAGTTTTACGATCCCGCATTCAATCGCATCCATTAACGAGAAGTCGCTCATGGTCCACGGAAACAACGTGCCTTCAGCATAACCCGACCCACGCAGGAAGAATGGCGTGGCGGACAAATCAATCACGCGCGCTACGCCAAGCTTGCGCTTCACGATTTCAAGACCGGAGATCCACAGGCGGGCAGCCTCGTTGTTTTTCTTCGCCTCCTCTTTGTCATCTCCCTTTAGATCAGCGACATCATCTTCGCCAGGCTTCTGGCGGTAGCAATGGTGCGCCTCGTCATTGAGCACGACAATGTTTTTCATCCCCATCAACTCGGGCATCGCGCGCTGTAGCATCTGCCCGTCCGTCTCAAGGGTTTTCAGCGGCTCGCCTCGCCCCTGAAGTAGTGAGCGACCGCCCTTTGAGAGTTCCATCCGCTCGCGGAGTTTGAAAGCGTGGTAGTTCGTGATGACGATCTTAGCTTTGTTCAGATCCTCGAGCATGTCAGTCGGCACAATCTCACGGCCTCGGTAGTAACTATCGGGATCGTTTGCCTGCAACACGCGCAGGCGATCTTTGATCGTAAGTCCAGGAGTGACGACTAAGAATCCCCGAGTAAACTTTTTGCTCTGCGGTCGCCGGACCGCGTTGATGGTTTGCCAAGCAATCAGCATTGCCATCACCGTAGTCTTGCCGGCGCCGGTTGCCAATTTCAGAGCTAGCCGCATTAGTTCCGGATTAGCGTCATTGTTGGCATTGGCCAAGTGTTCCAGAAATGTTTTTCCGATCCGCGCGACCGTAGGGGCAACCTCGCTTAACCAAATCGCCGTTTCGACGGCCTCAATCTGGCAGAAGAAAGGTCGGATGTCGTTAAACTCATGATGCCGCCAGTGTTGAAGAAGGCGGGATGTTTCGGGGGTGACGTGCCAGTCTGCGGGGTTCGGCAAGCTTCGCCACTGGTCCACATGTTGGCGAAGCTCATTGATGATAGAAGTAGGATCGTACTGCTGCTCTTCAGTTGATAGGCCTTTGCCTTCATCAAAAACGATCTGCCTCTGCTCAACGGCCGCTTTTCGTTTTCTCGGCTTCGGAATGGGCGTGATGAACTCTGCGCGTCGGCGGTTCTCAATGATCTGCTGCGTCGGCTGGCCTTGCGGGTCAAGCTCCCAGTGCCGTATCGGATATCGATACGGGGAGTTAAGGATCGGATGTTCGAAGAATGGATTACTCACGTATAGTGCTTCTCCAACATACGATAGTCTGAGCCTCGCGGGGATTCGTGTGTTGGCACGGTTGTGGGCGGTGGCCCAACCGTCCTCAGTCCCCTCGGTTTCTTGTGGCTTTTTTGCTGGTAGCCAAGATCACTCACCATCAGAACGAGGTCCGCGTGGATCGCCGTAATACTGCCTCATTTACCGACAGATCGCCACTGAACAGTCAACGATAGAACACAGTCTTCGTGTCTTGAGACCGGCTCCGATCATAAGCTCATCGAACTGACTACCCGCTGATCAATCAACATTCAGCCATCAAGAAGGCAGACCAGCGCTCGTTGTATTTCTCAACGACGACGACACTTTAATTGTTTGAAACTCCGACAACAGCTCACCAGATTAACCACTTTCAAGTTCTCCGGCGCCGCAGGAAAACGCCCCTGCGACTGCCTTCGAACAAAGGGACGCCGGCGATGAAAAAGCGCATCGCCTTTGTCTAGGACGGTCATCCGATAACAGAAGATTATGGCCTCCTCAAACCAGCGCCTCACTCGGCGCTCCCGGTCATAATCTCTGTTATCGAGACGCCTCGCGTTTTCGAGCCCCCCTTGCGCCCGCTTCGCTCGCCCGCTCGGCGCAACCTCACAGTGCTCACTTCGCTAACGCCCCCGGTGGGGGCTGGCGCGCTTTGGTAAAACATCGCCATAACCTCATTGG
>JBGTLE010000295.1:0-5467 GCA_041744295.1 Pyrinomonadaceae bacterium | reverse complement strand
ACGCCGGTTTTCACGCCGCCACTCTCAGCATTCAAGATGACGACGTTGCTGCACGCGTCCTGAAACGCAATCGTTTGAAAAGTCGGTTCGGACGAAAGCTGCCCCAGCTTCAGTTGTGGTGGACCAAGTTGCTGAAAGATCGTGCCGAGCAGCGCGTCAAAGAATTTCTCTTCGAGTATGACTGACACGGAACCCGCATTCGCCGCGGTCGCGTCGGGCGGGCGCAGAGGGGTTCCCGGCAGACTGGCTTTGCCTGATCTGCCGAAAAAGTACACGGTGGCGAGGACGCCGATCAGCAGTCCCGCAACCAGACCGAGAAGTACGCGCTTCATCTTATTTTGGCGAGCCGGTCGGGCTCGGGGATGGGCTGGTTCCCGCCTGCATGTTCGACATGAGGGCGCGCAAGATCGAGGCCACCGCGTTCGTCAGCGCATCGATCTGCTGCTTAATCTTTTCCGGCGCCACCTGCGAGTATCCTTCGGGAATCTGAAACTGTGCCGCGTCAACATCGGTCTTGAGGTCACGCATTTCGGCCACGATCCGCGCGGCGTTGACTCCCTTCACCTCGCCCGAGCTTTCCGCGTTTACCTCGGTCCGCAAGGGCAGACGCGTTTCTTTGTCGATGAACACGAATGCTTCGGCGGTCACTTCGCCCGCTGTCGTCTTCGTATCCTTCGACGTGGCGTAGCGATACTTCTCTGCCAGGCGTCCGTTAATCTGCTCTTCGCCGACTTTCTCGACGCCGCTCTTGTTTTTCAAGTCAGCAACGATCTGGCCAGGCGTCATTAGCTTTTGCAGTTGGGCTCCCGTCGATTCTTTCGACAGCTCCGCGTACTGCTTCTTGCTCGGGACAATCACGTAATGCCGGGTTTCGTGATCGAGATAAACCAGCGGCGTGCCGTCAGGCAGCTTGAATTCAACGCGCCGATCCGCAGCGTTCCGCGCGACCTGCACGGCCAAAGGCGGAATTCCCATCGCCTTGTCGCCACCCGAAGTCTGCAGCGTAAAGACGAGCGTCGCGCTGTATTTTTCCGGCTCGGCAGTATCCAGACCGGAAGTCGTACTGCTTGAGTTTGTGTTGGCGTTCGCATTCGCCGGCGACGCGTTCGCGTTAACGTTCGCGTTCACATTCGTATTTGCAGCCGGCTGACAGCCAATTAGAAACAGCAAAGACGACGCTGCGCCAAGCAGTCCGATTCTCAAAACTATTCGTTCAATGTTGGTCGTAAACATACGTGCCCTCTGAAACGCGCATCGTGCGCGTCGTTGAATGATTGTGTTAAGGGGGTGAGACGTAAGAATAGCACGCCGGGTGAGGACTTCCGAAATCGGCCCGCATGTAGGCGTTGTGCGTGTTGACACGCGGCGGCTCTCAGCGTAAAACGCGTGTGATTTTCCAGATTCCGAAAAAGGTGCAATTCGAATGAAAAAATTCCTGGCGCTCTTTGCGCTGTTATCCGTCGCACTTGCCTGCAACTTGATGAACCGGAAGGGGAGCAACACAAATTCCTCTTCCTCGAGCGGCACATCGACGACTTCGGACGGCGAACCCGTGGAGAAGGCGAATCCGACGGCCGCTCAGCAGGCCGCGATCGCCAACGGTCAAACCGTCACCTGGGAGCAGCAGGGGATTACCTGGACGCTGCCAGCCAACTGGAAAAGAAACGACGTACGGAACGAATCGCTAAGTTACAGCGGTGGCGGGGCGCACCTGACCGTGGCCGTTTCGATCATGCCGACGATGGCGAACCTGGTTGATACGAGCAGCAAAGCGATGTACGAAGCCGCGAAGACTCAGCAAAAAATTGGTAAGTATGACGAGGCGCGCTGGCTGGAGCTGGACGGTGTACGCGGAATAGCGTTCCGCGAATCCGTGCAGGAGAGGCCCGATGACATTCGCCGTCTGGAATGGCAGGCCTATCGTACATATGCGGGCAGCACGCAGCTCATCACGATGATTCTGTCCACGAACTCGGGCGACTTTTCAAAGCATCAGGATGCTTTGTATGGCGTGATGTACTCCACGAAAGTCGTGCACTAACGGCAAAGAGCAAAGAGGTAAGGGCAAAGAGCCCGAAACAAGCGCTCGAAAGATCTTAATCACGGAGTGAAACTATGAGACCCCACTTTCGCTTCGAAGATCTGGAAATTTGGCAGCAGGCTAAACAGCTAGCTATCAAGTTCCACAAATTGGCAGAGCAATTAGACGGGCGCCGACTCTATAGATATGCGGAGCAACTGCGGGCCGCCGGATTGTCTTTGACGAATAACATCGCAGAGAGATCCGGTAGCACGCACGCCCAGGAATTCAAACAATTCTTGAACATTAGTCGGAGATCGCTGTTCGAAGATGCTTCGATGCTCATGGTGTTCGAAGCTTTGGGATTGTTTGGGAAGTCCGAGATAGATGAGCTACTGATTGACTGTGACTTGCTGAGTCGGAAAATCACGAACTTCTCAAGATCACTCAAATGCTAAGGCGAAGAGCTGGCGCTTTTTGCGCTTTGCTCTTCGCCCTTTGCGCGGCTTCAGTTTTTCTTAATGTAGTTCCGGTGCACCCACACATCGCCGTTCGCGCGATCGCGAGTCTCGAAACTCACCTTGCCGGCTGAATCGCGCGTGATCATCTGCACGCGAGGCGAAACGTCCTTCTGCTTCTCTTCGCCTGAGTCGTCCAGCAACGAGTGAACCTCTTCGGCTTTCGGCGCCGCGAACTTTTGATCGCCCCGCAGTTCGCCCACAGCTTCGATGGCACTCGCTTTCAAGAGTTTTGGCCAAAGCTTCTTAAACAAGGCGCTGGATGCGTACACGTCAGCACTGTTCACTTTGCCGTTAATCGCGAAGACATAGCCGATGACGTTAGTCTTGCCGTTAACGATCGACGAAAGCGCCTTCATGTAATCGTCTGTGGTCTTCTGCACATTCTTGTTTTCCAAAGCGAGTTGCAGGCTGGACGGAGATGCTTCCGAGTTTACGCGCGCGCCTGTGGTCGCGCTGAGCTTATCTTGTACGACCGAGACTTCGCGCCAGACTTCGCTCTGTGACGATTTCACTTTGGCCGCAAGTTTTACTTCCCTGCTCGCCACGGTGTTGGAAGAGGAACTGAACACGGTCGAAGCTTCGTTGCCGCGTTGACTCCAACGGCCGCTTTCAACGCAGAACGCCTCGATGGGAACCGGCGCTGATTTTGGCGGCAGAATCAGATCGACGACCAACATGCGATCCTGTGCGCCACCCTTCACGATATCGCCCGACTGAACATAGACGTCCTCGGTCGAGACATTTTGAATCGTTAAGCGACTCACCTCGCGCGTCTCGCGCACAATGACCTTCTTTTGGATCAGCGCCTCTTCCAGAGTCAGAAACGTCTGTCCCTTGAGCCGGTCTTTGCCGTGCACCAGAAACACGGACAGGTTCCCGTGCGTAAACGGCCCTTCGAGCCGGTACTCACTTTTCGGCACAGGTTTGTCTCCAACGTTAATCCCCCAGCCGGCGTTAACTCCGAGCGGCGCCGTAACCAGCGCGGCCAACATTACGAGTATTCCAAACACATTCCACTTCATCACCTTTTCTCCCTTCAATATTCAAGGCGCTCCCCGCTCGCGCGATTCACGCTTCAGATTTAAAACGGGGAGACCTCCCAGGACGGTCTTCACTGGTTGGATCTTTAAGCTTCCGTGAAAGAACACGCGGTAGCTTTGTAGGTTAGAACGTGTATGGAGAGACTTCTTGCGCGGGGGGACAACGAAGGCGGTTAGAAGAGTTGCCCGCCCCGGCAAGCGCTGAAACATTTCCGTTTGCCTACGCATAAGTAATGGAACCGGTAAAGGGACCTGTTGACGGACTTTGGTCGTGTCTGGACGTCAAACCTGGAGCGACGCCAAAGACCACCCAGGGGCGCAACAAGAGATTAGTTGACATTGACAGGCTTTGGGGATTTACTTTGGCGCGTTTCGAACAGTCCTAACCTGCTTCCAGCGGGATCAGTGGCCTTAACACTGAAGGGTCCTTCGCCGCCCATAGCACTTCAATAAGTCATCACTCGGAGACTTGGCGGGGCGTCCTTTCGTTAGTTCAACGAATTGGCTATGGGACAACACGCAGCAACTTCCGCGCGGGTTAAACGCCCACATACAGAGCTGCGAGGTAGCGTCGTTTCCTAAAAAGTTAATGGAGGTTCATCGAGATGAGTGAGAATGCCGAATTGACGGTGCTGGTTTACAACGCAAGTGATAATCCGCTCGCGCCCCTCCTTGTTTCTGAACTGAAAGCGATCAAGGACGCCGGCTTTCAGCAACACACTAACGTCATTGTTTACTTTGATCCGATGGAGAGGGGCATTGCCACTCAAGTTTACGACGTTAATCGAAAACGGAAAGAGGTTTTCAAAAAACGATTCCCTCAAGATCCGGAACTCCAGGATCGGATTGGGGACGGACGAGACTCGTTCGTGCGCAAGTTCAAAGAGGACCAAATTCCGGGCAAGAAGCTCACGGGTGGGATGAGGGCCACCTCAGCAGGAGTGGACGATGCTTTTACCAGTCTAAAGAACTTTGTTGAGTTCGGAATCAGTAAGTACAAAGCCGAGAGATACATTCTTTTCCTGGTCGGGCACGGCATGATTATCGGCAATGATGCATTCCTGCCTGACGAAGATCCTGTTTCGGCGATTACTCTGCAAAATCTGAAGGACGTGCTCGCAAACTTTACAAACAACGGCCCAACCAGCTTAAGCTTGCTTTACTTGCACAGTTGCTCAATGAGTTCAATAGAAGTCGCCTATCAACTGAGGGGCCTGGCCAACTACTTGATAGCCACTCAGGGACCGACCTTTGTTAACAGTGTCCCGTTTCGACAGGTAATAAAGAAAACGCTAAATCAGGTTAAAGAGGTGAAAGACAATGCGCGTAGAGAGGCTAGTGCTGCACGTCAGAATGAGGCAGAGGCAGTAAATAACGCGCACGTCGATATGGACGAGCTGATCCGCAAAATCTTTTCCCATTGCATGCACCACAACACCGACTTCATCACGGTGGGATATTCGGCTGATATCGTCTTATGCGATCTAAATCGAGAGAAAGTCGAAAGACTCAAGAAGCCTATTCAGGATCTTGTCAGCCGGCTAAAGGAACACCTCGCTCCGCGCGTCAGCCTTATCAAAGATCTAATCCTTCTGTCGCATTGGGAGTCTCAGAGTTTTTACAGCGAGAACTATACTGACTTGCATGACTTCTGCGACTGCCTGGCCAAGCGGTGCAGGGATCAAATGTTGGTTTTTGCAGACAATGAACCGGTAAAAGCTGAACTGCAAAAGCTCGCCGAGGAGTGTGACGAAGTGAAGTCCGCGATAATTGACGAATCAGAACCTGGGCTGGTCTTACGAGAAGAGAATCATGGGATGAGGTACCCCTTTGCTCGCGGCCTATCGGTCTATTTTCCTTGGTGTGAACCACTGGACGATCAGCGC
>JBGTLE010000294.1:0-2815 GCA_041744295.1 Pyrinomonadaceae bacterium | reverse complement strand
TATGAGTGGTAGCCGTGAAAAGTTAAGACACAAAAACCGGAAACCGTTGTGCAGTCGGTTTCCGGTTATGAGTTAAGGATCAAGGTTTCGATTTATTTATTTTTCATCTCACCAGCGGGTACGGGTTTACCGTCCGCGTCGAAGACTTCAACCTTGCCATATTTCGCCAACACGTCGCGGGCCTTCGACGCATCACCCACAGCCACGACCTGAAGGTTATCCAGATCGATATACTTTTGGGCAATGTTCTTCACATCGGCAGGGGTGATGGCCGCGACTTTCTGAGGATATGTGTCCCAGTAATCCGCGGGTAAGTCGTAAAGTTTCTGCGTCACGATGTTTTGTAGGATTGTTTGAGGTTGTTCGAGGGAAAGCGCAAAGCTCCCCACAATCGCTCGCCGGGCGTTATCCAGTTCTTCCGTACTGACTGTCTCGTCACGTAAACGCTTTAGCTCGAACATGAATTCCTTCATTGCGCCTTCAGTGACATCTGTTCTTACTTCCGAACTCGATACCCAGGTACCGCGAAACCTGGTGCCGCCAAAGTTGCTGTAGGCGCCGTAGGTGTAGCCCTTGTCTTCGCGCAGATTCAGGAACAATCGCGCCGCCGCACCGCCACCCAAAATCTTGTCTGCCAGTAGCAGAGCAAAATAATCAGGACTGGTACGTTCGATTCCCAGGGTGCCCAGTTGGAGCACAGTTTGTACTGAACCCGGGCGATCGATAAGGAGGATTCGCGAGCCGGCCTGGGCTGGGGCCGCCGGGATCGCAATCGCAGGAACGTCACCCTTCTGCCAGTCGCCAAAGGCCTTTTCAATCTTCGGCATCAGTTCCGTTAGAGTTACGTCTCCGACAATCGCAAAAATCGCATTGTTAGGGCGATAGTTAGCCGAGTGAAAAGCAGCCAGGTCTTTGGGGGTCAGCTTTTTGATCGACTCAGCCGGAGGCGCCACGAGTGCTGCGGGATGATCACCATAGATCGCCCGGCTGAATTGCTCCTGCGCGAGAAACTGAGGGCTGGAACGTTGCAGCTGGAGCTGTGCCAACGCTCTGGTCTTGTATTTCTCAACCTCTTCTGTGGGAAACGTCGGATTGCGGATCACGTCGGCCATGATCTCGAACGTCTGATCCAGGTTCTCCACCAATCCGGACGTAGTGACCGTGCTGATTGTGCTTGAAAGTCCGGAAGCCGAACCCAGCGTGGCGCCGATGGCATCCATCTGCTCGGCAATGTCTTTGCTGGTGCGCTTCGCCGTTCCTTCACGCAGCAGCGTGGCGGTGAAAGTTGCAAGCCCACGAAAATCAGGCTTGTCGGTCAGGCCTCCGCTCAAGACCACCATCTGCGCCGTAAACGTCGGCACCTTGTCGTTCTCCAACAGAACAACCCGCAAACCGTTGGGCAGCTTAGCTTCCTTAGCTTTTGGTAGCTTCACCTTCAGTACATTCTTGTTAACGGGCGCTTTGCCTTTGATGACGGCGCCTTTGGTGGAGGACTGTGCCGCGGGAGCAGCCACTCCCTGGGCATAAGCGATACCGCCCCAAAATGCGTTCGAGCCGACCAGAGCGATCATCGCGGCGACCGCAACCATCTTTTGTTTCATTGTGAGTGCCTTCATTTTTCTAACTCCTTTACTCCTGTCCGCTTGCGGCTGCGGTGCTTCCAGCCTTCGCTTTTGGCATAGTGATAACTACAGTGCGATTTGTGTCGAGCAAATATTTGTTCGCAACGCGCTGCACGTCTTCCTTGGTTACGGCAGAGACTTTGTCGAGCCGTGTGTTAATCAACCCGGGGTCATTGTAAATAACGGCATACTGGGTAAGGGTGATTGCTCGTGAAAGCGAACTCTGCAGGCCATTGATGATTCCGCGCCGAGTATTGTTTTTGGCCTTTTGCAATTCCCATTCTGCGATGGGCTCTTTTTTCAGACGCTCAATCTCATCGTAAATGACTTTTTCCACATCGGCAGCAGTCGCATTGGGTCTTAAGGTTGCGAACGTGTAGAGCGCACCGAGACCACGCTTCTCATCCATGAACCCGCCGACATTTGTAGTCATCTCCCTTTCTTTGACCAGCTTTTGATATAAGCGGGAACTCTGTCCACCTTGAAGTGTCGCCGAGAGCACTTGCAGAGCGTAGAAGTCCGGCGTGTTGCCGGGGACGGCTTTGAATGCGACATCAACTCGCGGCGCGCGCGCCAGAACGTCGTCCACGGTGGTGCGTCGCTCCTTTGTCTGTTCAGGCTCGGTCATGTCTACCACCGGAGGATTAGGTTGGCGCGGTATGTTCTCGAAGCTCTTCGCAATTCTCGCCAACGCATCCTTGGTGTCGAAGGCGCCCACCAACGCCAGGACGGCATTATTCGGGGCGTAGTACGTTTTGAAGAACTCGGCGACATCTTCCACGCTGGCGGCATTCAAGTCCTCCATCGATCCGATGACCGAGTGCTTGTAAGCGAAGTTGTCGTAGATCAGTTCCTGTAGAATTTCACGGCTCCTGCCGTACGGCTGGTTGTCGAGCCCGCGACGGCGCTCTTCCTGAACAGCGTTCCGCTGGTTGTCGAGATTCTCTTTGGTGATTGCCAGGCTGCGCATCCGATCGGCTTCGAGGAATAGCAGCAGGTCCAATTGATTGGATGGCAACGCCTCGAAGTAAACCGTGCGGTCCTCGTTTGTAGTTCCGTTCATAGTGCCGCCATTGTTAAGAACGAGAACCATTTGTTCAGACTTACCAACATTCTCGGAGCCCTGAAACATCATGTGCTCAAAGAGGTGGGCAAATCCCGTGCGACCTTTGCGCTCGTCTCGCGAGCCAACA
>JBGTLE010000293.1:0-39455 GCA_041744295.1 Pyrinomonadaceae bacterium | reverse complement strand
TATAACGATCGAGTGCAGCTGATCGCGCAGGCCAGATACGGTGAGTCAACCCAGCAGAAAACAGTAGTGACGCCGGTTACCGAGACTATTAAGTCACTCAAACTGCGAAGCAGCGGGCCGGACGGCAAGCAAGGCACGCCCGATGATTTCGACATTGGAAAGTTCTGGCGGATAACTGGCGCGCAGGATCGAACCGAACAAGCGCTCAAACCAACCGCTGCGGCGGTACCAATGCAAGGAGCCACCGGGGCTATCACCGGCACCGTGGTCGATGTCAACGGCGCCGTCGTTCCAGGCGCGATCGTGATTGCTTTAAGCAAGATCACATCAGCGGGGCGACAAGTTACGACTAACGACAATGGCGTTTATTTAATCAAGAGTCTTTCCGCGGGTGTTTACGAAATAACAGTCGCAGGCAGCGGGTTCAGGCGTAGCCTAATCACGGACGTTTTGGTTCGCTCGTCAAGCGTAGTCGAGGTCAACGTTACGCTCGAGCCAGCGGGAGTTTCCGAAACTGTCACGGTGATGGGTAGCAGATCGTCCGTGACCTTGCCTACTACTGCCGCCACTGTGAGTACGGTGGTATCGTTCGCCTATCAACCGCCGCAAGCCGCAACCCCGCGTTTGCGCGAATACTTCCCCGAGACACTCGTTTGGCAGCCTTCGCTTGAAACCAACACGCGCGGGCGAGCGCAACTGAAGTTCAAGCTTGCCGACAACATCACTACCTGGAAGATGTCTGTCATCGGTTCTACTGCCGACGGACAGATCGGAACTGTCGAGAAAGAGTTCCGTGCCTTTCAACCATTCTTTGTAGATCTGGATCCACCACGCATCCTCACCGAAGGCGACCGAATCTCGCTGCCCGTCGGCGTTCGCAACTACCTCGAGCGACCCCAGCAAGTTCAACTCGAAATGAAACCCGAGAGTTGGTTCTCCTTGTCTGGCCCGACTCACCAGCAACTGGGCGTACCGGCGGGCGACTCGGCAACGGGAACATTCGACCTGCGCGCGGTGTCTTCAGTAAAGGACGGAAAACAACGCGTCACCGCACTCGGCGGCGAGGAGAGTGACGCGATTGAAAAGCCGGTGACTGTTCATCCGGATGGTGAGGAACTGTCGGTGACGGCAAGCGACATCGTAGCAAACCGTGCGCTACTCGAGATCTCGATCCCGAACGAAGCCATCAAAGGCTCCGCGAAGGCCGAACTAAAACTCTATCCGAATCTGCTGACCCACCTGGTCGAAAGTGTGGAAGCAATCATGTCTCGGCCTTATGGTTGTGGCGAACAAACAATCTCATCCACCTATCCCAGCTTGCTGATGTTGCGCAACCGCAGACTAACGGGAGTCGATTTTCCGAACCGCCAGCGCGCTGAGCAGTATCTGCGGGAAGGCTACGATCGCTTGCTCAACTACCATCACTTGAGCGGCGGCGTTAGCTACTGGAGTAAAGCCGAGCCTGACATCGCGCTGACCGCCTACGCGCTTCGTTTTCTTTCAGACGCACAACCGCTGATCGCTGTCGATGAATCCGTCATCGCGCAGGCACGCGACTATCTGATCAGGAAACAGCGACCAGATGGGAGCTGGAGTGTCGTCAGCTATGGCAATCAGCCAACTGACAAGAGAAGAACTGCGTTGCTAACCGCCTACGTTGCGCGGGTGCTGACCATGTCTCGCGCAACTAACAATGAGGTTGCGACTCAGAAAGCAAAGCAGTTGCCGGTAAATGAAGCACTGAAGCGAGCGCTCGCGTTTCTTACCCTATCCGTGAATGAAATTGACGAGCCTTACCTGCTCGCCATGTATGCGCTGGCAGCGCAGGATTCAGGCGATGCGACAAGAGCTGCGTACGCAACAAACAAGCTTCGCTCACTGGCTCACTTTGAAGGCGCCGCCGCCTATTGGGCGCTTGAAACCAATACTCCGTTTTACGGCTGGGGCCTCGCAGGAAGAGTCGAAACCACCGCCCTGGTCGTGCAAGCCCTTTCGCGCGCTCTGCCCGACAGCGCGACGACGACAACTCTCACCCCACCGCTGAACAACCCGCCCCCGGATAAAACGGGAAATGCTGCCACACACCCAGCTACTCAGACGAACGAACAGTTAATCCGTAGCGGTCTACTCTTCCTGCTTAAGAAGAAAGACCGCTACGGCGTCTGGTATTCCACTCAAGCCACGATCAACGTGCTGGATGCATTGTTGGCCCAGTTAGCAAAAAGCGCGGGCACTGAACCATCAGCTTCTTCCGCCGAGGTGATTGTAAATGGACGGACGTCGGAGATTATTCAACTGCCCACGTCGAGCAAGGTTGTTGGACCGATCCTGATCGATGTCTCAAAACATCTGCAGCTGGGAAAGAACGAGATCGAGATTCGCCGTGTCGGTGCGGGACCGCCTGCTTCGGCCCAGCTCGTCGCAAATTACTACCTGCCCTGGCTGTCGACGGGAGCGGAAAAGAAAGAAGGGCTGCGGCTGTCAGCGCAGTTCAGCAAGACTGAGGGAAAGATTGGCGATGAGATCACCTGCAGTGTTGAGGCCGAGCGAATTGGATTTGCCGGCTATGGAATGCTGCTGGCGGAGATCGGGCTGCCACCGGGCGCCGACGTCGACCGTGCCTCACTGGACGAAGCATTAACAAAATCAAACTGGGCCATAAATCAATATGACGTGTTGCCGGATCGCGTCGTTCTTTATCTGTGGCCGCAAGCCGGCGGCGTGTCATTCAATTTCAAATTCCGTCCTCGTTTTGGTTTGCAGGCAAAGACAGCGGCCTCCACCGTTTACGACTATTACAATTCGGAAGCGCGGACAACTGTGGCGCCTGCTTCCTTCACGATCAAGTAAGCGATCAAGAGCGCTGCAATAACCCTTCGACTCGGTTCCCTGGAGCGCGGACGGCCTTGCGGCATTCAAACGGTGGCGGACGAGGCCGTCCGCGCTCCCATGCACGAGCCTCTCCCCGGGCTCTCCATTCAGTTTTCATTGAAAGGAGATGGCCTAATGCCAGTTAAAGCTCACGTCGATCAAATAAGCATCGCTAGTCCATGTAAGGCAGATTGGAACTTGATGAGGGGTAATGACGAGGTCAGATTCTGCGAGCACTGCAGTCTCTCGGTCCACCATCTCAGCGCCCTGACTCGCAAACAAATCTCGAAGCTAATCGCGAAATCTGAAGGTCGTCTTTGCGTGCAATACGTTCGCCGGCCCGATGGCCTGCTCACCACCACTGCCGATCGAGGAAAGCTTCATCAGATTGTGCGCGGTGCATCTCGAATCGCTGCTGGTGCCTTCAGCGCCACGCTGAGTGTGACCGGCGCGGCGCAAGCGGCCTCACAACAGGACACGCGGACCGGCGCCTCGGATGTGCCCTACAACACTTCACCAATGAGTGTGCAGAACAGATCTGCGACCACAACTCTCAGTGGCAAAGTCACGGATCAGAACGGCGCGCCGATTACGTCCGCGACAATCGGCCTGTTTCAGGTTGAAGCCGGGTTCGCGCTTTACGCGAGCACGAACAGTAGCGGAGTGTACAGCTTCGATCTGTTGGCGCCAGGGTCTTACAGTATTCGGATCGAGGCGCCTGGTTTTGCTCCTTATGAAATGGACGCAATCTACCTCCAGGGAACTGGGCGCGAGCTATCTCAGACACTGAACCCTCCGAGACCCGAAACAGATCAGGAACCGGGGGAGGTGTTGCTGGTTGGAGGCGTGATGGCTGTCGTTGCGCCGGCAGATCCGCTGATCAGGGCAGCGCAACAGGACGATATGGAGGAAGTCGTCAGGCTGGTGGCTGGGGCCCGGATTAACCTGCGCGACGAGAAGAGTAAGACGACAGCGCTGGAACATGCGGTGCGAAATGCAAACCGCCAGATGGTGCAGCTCTTCATCTCTTCAGGCGCCGACGTCAATCTGCAAAACGCGGCAGGTGAAACTGTCTTGATGATGCTCGACAGTGACGCCACCAGCGATCTCGCCTGGGATCTAATAAACGCCGGGGCAAAGTTAAACACAGTGGACCAGGGCGGCAACACTCCGCTAATGGAGGTCGCGAGTGGTGACAACGTTGATGTGTTGAAGACACTGCTCGATGCGGGCGCACAAGTGCAGACCAAAAATAAGGAAGGGCAAACCGCGCTGATGATGGCTGCGGAAGAAGGGCTGGTAAATAATGTGCGCGCGTTGATTCTTGCCGGTGCGGACATCAATGCGGTTGATGCGAAGGGACGTAACGCGCTGCACTACGCGTGCGAGTACGATCGCGACGCAGCCAAGAGACTCTTGCAAGCGCAGGGCAGCGCAGTAGTGACGGCCCAAACTCAGAACCGTGAGCAGTAGCACGTGCGGCTTCTGCCGCCCTCCTTGCTCAGGCATACCGCGAACACAGAACACAAGAGGCTATGCCTAATCAGGCGTGGCCTCATTCCTTCAACGCTGCTGCCGGTAAGCCACAGGCTTACCGCAAGGAGAGCCGCCGAGCCACCCGACATCATCGACGCCAGGTTTGTGGAAACGAGCAGTTGATTCCTTTGCTCATGAGCGCAAGGCGGTAATGCGAACCGGCTCAGGTATGCTACTCTAGCGGCCCATTCCAGACATACTTCAGGAGGAACCAGATGGCTGACGATAACAACAAATGTAAAAATCCGCCTTGCAGTTGCCCACCGTCCGACGACACCAAGTACTGTAGTGTTACTTGCGAGGGAAAAGGCGAGACGATTGAGTTGGATTGCGAATGCGGGCATCCGGAGTGCGCGGGCAACTTCTAATTTCAATTCATCATTCACAACGATAAGAGACGCCGGACTGGCGTCTCTTTTTGTTTAGGTGACACCGGCTAAGCCAAGAAACTTCGCCGCTAATTTGGGTCCCGTGCCTTCATCTTCATGCTTGAAGAACACGAAGGCTTCATTCCATTTCTGTTGTCGCATGCGTTCCACCCACTCAGCCAGAACTTCATCGGTATAGTTCACTCGCCTCAGTCGCAGGTAACCCCAAGCGGCGGTCTTATCAATGTTGCTCACCGGCATCTCATCGGTATCGGAAATGCACAGCGCGTGATTGTGCTTTGACAATAGTTCAAGGACGTCATCTTCGAGCCAGGTCGGATGACGGAATTCAAAAGTCGAGCGGGTGGTGTCCGGCAGCGTTCGGAGAAACGCTTCAAGTCGCGACAGATCTTTCTTCATATTGGGCGGCAGTTGAAACAGAACCACCCCCAGTCGATCTGCAAGCGCCGTCGCGGTGTCGAGCAGGTACCTGGTTTCTTCTTCCACTCCCTGCAATCGTTTGAAGTGTGTGATGCGTTGTGAGGCTTTCACTGAGAACTTGAAACTGGCGGGCACTTGCTCTTTCCAACTTTCGAACACAGTCCTCTGGGGCAGACGATAGAACGTGTTGTTGATCTCAACTGCCGGCAGACGCGTCGCGTAATACGAGAGCATCTCTTTCGCCGGCAGCTTGTCAGGATAGAAACTGCCTTTCCATTCCTTGTAACTATAGCCGCTGGTGCCGACGTAGAGTTTCATCTCAGGTCTCAACCCCGCAATCTCACATCTCAAAATTTCAAGTCTCAGATCTCACATCTCAGATATAGACCTCTTGTTGTCGCGTCAAGTGATTGTGTGATACACAGACAGGCAACGCAAGCATTACATTTTCCCCGGAGACAACCAGCAAACCGTATGTCGACAGTGCCGACTAACATCGAATCTCTGCAACACGAGGAACGCGTTTTCCCTCCACCGCCTGAGTTCTCTTCCCAGGCGCACATCAAGTCAATGGAAGAACTCGAACGGTTGCGCAACGAAGCCGAAGTCAATCCCGAGGGTTTCTGGGCCCGCATGGCTGAGGAGATCGATTGGTTCAAGAAGTGGGACCAGGTGCTGGACTGGCAGCCACCCCACGCACAGTGGTTTCTTGGGGGAAAACTAAACATCTCGCACAACTGCCTCGATCGTCACCTGCAATCGTGGCGGCGCAACAAGGCAGCGCTGATCTGGGAAGGCGAGCCAGGCGACCAGCGCACTATTACTTATCAGCAATTGCACTCTGAAGTTTGTCGCTTCGCGAATGTCTTGAAAAAGGCAGGCGTGAAAAAGGGCGATCGAGTTGCGCTTTATTTACCGCTGGTCCCAGAACTCGCGATCGCGATGCTTGCCTGCGCTCGGATTGGCGCCACTCATTCCGTGATCTTCGGCGGCTTCTCGAGCACAGCGTTGGTCGACCGCATTAACGACGCAAGTTGCAAGCTGGTGATTACTGCAGATGGTGGCTGGCGACGCGGTAATGAAGTGAAATTGAAGATCGCTGTCGATGAAGCGCTCAAGCAAACGCCTTCAGTAGAAACCTGCATTGTTGTGCGTCGCACCGGCGAACGCGTTCACCTGCAACCCGGTCGAGATTACTGGTGGCACGAGTTGATGGAAACTGTCGATGCGGTTTGTCCAGCCGAAGAACTCGATAGCGAACATCCGCTTTTCATCCTCTACACGTCCGGGACCACCGGAAAGCCAAAGGGGATTTTGCATACGACCGGCGGGTACCTTGTGCAAACCCACATCACTACTAAGTGGGTGTTTGATTTAAAGGACGAAGACATTTACTGGTGCACCGCGGACATCGGCTGGGTCACCGGCCACAGCTATGTCGTCTATGGCCCACTTTCAAATGGGGCGACGGTGTTGATGTACGAGGGCGCCCCGAACCATCCCGAGCCGGACAGGTTTTGGAGCATCATCGAAAGACACCGCGTCAATATTCTCTACACGGCGCCAACTGCCATTCGCGCATTCATAAAGTGGGGCGAGCACTGGCCGTTGAAGCACGACTTGTCCAGCCTGCGCCTGTTGGGAACCGTAGGCGAGCCGATTAATCCTGAAGCCTGGATGTGGTATCGAGAGATTATCGGCAAGGGTCGCTGCCCGATTGTCGATACGTGGTGGCAAACCGAAACCGGCGCGATCATGATTACGCCATTACCTGGCGCTACACCTACCAAGCCTGGTTCCGCAACGTTCCCCTTCCCCGGCATTGATGTTGACGTCCTGACTCGCGAAGGGAAACCAATGGGGCCAAACCAGGGCGGCTATCTGGTGATCAAACGGCCCTGGCCTTCGATGCTGCGAACCATCTGGGGAGATGACGAACGGTACCGGCAACAGTATTGGTCCCAAATCGAAAACATCTATTTTGCCGGCGATGGCGCCCGCCGCGACGAGGACGGATACTTCTGGATCATGGGCCGGATTGACGACGTGATTAACGTCAGTGGACATCGGCTGGGAACTGCGGAAGTGGAGAGCGCCCTCGTTTCACATGCGGCCGTGGCGGAGGCAGCCGTCGTGGCCCGGCCTGATGAATTAAAAGGATCGGCGATCGTGGCTTTTGTTACTCTCGAGGGTATGCACCATCCATCGGACCCACTCAAGGAAGAATTGCGAGCGCACGTTACGAATGAGATTGGCGCGCTCGCCCGGCCCGATGAGATCCGCTTCAGCGATGCGCTGCCTAAGACGAGATCGGGAAAAATCATGCGCCGGTTGCTGCGTGAGATTGCTACGAGTGGCTCGGTCGCAGGAGACATAACTACGTTGGAAGATTTTTCCGTGTTGGAGAAATTGCGAGCCGATGAAGAGTAGGACAGACATTCCTGTCTGTCTGGCGCGTGCTTCAAGAACTGACAGACAAGAATGTCTGTCCTACAAAAGGGAGTCGAAATCATGTCTCGTCCCGTCGAAAATGAAAATCGTTCCGGTCCGCGTTATCTGGCTTCCTTTGAAGTTCATGCGGAATGGGACGAGCCCGATGGCGCACACGTCGTGGCGGATGGCATAACCGAAAACGTAGGGCCGGAAGGGACGTTGGTCCACCTGCCGCGCCAGTTACCGAATGTTGGCAGCACAGTCCGATTGGAAGTCCAAAGTGAGGATGGCACGAAACTCCAGGTCATCGCCGAGGTGCTGCGCATCGAACGAAACCCAGGACATCCTCTCGCTGCCTTATCTCTGATTGGGGAAACGGAAGAGTGGAGAGGGCTGATTTGGGAACCGGCTGCTCCAAAAGTCGCTCCGCCGCCGCCCAGCGACGACGAAGATGGAGAGGACGACGATGGTCCCGAACCCGCGTCAGAGCTAGCTAACTGAGATCTACAGGAGGTCATCGCACGTGCCACCGTCACTCCCCTCGCAAGATAGACGACGCTTTCCTCGCTACTATGTGACAGCTCGTATGACTCTGGCGATTGAAGACAATAGCCTTCGCGAATCAATCGGCCTGGGTGAGCCTGGTGACATTAGTCTTGGCGGTCTGCGGGTCCGGAATCTGCCCTCGTGGTCTAAGGTGAACGTCGGAGACAGCCTGGGTTTGTTACTGGTGGACAAAGAGGACGCGGTAGCTTTGCAGGGCGAAGTGGTCCATCGCGGCACTGCCGAGACCTTTGGCGTTGAGTTTCGGGGCCTCACCCTCGCAAATGAGACGGACATTCGAGGAATTATCGAACGACTCCATCGCTCCGCATCCTGAGCCCCATGACCAAACGTGAATCAAACATCGATGTCGGACGAAGAATCAGCAAAGCGGCTGTCGAAGCCTCGTGGCCGCAGACCCGCGTCATTCTGCGAGTGCTGCTGATCATTCTTGTCGTCTTTGCGACTCTGTGGGTGATCATCAAGTTGACCGGCGTAATACTTTTGCTAGTCCTCTCGATCTTCTTCGCTTACCTTGTTGCTCCACTCGTCGAATTCATACGCCGCCCAATTCGAGTGCGTAGCCGGGAGTTCGCAACACCGCGTGTGCTCGCAATCACCCTTGCTTACTCAATCATTATCGGTGGCCTGGTGCTGGCTATAGTGTTCGTCGTCCCGCGTGTTGGGAATCAGTTCCCGGAATTCGCGGAACAAGCGCGTGGCTATTGGCGCATTCTGGAAGAGAAGACGCGCGTGCTAACTGAATACTATCGGCTTCACCGCATGCCGGGTCCGCTGCTCGATGCTTTCAACGATTTTGCGGCATCGATTGCACATGAGTTGAATGTGGTAGTCACCAGTATGCTCACCTGGGTGACCTACCTGCCCTGGCTGATCTTAATTCCGGTGCTGAGTTTTTTCCTCCTGAAGGACGTGGAAAACTTTCGCCGTTCGGCATTGCAGATGTTGCCGCGAGGTCGCTGGCGCTGGCGGGGCGACGAGTTCTTTCAGGATGTCAGCGGCACGCTCGCAGCGTACGTGCGTGCGCAACTCACCGCTTGTCTCTTTATCGGAGTGGTATGTACCGTTGGATTCACTATGCTTGGCCTGCCTAGCCCGCTGGTACTCGGATTTATGGCAGGAGTTTTTGAGTTTGTTCCTTTAGTTGGTCCGCTGTCGATTGCGCTGATTGCGGCGGTCGTGGCTGGACTGCACGCCGGCCCTTTCTCTGCGTTCATCGTGTTGCTGTTTCTTGGTGTGTTGCGGATTGTTCAGGACTACATCGTCTACCCGAAACTTATCGGACAAGGCATCCACCTTCATCCGTTAGCCGTGATAGTAGCTATTTTGTCGGGAGCAGAACTGGCAGGGATAACCGGAATTTTTCTCGCGATACCAGTCGTGGCGATCTTGACCGTAAGCTACCGCCACTGGCTTGAGCATCGCGGCAGTGAAGGCTTCGCAGATCTGCTTGAGGACACAGCAGAGATAAGCGACGCGGAACTGACCACGGAAGCTTTTGTTCTTGGGACGGAAGTGGATTCGCTGCCAACGCACCCTGACCTGGAGACAACCCCAGAGGAGATGACCCGTGCGCGACCGGACCTCACGACGGGCGAACTCAAGCTGCCGCAGGATTAGGCTGCAGCAACTAGCCCGTTTTCCATCAACTCAATAAAACGCTGAAAGTGATGTTCGGCATCGTGCGGCCCCGGCGCGGCTTCAGGGTGGTACTGAACTGAAATCACCGGCAGGATTCTGTGACGCATGCCTTCGACGCAGTTGTCATTAAGGTTGATGTGTGTGACCTCGACCTCGGCGGGCAAGCTTTGCGCTTCAACCGCAAACCCGTGATTGTGTGACGTGATCTCGACCTGAGTTCCATTCAACTCCTTCACCGGCTGATTGCCGCCACGATGTCCAAACACCAGCTTGAACGTGTTGCCGCCAAACGCGCGGCCAAGCAGTTGGTGACCAAAACAGATGCCAAAGGTCGGCACTCCCGCTGTCAGCAACTGCCTGATCTCTGCTACTTCCTTATTCATCGACGCCGGATCACCCGGGCCATTCGAAAGGAAGATACCGTCGGGCTGCAAGGCGAGCACTTCGTTGGCGGCAGTCGCCGCCGGTACCACAGTGATGCGGCAACCGCGTCGAGCAAGTTCACGCAACGAATTTCGCTTCACGCCAAAGTCGTAACAGACCACATGAAACCGTTCCGGACCTTCGGCCGCTACCGAGTACGGCTCGCGAGTGGTCACGACGCTTGCGAGTTCCCGATTTTCCATCGGAAGCGATTGGCGTGCTTTGGCGATCAGGCTCTCTTCGTCCAGGTCGATCGACGAGATGCAGGACCGCATGGCGCCTTTGTCGCGAATGTGGCGTACCAGGGCCCGTGTATCAAGACCTTCAAGTGCTACTACGTTCCAGCGCCTAAGATAGGAATCAAGCGTCTCTTCAGATCGCCAATTCGAAGCGATCGGACTTGCCTCTCGGACCACAAAGCCTTCAACCCACGGGCGCGACGATTCTGAGTCGGCTTCGTTGACGCCATAGTTTCCGATGAGTGGATAGGTCATGCAGACGATCTGTCCGGCGTAGGAAGGGTCGGTTAAGACTTCCTGATAGCCGGTCATTGATGTGTTGAAAACTATTTCGCCGCACGACTCACCGTCAGCAGCCCACGAACGGCCACGAAAGGTGCGGCCGTCTTCCAGTGCCAATAAACCAGGCTTGAGCTTTCTCACGCTTCGGGCCTCGCTAACTTTCAGACTTGGGATCGTAAGAACTGTTGCGCCTCATTCAACCAGCGCTTGTCCGCTCGGTACTTGTAGGCAGGAGCCGTCTTTACCGCTTCAATGCAGGCTTGCATCGAACTCGCCGCCTCGCGCTGATGGCCCATGCCGGCGTGCGCCCGTCCCAGCAGATAAAGGGCTTCCGGATCTGACGGGCGCTTCTCCAGGAAACTCTGGAGAGCATCCACCGCATCGCTGAACTGATTCGCGGCCAAATAAGTAGCACCAACCTCGCGCCAGATCTCGTGCTGCGCCTGAGTGGAATCGCGCGTGACCACTTGTTCGAAATGCCTGATGGCATCAGTTAACCGTTTCTGCTGGCGTGCGATGCGACCCAGTTGATAGTGCGCGTCGATCTCCTCATCGTCGATCTGGACAGCACGTTCAAAGCGTTCTCGCGCGGCATCGTTCTCCCCTCGCTGCTGATGAATCAATCCCAAATTGTAGTGAGAGGAAGCGTCAGCTGGATTAAGTGTTGCCGCTTCGAGGTTTTTCTTGAAAGACTCGCGCGCTCGCTGGTTGCGAGAAATGTCTGAGACAAAGCCGCGTAACAACAGAAAGAGCATCAACAATAAGAACGGTGAAGCCAGCACCGCGGCGAGAATCGGCAAGAGTTTTATTCCCAGCACAAAGGGGATGCCGCTGGTCACTACTACTACGATGGAAAGCAACCAGGAGAGGCGGAAAACGACTCGGACCGCCATGACCGCCCACACACAGAAAATCAGAAACAAGATGATCAGAGAAAGTGATCCGGCGACCAGGGCCGGATTGAGCGGAGCAAGACTCTGATCAAAACTTGCCAGCATCTCGGGCGGAAGCTGGTTCCGTTGCTGGACAAGAAAGCCGAGCACTCTTGCGCCCAGCACTTCCTGAAAGCCACTCAGTTTTCCGATCACCGAAAACGCGGCGCTGAGCAGACTCGCCGATGTCAGACCAAAGAAGAGACATGACGTTAGCGGAACGTACTCCTGTTGAAACAGAAGTCTAATGCTGGCTCGGCGGTCGAGAAGGTTGGTGAGCACCAGGACAACGGGTGCGAAAAAGATCGCTATCAGAACCAGGAAACTGCCTGCCTGGATGAGCGAAGAAATCCCGAGCACTGCTGGAGTTGAGACCACAACATTGCGTAGGAAGAAGAGGGTGAGACAAAGAAAGAAAGTTGCGCTCGCCAACAGGGCCACGATGGCTGCAGGGCCCAACGTCGCGCGGTCGCGCACCTCGCGCAAGCACCGCAAAGGCGCGAACAAGCTCTGCGCCAGAAGTCTTAACCAATCAGCTATAGTCAAATCTGGTTCTCAAGTCGAAAAGCTCGATCTCAGTCCTATTCATTGCCGGGAGGCTCCGGCACCTCCTCCAGGTTTTGCCGGTATGAGGTGGGCGCCGGCACCGCCGGTTCCATATCTTCATGACGAATTACACTGGCGGAATTTGGCGGCCAATAGCGAAACAGGGCTTTCCCGTAAATGTATTTCTTCGGCACCAGACCCCAGATGCGCGAATCGCTCGAATTGTCGCGGTTGTCGCCCATTACGAAGTAATAGTTTGGCCGGACGTAAACAGGAGTCTGACTGCGATGCGACAGATTCAAGCGCGAGTCCAGGTAACTTTCGTCCAAATCATTGCCATTCACTCGAACGATGCCTTCGTGCAGCTCGACCGTATCGCCGGGAAGGCCGATGACCCGCTTGATGTAACTTTTTGACGGATCATCCGGAAACCAGAAGACCACGATATCGCCGCGCTCGATCTTAGGCGCCCAACGATACTCGTCGTAGTAGATCAGCTTATTTACAAAGATGCGCTCGCCATCATGAAGTCGGGGCAACATCGACGTGCCTTCGACCTTTACCGGCTGCACTACGAATACCAACACCAGAGCGGCGATCATCAGGGCGAAGACGAGATCGCGTAAAAGCAACCTGGCCTCAGACCAAAGGTTGCCGCGCGAAACCTCTTCCGGATGCTGGACTTGAATGTCCTTATCGTCGTCCGCCTGGACACCACCGAATGGCGGCGGCCGTCGAGTCCGAATTCCTAGCATTCTTTTCTACCTGAAATCATCATTCCAATGTCATGAAACACCGCTGCCAAGCGGCATTTGAGGTTAGCTTTCGATAACTCGCTTGTCAAAGGTGGATGCTTGCGCTCATCGCAGCCAAAGGGCAGACCCCGGATCATGCGGCGAAGTTCGCAAGCACCGAAAAGTATCGTTCGGTCTGCGCTGGACTAGTTGACAGTCTTCGCTGGCGGTCTCTATCATCGCAGCCTGCGATCCAAGCCGCACAAAGTCGTTCCCCTGCCGAACGGCAAACGGAGGATGAAGCTTTGATTAAACTAGATATCATCAATCGCGTGGCCGACAAGACCGGCGTTCCTAAGATGAAAGCCGAACAGGCAGTGGATGCCCTTTTTCATTCAATGAAAGAGGCCCTGACGCGCGGCGAGCGGATTGAGCTGCGCGGCTTCGGCGTGTTCGTCGTTAAACCGCGTAAGCGAGGTGTAGGTAGAAACCCACGTACGGGCGAGGAAGTCGCGATTCCCTCAGGAAAGACAATTCGTTTCAAACCCGGCAAAGAACTCCAGGCTCATGACAACGGCGAGCAAGTACACGAGACCGATTCTGACGAGGACTCAGACTATTAACTAAGGTGACGTTTCTTCGAGGCCGGAGTCCGGACCAGAAATTATCCGGGCTCTGGCCTCAACTGTCTTGGACGCCTATGTCAGAATCTGTTCAGGTCATCCCCCCGTTTACCGAAGCTCGGCCTTCGCACCCTGTTCGGCTGCCAGCGACCGGGGCAAAACCAACACTCCGTCAGTGGACATTTCATGCGACGCTCTTCATCCTGACCATAATCTCGACCACGATCGCAGGAATCTTTACCGCGGCCCCGGAAATTGAGATGGTTGAACCGGCGTTAGCTTCGCCGATCGACTATCTACTTTACGTGCCCCTCTACTATACAAAGCTCGTCGGAGGCTTGTTGTATTTCGCATTTCTTAATCCCTCAATTATCAGGGATGGGTTGGTATTTTCCGCCGCACTGCTGGCGATACTCACCGCGCACGAGATGGGCCACTACATTGCCTGTCGACGCCACGGAGTGCACGCGACTCTTCCCTTCTTCATCCCGGCCCCGCCGCTGTTTCTGGCCGGCACGTTTGGAGCATTCATCAAGATCAAGTCGCCGATTCCGACGCGACGTTCACTGCTCGATATCGGGCTGGCAGGACCATTGGCCGGTTTCGTCGTCGCAGTGCCCATCGCAATCGTTGGCATTCTCACGCTCACACCCGGCACTTACGTTCCCGACAATGCGATCATCTTCAACGATCCACTCCTGTTTCGCCTGATCGCGAAGGTTGCAGGCGTGCCGTTAACGGCTGCGGCACTGCCGAATCCGTATTACCTTGCGGCATGGATTGGATTGCTGGTTACCAGTTTGAATCTGATGCCAGTGGGACAACTTGATGGCGGACACGGAACGTTTGCGGTGTTTGGATCCCGAGCGCATCATCTTATCGGCCGCATAGCATTTGTCCTGGCCGCTGCGATCGGGATTCTGGGTTATCTGTTGCATGGAAGCCCCAGCGGCTTTCTCTTTACCGTACTGTTGGGCGTGATGTTAAGAGTTCGTCACCCTCAACCGGAGCTCATGGAACCGTTGGGTACTGCGAGAATTGTCGTAGCGGTGGTTACTCTGGCGGTGTTCGTGCTTTCCTTCTGGCCTTTCCCACTCACCATCACTTAAGAAAATATTAGCCGGGGATTTACGCGGATTGAACTGATCTGAAAAGCCTAAAGAGGAAACGAACCCACTTCCTTTCGTACTCAGACCGTTTCATCCGCGTAAATCCGCGGCTAAAAATTCCGAACCTCAAGCGGTCGCACTTGCCGGAAGCAGCCCTTTTATCTCGCGGACCACTCGCGCGACATCGTCCTGATCGGCCAACGCAATCATGAAGAACTTGTATCCCTGATGGAAACAGATCACGCCATTGGCAAACAACCAAACGCCATCAAGGAAAGGATTGCCACCTAACAGCCAACTTATCGGTGCTCCCGTAATTCTTCCCGGCTGCGCTATCTGGGCCCACATGGCCGCGCCTGCCGCGCAACTAAAGGCGCCGAGTAACGGCGCGCCGACGTACTTGACAACTTTGCGTTCAAACTCCGCGCGTTGCTGTTGGGCTTCTGTTAGTTCGCCCCGGCTGATGAGTTCTTCCTGCTTTCGCAGGTAGCCATCGAATTTCTCGCTTACTTTTCGCAAACCATAGACGGGAAGCGCGGAATGCGTAAGCCAATGAGGGTGCGCGCCGAGCAGCACTGCATCCAAACCGGGCAAGGCGCTGCCCATCCGAATGCCCATTACCACCGAGACGGAAACCAATGCTGCTTTGCCTGGATTCTCTTTGACCCAATCGCGGGCCTTCAGCAGACCGCTGGTAACCGCAGTTGAAGCGCGCGTTACTTTCGCTCCCGTGTCGTAAACTTTGGAGGCGCGGTTGTAATAGCTCTTCGCGTCATCGACCGCTTCGCTCGCCTTCTTACCGGCGTCGCCAGCTACACCGCGGAACACCTCACCGGCTTTCTTCGCATGCCGAACGGCTTCGTTAGCGGCACGTTTAGCCGTTACCGCAACGTCCTTTTCATCGGCAATGCGCCCAGCTTCCGAACGCAACTTTTCAGCGCCTGTCGCGACCGAGTCGACGCCACGCTTTGCAGCGTCGCCGGCAACCCGAGCGCCCTCATCAAGCATGTCAGAAATAGCAAACTGCTCGTCCAACTCACGCGCTTTCCGCAGCGCCGCGCGTTGCCATTCGTCAAGTTTTTCTTTGTAGTCGGCCATGATCGATGTTTGTGGCTGGATGTCAGATGTTAGTTGTCACACCCGTGCTTTCAATGGGCGCGTTCTCATAAACAGTTTAGTTTGGAGGCCTTGACTCATCTCAAATCTGCGACCTGAGATGAATACGTCATCGTCCACGGCTGAGTTCGATTTCTGCCACCGCCACGCGATCTCTGCCTTTCTTCTTGGCACGATAAAGCGCTGCGTCGGCACTAGCCAGCAACTCCCGGACGGTCTGCCCGGTCGTTGGACATTCAGCGACGCCAAAGCTCGCCGTAATCTGACCAACACCCGACAGCTCGAGATCCTTGATTGCAACCCGCAGCCGCTCGGCAACCTCCATCGCGCCCTGGACTCCGGTTTCCGTCAGAATAATTCCAAACTCGTCGCCTCCGATGCGCGCGGCCAGATCGATTCCTCGCGTTCCGGCTTGTAGCGCTTTCGCAATTTTGGTGATCACTTCATCGCCGGCTTCATGTCCATGCGTGTCGTTCACCAGCTTGAAGTGGTCGATGTCCATCATCAGCAAACAGAAAGCATGGCCGTAGCGCTGCGTACGCTCGACTTCCTTTTCGAGTTGGCGCTCAAACCGCCGACGGTTTGCCAGGCCAGTTAGGTGATCGGTGAATGCGGCCTCCTCACAGGTGTCCAGGTAAGCCTTAAAATCCAGGAGGGTGCGAGCCCGCGCCAGCAAGAGGTCGAGATCGGTCGGGTCCGTAATATACCCGAGTGCTCCGGCCTCAGATGCCTTCAACAGGTCTTCAGAGCCGTATCGCGCCGCGGTCTGTAAAATTACGGGGATGAACTTGGTCAGCGGGTTCTGGCGAATGCGCCGGGCCAGATCATAGCCATTCAGACCAGGCATCATTACGTCGGAAATTACGAGATCTGGCTGATAAACAGCGATCGCAGCCAGTGCCTCTTCGCCATCGCGCGCGGTGCGAATTTCATAGCCCGCCTGGCCCAGCGCTGTTTCCAGCAAGTCGAGTTTATCGGGATCGTCGTCAACTACGAGGACATTAGATTTGGGTGCCATAAACGCTCATTCGATGCGCAAAAGTGATCCTTGCGTGCGCCGATTCCTTCATGCTAAAGTGTGGTCCATTCAGTCATTGGTCGTGTTCGCGAAACACGTCATCCAACCACCGAATCCGAACAACACTGAAAAAGTTCAAAACGACCTCGGGTAGTTCATCAGATTCCCTTACATTCAATTAACAAACGTCGACCAGTCGAGCACACCTGTCGCGTTGACGAGTAACCGGGTCCCAGCAAATCACTGAAAGTTTGAATCCCCCATGCCGAGGTACGCAGAAAATAGAGAGCTGCACCGGAAACGTGCCCGCGATCTGGCCGCGACCGATCGCGCTGAACTAATCCGCAAGCTTGATATCGGTTCGATCCTTGATGACACATTAATTCTCCGACTTGCCGAAAGTTCTACGGTGCTTGATGTACGCCGGCGCCGGGCCATCTATTGGGCCGGGGAACAGGCGGATTCACTGTATGGCATCGTCGAGGGCCGAATTAAGCTCTGCCGCATCGAGAGTGAAACAAAACGGGAAGCGGTGATCGATATCCTGCCCCAAGGCTCACTCTTCGGCGAATCGGCTCTCTACTCCACCGCAGGTAAGCGCGAAAACTCCGCGCTCGCTTACGAGCATTCACGACTGCTACGAATTCCAGTTGGGGACTTCAAACGGGGGATGGCTGAGGATTACGGTCTTCATGATTACACTTTCCGCTTGATCGGTCAACGACTTGAAAATGCGGAACGTCGCCTTGCGGACTTTACTCTTAATGCGATTCCGGCACGCCTTGATAGGCTGCTTGCCGACTTCTCAAGCCGCTATGGTGTCCCGGAACGAGAAGGAGTTTTGATCGACATTTCGTTGCCGCACCGAGAGATTGCCTCGATCGTCGGCTCGACTCGCGAAAGCGTCACTGTGCGCTTGAATGCGATGGTGCGCGAAGGCACAATTGAGTTCGTCAACCGTCGAATTCTGGTCAAACGTCCTGAGTCCCTGATTAGAGTTGCGCGGATGGCAAACTAACGAACCTGGGGGAGTTTCCGACATTCGATGAAGTGTCCAACCTGCGGTAAGCCAGCCGAGTGGCAAGACAATCCCTACCGACCATTTTGTTCCGAGCGTTGCAAGTTGTTAGACCTGAGCCGTTGGGTTAATGAGGAGTATTGTGTCCCCGGCGCGCAGGTTTCCGAGGACCAATTTGAAAAAGAACAAGTCGATGAAGACGAGGTCTAGACAGCCACGATAGAGATCTTGTGGTTCTCGGCGAGGGCGATCATCTCTTGACGATCAAACATCAGGGTCTTTCCTGCACTGAGGCAAAGACAGGTTGCCCCCGCTACAATCATCGACTCAACGGTCGGGACTCCGACAACGGGCACGTCGAACCGCATATCCTGACTGGGCTTGGCCAACTTTACGACCGTCAGCCTTCCCCCGGAAAGATTCAGCCTCTTCCAACGCCCCGCAGCATTCTGTTGAGACCTCGTTAATTCGCCGGCGCGTTGAATAGTGGCGTCAGTGCCTTCCATCGCTTCTATTGCCACGCAGGCTTTACCCCTAATGACAAGTGTCTGACCAAGATCCAGGTGAGCCAGCTCGTTTGCGACCTCGAGACCGTACTCGATATCTTGCCGCTCACGGTTATCAGGTTCTCGAGAAGTGAGGGTACCGGACGCCGGGAGATTGTCTCTTAAGAAGTAAGTGGAATCGATGAGCTCGATCCCCTCGCTGGCGAGTTCGTCGGCTACGGCGCCAATCAACGAATGCGTATTACGCTTGGGAAGCTTCAGCAGCATTCTCAGCATTCGCGCGTCTGGTACGGCGCGACTGAATATCTGAACGTGTCTAACCTGCCCTGCCATCATGGCCTGCTGGACTCCTTCATTCTTGAAGAAGCGGATCATCTTGCCGAGTTGCCCGATACCTACCCAGGTCACACTGTCGGCCAGACCTTCGATTTGCGGATCAGTTTCTTCACGGATAGCGGCAATCGATAGCGACGCGCCGGCTCGCTTTGCGCCTTCCGCAACCAGAAAGGGGAACTTTCCGTTGCCAGCAATTAGCCCGTACTTTATCACTTGGTAACGCCGCGATCTGAAGCTTCGATAAAGGCAAGGAGACCGTCTACCTCGGGCGAGTTTTTCACATCTTCGCGAATGCGATCGAGAGCTTGCGTGGTATTGAGCTTTGAGGAAAGCAACAGGTGAAAGGCGTGGTGCAGCGAATCGATAACCTGACGTGAATAGCCTCGGCGTTTCATACCCGTCACGTTCAGACCATAACAGCGCGCATGATTTCCCACGGTCAGCGCGAACGGCAAGGCGTCCTTTACAACCACTGAATAGCCGCCGATGTATGCTTCTTGACCAACGCGGCAAAACTGGTGAACGCCCGAGTAAGCACCAACATTGGCGCGGTCTTCGATGATGACATGACCGGCGAGTGTCGCGGCGTTGGCCATGATGACGCCGTCTCCGATTACACAATCATGTGCGAGATGCGCCTGGGCCATGATCAGGCAGTCGTCACCAATTTTCGTAAGCATCCCGCCGCCTTCAGTGCCCCGGTGGATGGTCACAAACTCTCGGATCTGATTGCGCTGGCCGATGCGAGTCTCGGAAGGCTCACCCTGGTACTTCATATCCTGTGGCGCCAGACCAATCGAAACAAAAGGAAAGATATGAGTGCCCTCACCGATTGTAGTGTGGCCATCGACGACACAATGCGATTCGAGACGAACTCCATCAGCCAGCTCAACGTCATCGCCCAGAATCGAGTAAGGCCCAACCAAGCAGTCTAGTCCGATGCGGGCTCGGGGACTGACAACCGCGGTGGGGTGAATGTTGGTTGGGTGAATGGCAGTGGACATGTACGGACTAACGACTCATCGCTCTATCTGGCAGCATTTCGATCGGCGACTATGCTCATGATTTCTGCGTCCGCGGCCAACTGCCCGTCGACTTTGGCCTCACCGCGCATGCGCTGGACTCGTGAGCCGATCCGCATGGCCGTGACCTCCAGGATCAAAGTGTCTCCCGGCACGACTGGACGTCGAAAGCGCGCTTCCTTGATCCCAGTGAACAGCACCAACTTCTCGTCTCGGTCTTCAATCTCGCGCAAGGCGAGAACAGCCCCAACCTGGGCCAGTGCCTCAACTACGAGCACGCCGGGCATCACGGGAGCGCCAGGAAAATGTCCCTGAAAGAATGGCTCGTTGATACTCACCTGCTTCACGCCGACGATGCGCACTCGTGGTACGAGTTCGATAATCTTGTCGACAAGCAGAAACGGATAGCGATGTGGCAGCAACGCCTGGATGGCGAGAGAGTCAAGAACAGTTTCCATATGGATAAAGAGAGACGCGGGGACACGGAACTAACGCCGTATCTCCGCGTCTTGATAAACGAAGTCCTGATCGAGAGGACTACTGCGGTGGTACCGAGGCGGTCACCGGATTCTTACTATTAAACTCAGCGATAAAAGCCTTAGTGATGTCGATACTATCGGCCGCGTAAAGCACCGGAACTCGGCTGCCATCGATAATGACATTAATGCCGCGCTGCTTGGCATAGGCCTCGACCGCTTTATTGATTTCGAGCTGCAGGGGTCCGAAGATGTCTTCCTGACGTTTCTTGAAAGCAGCCTCAGCGTCTTCAGCCTTCCGCTTAAGCTCGGTCTTCTTGAGTTCCAGCTGATCAATCTTGGTTTGAATGGACCGAGGATCAACTACCTGAGCGGCCGCCTGAGTTTTACGAATATCGTCTTCGAGAGTCTGTATCTGCGTCTGCAACTGCTGCAATTCAGTTTGGCGCGGCTGGAACTCCCGGTTGAGCGTTGCCACCAATCCGTTGAACTTGGCCAGACCAGTTTTGGGGTCTTGAAAATCGCCCGAGTAAATCAACGCGATCTTGGTTTCAGGCACAGCGGCACTTTGCGTACCGGCGGGGGCAGTCGTGGCGGGTCTGGTTTGTGCGAGCGCCGGGGTAACTGCGAAGGCCAGAAATGCCACAGCCGCAATTATGTGATCTTTCTTCATAACTTTCTTGTAGTGCTCCTTAAATTAAGGCGATTGGTCGAGGACTTAGTTGTAACGACCATCGCCATGGTTGGCTTCAAATGATCAAAAGGTTCGTCCCACGCTAAAACGTATAACTTTCTTTTCCTCATTAAAGAAAAATGGAAACCCATCAATGACTTGGTTTTGCCGGGCGTTGGGATTATACGCAAAGATCAAGCGAAAAGGCACGTTGATCACTGGCACTTGCACCCGAACCTCCATTCCTAAACTGGCGCGATAATCGCCGAGCTTGGCAAACAGACTTTGCGAAAGACGTACGGCGGTATTGGTCTGCGCCTCGCCCCTTAGGAAGACTGGCTGAAAACCAAATGGCAATAGCGTATTCGGATTGATTTCCAGATTCTGGGCGCTATCGAGTTCGGCTTGCGTGACTATGCGATTGTCGCGCGCCACGAGACTCAGAAAAGCCGATGTTGCGAGTTGCGGGTTCTTGCACAATGCGAGTGTGCTCAAGCTGACTGGCGCAAATCCGGCCGCGAATCTCGGGCAAGCAATGTTACCAGCAGTTGACAAGAACGGCTGATCGGCCAGAAAGGCGCTCGAATAGAATTGGTCGCTCTTGGACCGCAGGTTGAAAGCAGAGCCGATATCGGCAAAGGCCGCCAGCCCAACTGTGTTACCAATAATCGGAATGCGGTATTCGAAGTTGGCCAAAATCTGGGTGTCGCCCCCGACGGAAGTGAACGAACGCGGCAGCTGAGCGACGTTGTTTCCGCTCACGCCCGTAAACACACCAAGGTTGGCGAAAGCAGCAGGCAAGCCCGATACTACCACCGGATCGCCCCCGGGATTGGAAGCAATCACCACATTGCGCGATGTGATAAACGTATCCAACGGCGCAATAGGACTAATCGAGCGCACGTTGTAACCACGAATAGTGAACTCGTCACCGAGAAAGTACCGCTCGAAAATAGGCACACCGGCCACGAAAGCGAGCGAGTTTGCCTCTTGAACCTTCGCTGAGGTCGCAAAGCTACCGACAGTTCCTGCGAGGATGCGAAAGCCAAAGACTTCCGGCCGCTCTGATTTCTTGCGACGCATCGGGAAAAATTGCGTGTAAGAGAGCGACGGCTGATAAGTTCGAACATCGCCACCCAGTCCCGCGAGAGCGAATGACAGATTAACTTCGCGGCCTGTCGTGGGATCGACACTCGCGTTGCGCGTATCGTAAGAGAAAGTCCCGGTAATGCGACTGGTGATGATACTGGGCTGTGCGTAAATAACCGGAATGAACTGATCCGTGTCGCCTGAAGTGTTTACCTCAGGATCCGTTACGCTCGAAGTTGAGAACTGATAGGAAGCACCAACACGCGAAAACTGGGTAAAGGGACGCTTGCGGTAAAACTCAGAAAGCGGGGCGCTCGCGAAAACGGATCCACCAAACGAGTCGCGCGTAAACAAGTTCTCGTCCGACACGGTTTGGAAGTCAAAGGGATTCCCACTCAACCCCTGCTGGGCCGCCGTATTCGACGATAGGAACGTACCTTCGCCGAAGAACTGCTGACTAAATGCGAAAATTGAGAATCCAGCAGTGATCGGTCGGTTATTGATATAGGGCTCGGTGAACGAGAACTGGAGATAGCGTTGCCGATTACCGGCTGAGACGTTGACCGACAATACCTCTCCGCGTCCGAGCAGATTATTCGTCGAATACTCGAGACCAAAGAACGAGCCGCCGACACCCGAAAGTCCCCCGTTGAAAGATATCTGCTGGCGGCCGCGTTCGGTTACTTTCAGGTTGATGTCGACGTTGGCCTCTTCTTCATTCGTCCTAAAGTCCGCGTCCTTGTCCTTATCAATTGGATCAAAATAACCGAGCTGGTTCAGCTTGATGACCGAGTATTCCCAATTGGTTTGGTTATAAATGTCGCCTTCATTTAGAAGCACTTCGCGACGCAGTACGTTGTCACGCGTAAAGTTGTTACCGATGAACTCCAGGCGCCGGAGTGAAAACTGCTTTCCTTCTTCAATGGTCACAACGAAGTCGACAATGCCCTCTTCGGGGTTTTGCGGATTGTCTTTGAAGGTCGGAGCTGGTTCGGCTGTGTATTCAATGAAGCCCTGGCGACCGTAAATAGTCTTAAGATTCTCGAACAGTGCTTTGCCAATGCGCTCGCCATTTGCAATGTCACCTTTGTTCAAACCAATCACCGATCGAATCTGGTCTTCCGAGAAGATCGAGTTGCCTTCAATCTTCATCTCCCCAATGCGGTAGAGTTTTCCCTCTACTATAGGAACGGTTACCCGCAAGCCTTCGTCTGTCGATGAGATTATAGGAAGCGGCAGAATAGGAAAGCCGGTGCGGCGTGGTCCAACGCTTTCGATGCGTGGTTCACCGTGGCGGGCCTGAAGATAGCCTTTCGAGCGCATGTAGTTATCTACCGCACGCAGGTCATATTCGAGCTTATCGCGATGCAGGATGTCCTGTCCTTTTATTCGACTGATCAGTCCCGCTTCCTTCACTAACTTCATCTGACTGCGAAGCTTGCTATCACTGAAGAGCGTGTTGCCCTCGAACTTAATCTCAACTACGCGAACGCGATCACCTTCATCGACGACGAAAGTAACGGCAGTTGAGGTAGCAGAGACCTCGTCATTTCGCTCTACGACTGTCGCGTTTGGATGCCCGTGCTCGGCGAGCAACTCCTTAAGGACTCGGATCGCGTTCCGCGCCTTTACTGGATCGTAAATACTCTCCTTCGAGACACCTACACGACGCTCGCGGAAGGCTTTCAATACGTCTGACTCAGGTACGCTCTTCAAGCCTTCAAACTGCAGATCGCGAATGATCGGAAGTTCCTTAACCTCGAAGATGACATTTACGCCACCACGCGCACCGTCTTCAGTGAGCACCCGCGTAGCGGTCTTGTCGAAGAATCCCAGTTGAAGAATCGTTTGGAGGTCGCGCTCAACTTGTGGACCGTTGAAGGGGTCGCCCGGACGGGTCTGAACGTAGTAAAGGATGTCGTCTTTTCTGAGACGCCTATTACCGACAATGTCAACGTTTTCAACAAGCTGCTGGCCCTGTTGAGCAAAAGCGCCTTCCGACGCCGAGAAGCTGTAAGTCAGGAGAATGAGTCCGCTCAAAACAATTATGAGCACAAACCCGCGATATGAATGCATAGGCGCCAATTTCCCTCAGTGGTTCTAAACCGGACCGGATACTTCGGGGAGCTGCTAGGGATAATTTATCTTTACGAGAATAAAGGCGAAAACAAATCTAACTGCCCGGGGCTGTCGAGTCCTTATTTCCGAGGAACTGTTGGATTCACCGGCCTGCAGACTCGTTGCCAAAGCTACCCTAGCAAAGTCGCGCATTATACAGGCAAGATTAGCGCAAAGTCCAAAGTACAACATCCAAAGTCGTTAGACTTCGGATATTGAAACCTGGACTTTGCTGTTAATACTTAATGAATCAGCAGTGCGTCATCCGGCGCTTCCACGCCAATGGGATGGTAGTTTAATTCATTGCCGTCGAGATAGACTTCAATTAATGAAGCCTCACCCAAATGACCCTGAATTAGCGCCTCGGATAGGGGATCTTCAACATATTTCTGCAACGCGCGGCGTAGCGGGCGGGCGCCATAAGAGCGGTCAGCACAGGTCTTATCGACAATCCAACGCTTCGCTTCCTCGGTCAGCCTAACCTCGAGGCCATGTCGCGCCATTGTGTTATTAATCTGACCCACTTGCAGTTGAATAACTTCGAGCAACTCCGAGTCAAGCAACTGGTCGAAAATGATAATTTCATCAAGGCGATTGATGAACTCAGGATTAAAAGTCTGTCGAACAGCCGACATCACCATCTCTTCCAACTTTTCGCGGCCCGCATCGGCCGTTCCCTGAAAGCCCATGGTGGCCTTTTTCTGAATGAACCGCGCACCTATGTTTGAGGTCATGATAATGATGGCGTTCTTGAAATCAACGGTATTGCCGAGGGAATCGGTAAGAATGCCGTCTTCAAACACTTGCAAAAGAACGTTGAAGATGTCCGGATGGGCCTTCTCAATCTCATCGAATAGGAGAACCGAGTAAGGAGCGCGACGGATTCTCTCGGTCAACTGCCCGCCTTCTTCATGACCAACGTAACCTGGAGGAGAACCGATCAGCTTTGAGACAGAGTGCTTTTCCATGAACTCCGACATATCAAAGCGAATCAGGGAACGCTCACTGCCGAACAGAACCTGAGCCAACGAGCGCGCCACTTCCGTCTTACCTACTCCCGTGGGGCCAAGGAATAGAAACGATCCAACTGGCCTTAATGGACTCTTCAAACCGGCGCGCGAGCGACGAATCGCGCGCGCTAGCGCTGAAATTGCGGGACGCTGTGAGACGACGCGCTCGTGAAGCTCAATCTCGATCCGCAGCAACTTCTCCGTCTCGCCTTCTTTAAGGGACGTCACGGGAATGCCCGTCCAACGCGCGATCACCTCTTCGACGTCATCACGAGTCACTTCGGCTGAAACAAGCGCATCTTCAGTGTCATCGCGTAAATCCGATGGCTCATCATAGGACCGCGGCCAATCATTCAACTGATTCCAGTCTGCAAGATTGCCTTGCTCGCGACGCACTCGCAGCTTTACTCGAGCGCCGGCTTCATCGATCACATCGATTGCCTTATCAGGAAGGAAGCGATCAGGAATGTAGCGATGTGACTGGTAAACAGCCGCTTCCAAAGCTTCGTCCGTATAACGGACCTGGTGGAAAGTCTCGTATCTCTCTCGCACGCCATCGAGAATTTCAACGGCCTCTTCCTCAGTAGGCGGCGGCACTTTGACTGCTTGAAAGCGCCTTTCCAGCGACCGGTCCTTTTCGATCGACTTGCGAAACTCAGCCGGCGTGGTGGCGCCAATACATTGAATTTCGCCGCGAGATAGAGCCGGCTTCAGAATATTTGCTGCATCCAGCGAGCCTTCCGCTGAACCAGCCCCCACGAGAGTATGCAGTTCGTCGATAAACACAATGTACTGCGGATTCTCAATGAGCTCGCGCATGATCTGCTTTAGACGTTCTTCAAACTGTCCGCGGTACTTGGTCCCAGCGACAATCAGCGACAGGTCCAGGGAAAGGATACGTTTGTTTTCGAGAAACGACGGAACTTCACCGCCCACGATCCGTTGCGCCAGACCTTCAACGATGGCGGTCTTGCCAACGCCGGGCTCGCCAATCAAAACCGGGTTGTTCTTAGTGCGACGACAAAGAATCTGGACCAGCCGTTCAATCTCCGCTTCGCGGCCAATCAGTGGATCGAGTTTATCGTTCGACGCGTCGTCGGTCAGATCTCGAGAGAATTCAACGAGATGTGGAGTGTCTTTCTTCTGTGAACTGCGGGCATCGGCCCCGGATTGACGTGCAATCTCATCACGCACGGCATTGAGCCTAAGACCACGCTCGTAAAGAATCTCGGCAGCCATCGACCGCTCTTCACGCAACAGTCCCAGCAGCAGATGCTCGGTGCCAATATGCCGATGTTGCAAGCGATCGCTCTCTTCATGCGCGTATGCGAGCACGCGCTTGGTCTCGGGCGCCAATGGTAATTCGACGGAAGTTGAGATCTTTTCGCGCAGGAGCGTGCGCCCTTCGATCTCTTTCCGAATTGACTCAATGGAAACTTGCGCGCGTGGAAAGAAACGGCCCGTTAAGGTCTTGTCTTCACGCATCAACCCCAGCAGCAGATGTTCCGGCTCGATAGCCGGAGCACCAAACTGAGATGCTTCATAGCGAGCGAAGAAAATAACTCTTCGAGCTTTTTCGGTGTAGCGTTCGAACATTCAATGTACCGGTTAGGACTGTCCTATGATTGTCATGCCGGGCGAAGGGAAACTCGCTCGCCCGGCAGTGACCGCATTATAACCTATGAGCTAAGGGTCAAAAAGCTTTGTCTGTTTCACTCTTATTATAAGCTCAACGCTCTGCTGATTTCAGACAGCGCTTTTCGTCAGATCTATTTCAACCTTCCCTCTGCCAACGTCAGGACGCGGTCGCACATGCGGGCCAGCCGCTCGTTATGAGTTGCAACAACCAGGATCTTGCCGTGATTCCGAGCATAATCGACCAATTGGGAACTGATCTGGCTCTCAAAGGCCAAGTCGAGATTGCCTGTGGGCTCGTCAGCCAACACAAGTTTTGGTGCGGCAATTAGAGCGCGCGACACGGCAACTCGTTGCCGCTCGCCACCCGAAAGATAGTTGACCGGATGGTCAACCCTGGCGCCAAGCCCCAGGTGCTCGAGCGAGTTTCGTGCTTTGTTCATGGATTCTCGTTGCCCGGCTCCCGAAATCATCAACGGCAAAGCTACATTTTCCGTAGCACTAAGCTCAGGCAATAGATGGTGAAACTGAAAAATGAACCCGAGGTATCGATTGCGCAGTTGCGCGACTCGAGGGGCAACTTCGGCATCAATCCTAAAATCCTCCAGTTGAACTGATCCGGCGTCGGGAGCTTCGAGACCGCCCACTAAGTGAAGCAGAGTGGATTTTCCGGCACCCGAAGCGCCCCTGATCGCCAGGGTTTCGCCCGCCGTTGCCGAAAAAGTTACGCCGCGCAGGACTTCAATTGTTTCGCCGTGTGGAGATGGAAAGGACTTATGAAGGTCGGTTACTCTCAGCATTGAGTTGTGATTAGGAATTCGCAGGTCAAACAGCGCGCTGTTCGCCCCAAACAACGGGCCACGCTTTACGGCTGTGCCCCCGGATGTACGGCGACCCGGTTGAGCTATGTAGCCTTTGCATCGCTCTTCGTTCAGCCGGCCTCTCGCAACATCTCTGCCGGCCTGACTCGTGAAGCGGCACGCGCCGGATACACCGTTGCCACCAGACTGAGCAGCACCGCCACCACACCAGCGATCAGTACGTCTGCTGGCGCGACGTTGAAGGGAACGTTGCTAATGGAATAAACGTCTGCCGGCAAGCTGACCAATCGGTAGTAGTTTCCAACAAAGCAGGCAAGAACACCGCAAACCACTCCCAGGATGGCTCCGCAACTTCCGATCATCGCGCCCTCCAAAACAAAAATGCTCATGATGCTTCGGCGGGTTGCGCCCATAGCATTCAGGATCGCAATGTCCCTCTGCCGCTCAATCACTACCAGAATCAAAGCAGTCGTGATGTTCAACGCTGCAATGAAGATTATGAGGGCAATGACGATCAAACCCATGCGCCGTTCGAGTTCCAACGCAGTAAAGAGTGGCCGATTCGCATCCTGCCAGTCGATCGTCGTATACGACTCGCCAAGTCGTTCGCGAATGGCTGCTGCGGTTTTCTTGACCTGGTAGATATCTTTAACTTGAACGCTGACCACCGGCACGCGATCAAAAGCTCCGCCAAAGACCGTCGCAACGTCGAGTGGCAGATAGATCCAGGTTGAGTCGTACTCGTACAAGCCGGAACGAAAAATAGCGGCCACTCGTGCCAATCGTCGTGTCGGTTGCCCCGTGTGGGCGGTCGCATTCGCTGAAAACAGCTCGGCAACGTCGCCGATTTTCAGGCCTGTCCGCTTTGCCAACTCATCACCGATCACTATCTCCCGCAGCTCGCCTTCCTGCGGTTGAAAGAGCGACTCTACAGATCCTTCAGTGATGAGGCGCGCCAGCTCGGCTTTTCCTTCAAGAGCTTCCTGGTCCAACCCGCGGAGCACGGCGTAAGCCGAACTTTTTGGTCCCACAACAACAGCTCCGTCATAGGTGGTGCCCGACGCATTGGCCACGCCCTCGATCTGTTTTACTTGCCGCACAACTGCCCGGAAATCGTCAAGCGGTTGTCCGTCAGTTCGCCCCACGTTTAAGTGCGCGGTCCCCTGTAAGATCCGGGCGCGCATCTCGTCGCGAAAGCCATTGGCCAATGCGAGCACGACGATCAACGCCGCTACGCCAATCGTTATGCCAAGTACTGCGACCGATGCGGTAACGCGCGTGAGCCGTCGCTTACGGCGACCACGAACATTCCGAATTGCCAGAAAGATTTCGTAACGCATAGATGACTCGGATCAAACCTTACCGGGCATACACTTCTTTGTATCTTCCGGTCTGTTTTCAGGAAGTAACTTCTTCAGCTCAGGCTTATCGGTCGCCGTCGAATCATCCACCGGTCTCAGTTCGTAAATAGTTTCGGTCAGGCGACGGAATTTGAAGTGATTCTCCAGAGCAACAATCCCTTGAATCTCTCCGCGTTGCCACCCACACGGCAACCACCAACGCGGATCGGTATCGAGAAAAACACGCTTCCCAGCGAAGAGGTGCGCCTCTATTTGTGGGACCAGACTCTCGCCCGGCCAACCGCCGCCGGTGCCGATGGTTTTCCAGTCACCCAGACCCATCGCCTTCCAGTAACTGACGGCGATCGTCTGGGCGCCTGAAATCATGATCGCATCCCGTGGGACGCTGGCCAGTTGATGCCTGTATTCTTTGCTGAGCGCGCGTCGTTGAATGTACTCGTTACTGACCGGCCTGCTATAGATGCCAAACACGATTGCGATAAGTAGAAGCACCGCGACACACGAAGCAAAAGCAAGCTTCATACTGCCCAAACGTGCGGCCAGTTTTCGAACTACAAAATCCGCGCTGAGCGGAGCAATGGCGGGCAGTCCCGTAAGGAAATAACGCCAGTTGACCGCGGTGCTGTAGTTAAGAAACAGCAACAGGTTCGCAAACAACCCGGTCAGCGCCAGTAAGAGCAGCGAAGAGATTCTGTGGCGACGCCATTCATTGAAAATCGCAAAAGGCAGTGTCAGAAAAGCGAGCGGGGCCGTGATGCAGAAGTACATGAAATAAGGCGAAAGATTCTTGACGCTTACTGGATGCCGCGCCGATTCCTGGGCCAAAGATTCCCGCCAGCCAAACCAGATGCGTTGATAGTGCGAGTCGGTCATGAACCAGTATCCGAACCAGCCAAGTCCGATCACCAAAAAAATCAAACACGAAAGTGCTACGTAGACTACTTCGCGACGCGAAACTTTCGGCCTCAGCAGCAGCGGCGCGAACACCAGCCACGGAGCAAAGAAAGCAAACGTCTCGCGCAGATTTACACCGAGGCCCAGCAGCGCTGCCCCAATCAGAACCAATGCGACGCGATCCTGCTTTACTCCGCGGAGGTGAATTATCAGGGCAGTTGCCGTCAGCAGCACCGACGGAACGTCTGTCATCACCTGACCGCCGTAGAGAACAAAAACCGGCGATGAAGCAATCATCAAAGCCGCCACCGTCGCAGAGTAGATCGAGCCGGTGACGTCACGGGCCAGGATCCAGCAAGCAATCACTGCCAGCGGCGCCTGCGCCACTACCGCGTACTTGAAAACCAGATAAGCATTTTCGGGGTGAATGTTGAACAACAGGTGGGCCAACTGATAGAGCCCATAGTTTCCGAAGATGAAAAGGTTTCGTCCGAGGGCCATCGAAGAGGGATAGCCTGCCAAGGACAACATCGTGTAATCAACGCCGTCCCAATCGCCGATGAAGGGATCAACAAAGTAGAGGACCAGTGCCAAGGCAAGCAGTGCTGCAGGCAACCACCAGCGCCAAGCGGCCCAAAACGTCAATGGCAAGTTGGGCGCTGTCAACGCGGCGGAAGCACCATTCCTTAGCTTAGCGTTAGTTTTTCTGGATGCGATTGTCGTCGGATGTGCTTGATTCAATGAGTTGAGCTTCGGACGAAGCGTCCGGACGTTTCACCATCTTTACGCGATTACCCTGCGCATTGTACTCAACTTCGTCCATGATGTTGTACATCAGGAGCACGCCGCGGCCGGACGCTTTGAACAAGTTCGTGGGATCACACGGGTCGGGAATGGCTTTTATATCAAAGCCGTCGCCTTCATCTTCAACAGTGAAACAAGCTTCTTTGGGAGTGAGATCGGCGGTGATGCGGACCAACTTGGTGGGATCGTTCTTGTTTCCGTGCTTGACCGCATTAACGAAGGCTTCGTCCAGGGCAACGAACAGGTTTGAGCGCTCAGGCTTAATCAAACCGAGTTTAGCGACCCGCTCAAGGAGGTATTGCAGCACTCCGTTCATGAGCGAAACATCGCTCGGTAACTCAAACTCAATCTTCTCATGGACGTGAGAGACAACACTTGGATCGTCCACACACTGAAGTTTGTACGAAAGTGTTTGCTCGACAATTTGTTGTAAGTCTTCCTTGTTATATGGAAGGCGCAGGTAGTTCGCAGCGCCCATTTTGAAGGCTCTGATAACGTCGGGTTGCGTTCCATTGGCGCTGACTGGAACCAGCAGATGCTTGCGTTGCAGGTCGCCGATCGAACGAGCAACTTCAACGTCTTCGGTGAGGTCACTAATTATCAGATCGAAACTATCGAGATCATTCCGAGCAAGAGCCTCGTCTCGCTGACCTGTCATCACGACTTCGTGACCCAGGCTACCGAGAACCTGTTCAAGGTTGGTACGCAGCTCATCGTTGTTATCGACGATGAGAATCCTACGTTTCTGCATCAAGCTCCAATCTGGTCGAGAATGTCCGAGGAGAGAATGGAAACTGGCCGCTTCCACCAGCGACTACGAATTCGCGCGCCAGCGGGTTCGGAATATATCACTGGGGATTGAGAATTAGCTAGATTGCTCAAGGAAGTCTGGGCTTTGGTATTTGTACTTTGGTCTTTGTGCTTGGTGCTTGGTGCTTGGTGCTTTGAGGGTGAGTGGTTTGGCTTTTTGAGATCTGAGATTTGAGATAATTTCAGATTTCCAGATTTGAGAACTCAGAAGGCCACAAAGTGCAAGAGTACCAAGCACCAAGTACCAACAAGCACTAAGACCAAAGTCCAACCGCCCACCTTGTCACTTCTCCTTCCCCACTTGTAACCTGCCGTATCGTGAATGGCTAAACACGGGAGACTCCAAACCACATTCGAGTATGCGCTGGCCAGATCGCTGATCTCCGGCCTCGGTCTCCTGCCTCGGTCCGCTGCCGTCGGTCTGGGCCGTCTATTCGGCCGCCTTGCCTATCATCTGCCGGGCAACCTGCGACGAACCGGTGAGCGCAATCTTGAAATCGCTTTTCCGGAATTGAGTCAAGCCGAGCGCCAGCGTTTGCTGGTCGGCTGTTTCGACAGTCTGGGCCGTCTGCTCGGCGAATTCACTCAGCTGTCGCGGGCCACGCCGGAAACGCTTCGCCAGTTGATCGAATATGATCAGGTTGGACTTAGTCATCTGCGCGATGCGGAAAAGAACAAACGCGGCGTCATCTTCCTGACGGGTCATCTCGGCGCCTGGGAGCTGCTGAGTTTTGGCTGGTCCGCACTTGAATACCCGATCAGTTTTCTGGTCAGACCGATTGACAACGATCGCGTCGAAGAGATGATCGAGAAGATTCGCACGCGTTTCGGTAACCGTGCGATCGATAAGAAGGGCGCGGCAAGACAATCGTTGCGAGTGTTGCGTCAGGGGGGCACGCTCGGCATTCTTTCGGACTTGAACTCCCACCCACACGAAGGCGTTTTCGTTCCGTTCTTTGGGACGCTTGCGTGCACCACCGCGGGCATTGCAACGCTGGCATTAAAAACCGACGCGGTCGTTATTCCGACTTGCGCCGTTTGGAATAAAGCGAAGCAGCGATACTTCTTTCACGGCGATCCGCCGGTCGAGCTGGTGCGAACAGGAGATCACGAGAAGGACGTCGAATTGAATACTGCGCGGTTTGCGGCGGCGATGGAACGAATGGTGCGCCTTTATCCAGACCAGTGGCTCTGGATTCACAAACGTTGGAAGACGCGTCCACCGGGCGAGCCGGCATTGTATTGATTGCGAGCGTTTCATGGTTCAACTCGTCAAGACTTCACTGCGAACGTCAAGCACCGAACGTGCCTACACGTTTGCGTCACTTGCAAAGTATCCCTTATCAAAACGCCTTCTCATCCGAGCCGCAGATTTAGCTTTCTTCGTCCTGATTAACGTCATCGGCAGAACTACTCGGTTTGAAGTTGAAGGCTGGGAAAACTGGGAAGCCGCGTCGAGTGTCGGTCGCTTGCCAATCATGACGTTCTGGCACAATCGAGTCTTGCTCGCAACCTACTACTTTCGAAACCGCGGCATCGTAGTAATGACTTCCCAAAGTTTCGACGGCGAGTACATTGCGCGGTTCATCCAGCGGTTTGGTTACGGCGCGGCGCGCGGATCAAGTACGCGCGGTGGAACTGGCGCCATAGTCGAGATGATTCGCTTGATGCGCGCCGGACGTCCGGCGGGATTTACGATTGATGGCCCAAAAGGTCCGCGGTACGTAGCAAAGATGGGCGCAGTTTTGTTGGCGAAGAAGACTGGAAACCCGATTCTGCCTTTTACCGTTACTGCAAAGCGATTCTGGCAGGCAAACAGTTGGGACCGTTTTCAAATCCCCTGGCCGTTCACCAGTGCTCGCGTGATCATCGCGCCGCCAATCTTTGTGGCCGCTGATGCGGATGAAAACGCGCTGCTCGGAAAGCGTGACGAATTGCAAGAAGCCCTCAATAAAATCAATCACGAGAAGAATAGTGCCGAGTACTGAGTGCTGAGTTCCGAAAAGCCGTGCTTTAGTACTTGGTACTTTGAACTGGCTCTTTGCTTTATCCGCATCCTTGGTCAATCATAGTTCTTCCCCAAGCTTCCATTTCGTTCAAAGAGGAAAAGTATGAAGTCAGTCTATGTCCTGCTCATCAGTTTGTTGTTTGTTGTCTCGACTGCAGCACAAACCGCAAAGCCACCAAAAGAGTCTGCTTTCGATCGCTTCCTGCGCTACGTAAAAATCGATACGCAATCAGCCGAAGACCAGCAGACCGTTCCCAGCACGCGCAAACAGTTGAACCTCGCCAACCTGCTGGCAAAGGAACTTCGCGACCTTGGCACCGAAGGCGTACGCGTCAGCGAGTTCGGAATCGTCTACGCCGTCGTGCCCGGCAACCTGACGGACAATTCGAAAGTTCCAGTCATCGGCTTCATCTCCCACATGGACACTTCGCCAGCCGTCTCCGGCGCGAATGTGAACGTGATAATCCATAAGAACTACCAGGGCGGCGACATCGTGTTGCCGAAAGATACTTCCCAAATCATCAAGGTCGAACAGACTCCGGTTTTAAAAGAGCTGATTGGCGACGACATCATCACCGCGGACGGAACAACGTTGCTGGGTTCTGACGACAAGGCGGGAATTGCTGAGATCATGACCATGATCGATACGTTGATGCAGAACCCGCAGATCAAACACGGGACGATTGCCATCGCCTTCACACCCGACGAGGAAGTCGGCGGCGGTATTGATAAGTTTGACGTGAAGTCGTTCGGCGCCCAGTTCGCTTACACTGTTGACGGCAAGAGCCTGGGCTCAATCAGCGACGAAACCTGGAGCGCCCGAACTGCGACCGTGACTTTCAAGGGTAAGAGCACGCATCCCGGCACGGCCAAAGGAATCATGGTCAACGCGATGTATGCGCTGAGCGATTACGTGTCGCGCTTTCCTAAAGACATGCTGCCCGAGACAACCGAGGGGCGCATCGGTTTTGTACACCCTTATGCCGGAACGATTGATGTCGAAGAATCAAAGCTGAAGGTCCTGCTGCGAGATTTTGATTTGACCGGGCTCGAGGGCAAGGAAAAGCTATTGCGCGACATGGTTGCGGCAACGATGGCCAAATATCCGGAAGTGAAGATCTCGATCGAAGTCGAAGAGAACTACAAGAACATGAAGGAAGTTCTAAAAGACTATCCCGAACTCATCGAGAATGTGATGGAGGCGTCGCGCAGAGCTGGTCTCAAGCCTTTCATGAATCCCATCCGCGGCGGTACCGATGGCGCGCGATTGACCTTCAGGGGATTGCCTACGCCCAACATCTTTACCGGCGGCGATAACTTTCACGGCAAACTTGAATTCAATTCAAAGCGCGGTCTGGAGAAGACGACCGAGACTTTGATTAACCTGGTTCAGATTTTTGCAGAAAAGGCTAAATAGAATTGCCGGAAGCTAATCAAAACCAGGAACACCGGGCCGGTTACGTTGCGCTCATCGGCCGGCCCAACGCAGGCAAGTCGACCTTGTTGAATCGGCTCGTGGGCCAGAAGATTGCGGCGGTCTCAGACAAACCACAAACCACTCGCTTTCGCATTCAGGGCGTGATCACGAAACCCACTGGACAGATCGTTCTGGTCGACACCCCAGGCGTGCATAAACCGGGTTATGAAATGAATCGCCGCATGATGGCAACGGTGCAGGACGCGTTGATGGGTGTGGATCTGGTTTGCCTTATTCGCGACGCCAGTGTCTCTAGCGGCCGGGGCGATCAATTCGTGCTCGAACTGCTCCAACAATCGCAGCAGCCTGCCTTATTGCTCCTAAACAAGATCGATAAACTCAAACTCAGGTCTGATCTTCTGCCCTTGATTGAGAAGTACAAGAGCGAGTACGACTGGCGCGAGATCATTCCGATCTCAGCACTTAAAGATAAAGCGATTGACGAGTTGCCGGACAACATGATCAAGCACTTGCCGGTGAGTGAACGGCTGTTTGACGAAGACGAACTCACTGATCAATCCATACGCACGATTGCTGCCGAGATTGTGCGCGAAAAAATATTGCAAACAACCAGCGAAGAGATTCCTTACGTGACAGCGGTCGTCACCGAAAAATGGGAAGAGACCCGGGAAGGCTACACGCGGATCTATTGCGCAATCTTCGTTGAGCGAGGGTCGCAGAAAAAGATCGTCATCGGCAAAGGCGCAGCGCGTTTGAAAGAGATTGGCATTCGCGCACGAGAGGACATCGAGAATCTACTCGGCCATCGCGTGCATCTGGAATTGTTTGTGAAAGTTGAAGAGCGCTGGCGCGATCGCGCAAATCTGCTCGAGGACATGGGGATTAGTCGACGCGACTAAACCGTGGCTTAAGAAGTTTGTCCGACATGCTTCATTCAGCTTGTCGTCGAGTTTCACAACATTCAACTTGTAACGCAAAACTGCGAGTTCCCAATCCGGACGACAAGCTGAAGCATGTCGGACATTGATGAGCCACTCATATTGTTACCAATTCATCGGTTATGAACCTGGCACATCGTCGGTTTTTTCTTCAGCCTCTTCCTCCACTTGACCTTCCGGATCCGGCAACGGCTGCCCTGCGGGAACAATCCAGGTTTCCAAAGAGTTTTGGGAATGCTTAGGGGTTGAGGAAAACAAAACCACCACTCGGTCGGCTTTAATCTTGTATGTGGTTGTCAGTTCACTCTTCCACTTCTCCACAAGTTTCAACAGCGCATCCTTCCGCGCCGCACTGTCATCAGGCTCTTCGGGTTCGAAGTCGGATTCAGAAGCTATCGTGACGATAGCAGCTTCGATTTTCTCATCCGCTTCTTCGGCAATGTCAGATTCCAGGCGAACGATGATCGCAGCCCTCAGACTTTCATCCTGCTGCAATACCTCTAGCAGAGAGTTCAATGCCCAACGCTCACTCCGGGTCTCCGCAAGTTGCAGGTCAACAAAGCTGCCCAGTAAGACTGTCTTTTTGGGCAACGGCTCTTCCGCACTTCCGTTCACGGGCGGTTGGGCAGCGGTAGGGACGATCCACAATTGGACCTTCGTCTCTTTCGTTGTGCCGCCGTACACGATTCGTAACCTCGTACTCTCCACTCCGCGTTTCTGAAAGTCCTCGACCACTGCGGTGGCCACGCGGCGCCAGGCTCCGGGTGCGGCATCAGAACCATTGAAGGCAACGATGTAAGCCGTGGTGGACCTTCTTTTCGTTAGCATCTGCAGAAAAGAGACCTCAGTGGTCTTTCCTACTGACGGGCCGCTACCTTCCTCGAACTCACCCCAGTTAACACCGTCCCAGGCATGATACTCATCAAACATCCCGGTGAAGGTTTCTAACGCGTTCTCGTACTTCGTCGGCTCTGGCGGAACAACTCCGGGCGGGATCAGCCAAAGCTGAATGCGGAAGCTCTTAAGATCATCGTTACGTCCGCCATAGGCGGTACTGATCCGTTCCCCGTCGATACCGCGGCTGTTGACGAGGTAGTCTTTGATCCTCTCCCCAACCCTGCCCGTGCTCTGTTCGTCACCCTCCGGCCCATACGAGACGACGTAAGCATTGAGGTCAGGCGTGTTTTGCAGAGTGATTGCAAAGTTATCCAGACGAGCGGAATGATCGCAGCCGCCGACTCTTCCGTACTCGTCGAACTTCACCGGCATGCTGCTTTTCAGGTCCGGTTGTTGAGCGATTAGATCTGACTCGCCCACTACTACCAAGAGCAGCAGTCCCAGCATCAATCGGAAAGGTGAAGAGGTGACTTTCATGACGTGCGGAGATTATAAACTCAGGACTCTTTGCTAACTAGTCGATTTGGGAGCGATGAACTACGATTCCGGTGAATGTCTCATAACCAAAAAGATAGTAGTTGGCACTCATTGATCTTGACGATCGAGTCTGCTGCAAGCGAGGCGGTTGAATACGCCCTCATGGAAGCCGGCGCATTGGGCACTGAAACGACGAATAACGAGAACAAATTGCTTTCGGTTACCGCTTACTTTGATCAAGTTCCGGATCGCGAAAGCGTGCGTGAGGTACTCGCCGATGCGCTGCGCATCTACGACCTTCCCTCTTCATCAGTGCGAGAGATGACTTTGAGTGAGGTTCCAGATCAGGATTGGCTCGGTGAGTGGAAGAAGAATTGGCAGCCGGTAGTCGTGGGACGGTTTGTCATTGCGCCGTCCTGGAGCGAAGTTCCGAACGCAGCCGATCGGCTTGTGATCAGAATCGAACCCGGCATGGCCTTCGGCACCGGAACGCACGAAACCACGCGGCTGTGTCTTAGCGCCATTCAGAAATATTTTCGGGGCGGCAGTTTTCTTGACGTGGGAACAGGTACCGGAATCCTTGCGATTGCAGCGGCAAAACTTTTTCCCGAAGCTCGTATCCAGGCATGCGATAACGATTCTGAAGCCGTCGCAATCGCTAAAGAGAACGCAGCGCTCAACGGGGTAGCCGATCAGATAGACTTCCGGATTGGCTCAATTGATGAAACGACCGGTTCGGCTGATCTCGTCTGTGCGAACCTCACCGCGGACGTGATTCTGCCGCTGTTGCCGGCCTTAGTGGGCGCCACTTGCGGTCGGTTGGTGCTTTCAGGAATTCTCGATACGCAACTCGACGCCGTTCTTGATCGGATTCAGGAACTCGGTGTTTCAGGCAACACCATTTGGATGCAGGATGGTGAGTGGGTCGCGATCATTATCTGACGGCACGGCGAATTGAAAGACCTCTATTTAGATGACCCGAACCAGATTCTATTCACCTGCCAGTTCATTCAGCCGTGACGGCACGTCGGTAGAACTTGGCCCAGAGGAAGCACGCCACCTTCGTGAAGTCCTGCGCCTGCGCGCGGGAGACGCGGTTTTCGTCTTTGACGGCGCAGGGCGAGAGTTTCAATCGATCGTTGTTGAAGCCCGACGAAACTCGGCGCAACTGAATGTCATTGTTGAGATCGAGCCGACAAAGCCTGAGTCACCGCTTGACCTGACCTTGGCTGTCGCTCTTCTAAAAGGCGAGAAGTTTGATCTGGTTGTGCAAAAGACCACCGAACTCGGCGTCACGAAAGTGATACCGATGATCACGACGCGAGCGGATATTCGTATTCGCGACGCCGCTGACGCCGGCAAGCGCCTGGTTCGCTGGCAACGAATAGCAGTTGAAGCGGCTAAACAATCTGGCCGCGCGCGCGTGCCGGAGATTCTTTCACCGCACGCTTTCTCATCGCTGGTCACGTCCACTCCAAAGTCGAAGATGCTGATGTTTTCAGAGCGCGGTGGGACCTCGCTTGCAGAGGCTTTGAAGAATTGCGGGGCCAATCCAGTTGCGATTACCGCGTTTGTTGGCTCAGAGGGTGGCTGGACCGATGAAGAGATCGAGGCAGCGCGCGGTGCCGGGTCCGAGATCGTGACGCTCGGCGGGCGAATCCTGCGTGCAGAGACTGCGGCGATCGTCGTGACGGCACTGCTCCAAAACCACTGCGGCGATCTGGTCTGACTAGCTCTTATTGACTAACTCTTGGCGACTTGGACTAGCAGAAAGCAAGATTGAATAATTTGCAGGTCGGGAAGGTGGGCAGCGCAGCGCGTTTCGCGCAAGTGCGCCCCGCACCAGCGAAGGGCGCTCTTCGTCCAGGACCTTGAAGTCTTCGGGTGGATGACGCTGCGCTTGAGCGGGGGCGCGCTTGCGCGAAACGCGCTGCGCTGCCCACCTTCCCGACCTGCAAATTACCATAGCTACCTCCGCATTCTTCATCTTGCTAGTTTCCTCAGCAGACTCTCAGCAAGCTGCTTGTCACGTGTGTTTTCAAAGATCCATTCCGGATCTGTGGGCCCGGCAATCAGATACTCCAACTGCTCTTGAGCGCGACCTTTATCTCCAATATCCAAAAGCAACTCAGCGTAATAAATCCGATTGACCGTATTCGACGGCGCGATCGCAGTCGCTCGTTCGTAGTTTATCTGCGATTCCTTCTTGCCTCCGGCGAGCCAGCGCGGTGAACGATGTCCCAGTCTT
>JBGTLE010000292.1:0-6286 GCA_041744295.1 Pyrinomonadaceae bacterium | reverse complement strand
TAGTTGCCCCAAGTGTAGTTTCGAAACAACGGAGTCTCTTCCCAAGTGTCCGAGTTGCGGCAGCCGACTGCAATCGGCCCGGAAGGTTAGGATCCTCGGTTGGATGCTTCTCGCGATAGGGACGGTCCTCGTTGTTTTCATGGGAGCCCTTGGAATCTATATCGGGAGCATCATCGCGCAGACCGACGCGCCCGGCCAGACAACTAGATTCTCGGGCGGACCAGATGACGTGATGATGATCATCGGAGTCTTTGGTTTGGTTATCTCGTTTGGGGTCGCTGCCATGGCCGGAGGCGTTTGGCAAATAATTTATGGGAAGCCAAATCGGATTTTGATGGTGGCGATGTTTCTGGTGGCGGGAATCCTGTACGTGATCGCGCGCATAGTTAAAACGATGAGTTAACCGGAATCGTCGGAGCGCGAAACGTTCCGCTCGATTCGAGCAGGGAAACCAGTAACTTAGTCACATGGGCCAACCAGCTAACACCGCTAGACTTTGGCATTGCCCGAAATGCCAACGCCCATTTGCCAATATTCACCAATCACACTCATGCGGCAGCTACACCGTCGCAGATTTTCTGGCGAACAAGAGTCCGAAGGGAATTTCACTTTACGACAGTTTCGCGTCGCTGGTTTCCGAATGCGGGCCAGTAATTACGGCGCCGGCAAAGACGCGAGTGGGATTCCAGGCCAGGATGATCTTTGCTGCCGTCTATAGATTGAACGACCAGGGTCTCCATGCACATGTGGTCCTGGCGCGGCGCCTTGAGAATCCTCGCTTTCTTAAGATCGAATCGTTCTCGCCGCGGAACCATGCGCATCATTTTAAGATCGAATCGATTGCTGAACTTGACGAGGAAGTAAGGTCATGGCTGGCGGAAGCGTATTTGGTCGGCAAGCAAGAGCACTTAAAAAGCAGACCGAGCCGGGCTAAGAGTTAGTGGTACCTCTCGGTAATTGCGGCTTCGCCGCTCCCCATACGGTAAGCCTCTGGCTTACTTCAAGACCTCTTTTCAATCGAGGTTGCAGCAGAAGCTATCTGGCGCATAAGCAAAAGAAGGAGTAGCCGCGGGTTAACACGGATGAGACCGGATCTGAACAAATGGGCGCGAAGTATCACTTTCTGATCCGTGTTATCCGCGTTAATCTGCGGCCAATCTATAGTGATGTATCCTAAACCCTTCCGTATCGTGAGGCACTGACCAATCCCATGACCAGGCGAGGCCTATGAACACAAATCTCCCCATTCCTGAACTCGGAATCTCCCCCGAGGAAGCCGAAACCCAATTCCAGATCCTGCAGAAGAAGCTCGTTCCTTTATGGAAATCGATCCAATCATTTAACCAGGACGAACAGACCATCGTCGTGGTGCCGTCAATGTCTGTTGAAATGGATTGTTCGGGCTCTGAGCTGCAGGCATATGAAGAGCGTTTCCTGTTTTTGTTGTTGCTGCTGCGTCAGCCGCGAGCCCGGTTGGTGTATGTCACTTCACAACCGATTCAACCGAACATTATCGATTACTATCTCGACTTGCTGCCCGGCGTGATCTCCAGTCACGCACGCAAACGGCTGTTTCTGATCACACCGTCTGATGGCTCATTCCGTCCGTTAAGTTTGAAACTACTGGAACGGCCTCGCTTGATCGATCATATCCGTTCCCTGATACGCGACCCGGAACGTGCTCACTTAGTACCCTACAACACCACGCTGCTGGAGAGAGACCTCGCACTTCGCCTCGGCATTCCGATGTACGGAGCTGACCCGAAGCACTTCACGTTTGGCACCAAGACTGGGTGCCGGCGCATCTTCCTCGAAGAGCGCGTTCCTCATCCGCAGGGCGTGGAAGACTTATGGAGCATCAATGACGTCATTAGCGCGATCTCCGAGATGCGCAAGGCCAAGCCGCGGCTGAATGAAGCGATAGTCAAACTCAACGAAGGCGTTTCCGGTGAAGGCAATGCGATCGTTGATCTAGCCGCCCTGCCTGCGCCCGGCGACGCCTCAGAACATGACCGGATACAAGAACGTCTTCGCGCCATGCGTTTCGAGTTGCGGGGTGTTACATATGAATCGTACGTCACGAAACTTGCCGAGCGCGGTGGCGTCGTCGAAGAGCGACTTACCGGCGACGAGTTTCGTAGTCCGAGCGCGCAACTCCGCATCACGCCACTCGGCGCTGTCGAACTGCTTTCCACACACGATCAGGTACTCGGCGGCCCCAGTGGGCAAAGCTACCTTGGTTGTCGCTTCCCTGCTGATCCCGGCTATGCGTCAACCATCATGAGCGAAGCCGCGAAGGTCGGCGCTCGCCTCGCTAAGGAGGGCGTGATCGGGCGTTTCGCTGTCGACTTTGTAGTCGTACGCTCGCAGGCGAGAACCTGGGACGTGTATGCGATCGAAATTAATCTGCGCAAGGGCGGCACGACGCATCCTTTTCTGACGCTCCAATTCCTGACTGACGGAGCGTACGACGCAGCGCAAGGGGTATTCGTCACTCGGCGCGGACAGCAGAAGTGTTTTGTCGCCACCGATCATCAAGAGTCTCCGCTTTACCGGGTCTTCACGCCCGATGATCTGTTTGACATCGTCGCTCGCCGCGGAATTCATTTCGATCAGACGCACCAAACCGGGGTGGTCTTTCACATGATGAGTGCGCTCGGCGATCGCGGCAGGGTGGGGATGACAGCGGTAGGAGATACAGCGGAGGAGGCTAACAGCATGTTCGAGAAAGCCGTCAGGGTGTTGGATGAAGAGGCGGAACTAGCGCTGAATCGCCAGGACACTAGCTAACTCCTTGCGAAACCGGCTTCGAACTCAATGCATAATTTGTAGGTTACTTACTCGTGGAAAATGTAACGCCCCTTGGAGGTAGTGATGTAGTTTGCCTGATGTTCAATTCGATCCGATGTGATGAGGTCAGTACCCCTCGCGGTAGCGACCGTACGAAAACTCAAGGTCTAAGGAGACAAATCAAGATACGTAGTCTCACTGGTCTTCCTGGCGGACGCTCTCAAGAATCACCGTTGCGACGCTGAGCAGAATCAGCCAGATCAGCACAAAGTCGAAAAGACGACCGGCGCGGGTATCGGCCTCGAAGATTATTTCGTGCAAACGCCGCCGTCGTCGGGAAGCGGGAGCCTCCGTCGGTGAAACTTTCTTGGGTGCCTTCGTGATCATTCTCCATTCATAGCTTATCTTTTCACCCGCGAGTCGAGCTGACCCCTGTAGCCGCGGATTAACACAGATGGCCCGGATCTGAATCAACGGTGCACTGAGAATCTCTCTTTCTGATTCGTGTTATCCGCGTTAATCTGCGGCCAATTTCCGGAGTTCTTCTGTAATGCCCGACCAACGACTTAGCAGACGGGGCAAAGTAGCAATCGCGCTCGGCATTTTGGGAGGCCTTGCCTTCCTACTCGCCGCCCTGGTTACATTTCTACGCGAGGGTGATTGGCCTGCTAAGTATGTTTCAGCAGCGTTGAGCATTTTTGCTGTGATGGTTATTGCAGTCAGGCGACGTGCAAGAAGGCTTGGCTGACTTGCCCCGCATTCGGTTTGAGTACCATCGGTCAAGTCGATCCTGCGCCAATCGAAGGAGGAAAAGAGATGGGCAAAGTCGCGCTGATTCTGGGGATTCTCGGAATGCTACTCGGAGGCGGCATCTTTCTGGTCTCCGTACTGCTGCCGCCGTTAACCGATGGACGCACGAGTTGGGATGAGGCCATGCTGGGGATTATTCCCGGCGCGCTGCTCGTGATGGTCTCGACCATCGTCACCGTGGTCGGTGTGAGCATGATTCTGATGAGAAGGAAGAAGGCTCAGCTTTGAGATCGCCTGCGAAGGTGTTGCGGTCCAATGAAAGGCATATATGAAGCGACGGATGCGCTGAACTGGACCGCAACTGCCTTGCAGCATTCTGCCCACCGTTGTTAACTGCCTACATGGATCCGTTACAACCGCAGGACGCAGAATTCGAGCGGCGCGTGCGTGAGAGCTTTGCGCGGCAGCGTGTCATGCAGTTGCTCGGCGCCAACCTGCGGCGTGTTGAACCCGGCGCAATTGATATCGTGCTTCCCTTCCGCGAGGAACTCACTCAACAGAATGGTTATCTGCACGCCGGTATTCTGACCACTATCGCGGACAGCGCTTGCGGTTACTCCGCTTGCACTTTGATGCCTGCGGGCGCCGATGTTTTGAGCGTGGAGTTCAAAGTGAATTTGCTGCGGCCAGCGATGGGAGAAATGTTTGTTGCTGAGGCGAGAGTGCTCAAGGCGGGAAAGACGCTTACTGTCGCGCGCTGCGACGTGCACGCGTGGACTGCTGCGGAGTCGAAACTGGTTGCGACGATGCTGGCGACGATAATTCGTAAGTAAGAACTCAGCAGTTGCATCGAGCTTGCCATCCCACGAACGATATGATGGAGATGTCGTTCTGAATAGAGGCCTCAGAGTACTGAAGGGTATGATTAGGCCCGCTCGAGCGTGAGAGCTGGTGATGTTCGATGGAATGTCCGATGAAGGAACGCAGATGAAACATAGTTCATTTCCAGCTTGCTCTATTGTTCTCGCGTCCGCATGTATACGTGGAGGTCAGCATGCTCGCTAGCGTCGATCACGTGACCTTTCGGCAAAGGAGGATTTGTGAAACACCCATTACTATTCAGCGCGCTTTTAACAGCGGCCCTGCACCTGACATTTCTCTGTCTCCCCCCTGCGACCAGAGGACAAACACACACGCATCGCCATGACTCTTCAGAAAAGATCGGGCAGGTTAACTTCACCATCTCCTGTAGCTCGCCAGCCCAGAAGCAATTCAATCGCGCCGTTGCCTGGCTGCATTCATTCGAGTATGAGGAGGCTGAAAAGGCGTTCACTGAAGTCACGGTCACTGATTCACGCTGCGGCATGGGTTACTGGGGCATTGCCATGAGCAATTACCATCCCCTTTGGGCGCCACCGACTGCGGCGCAGTTGCAAAAGGCCACGAATGCGCTGGCAAATGCCAAAAGCGCCGGCGCCCGCACTCCGCGCGAGCGGGACTATATCCACGCCATAGAGCTTTTTTACAAAGACGCTGACGGGGTGGATCATCGAACTCGCGCGTTCGCTTACAGCGAAGCGATGCAGCAGCTTTACCAGCGCTATCCGGCAGACCGTGAGGCCGGCGTGTTCTATGCGTTGACGCTTATCGCGACCGGAATGATGTCGAATGACAAGAGCTATGCGAATGAAAAGAAGGCGGCCCAGATATTGAATAGTGTTCTCGCGCGTGAGCCACAGCATCCGGGTGTCACGCACTATATGATCCACAGTTACGATTATCCGGCGTTGGCCCATCTGGCGCTGAACGCCGCGCGCAGCTATGCGAAGATCGCGCCCGCGTCCGCCCACGCTCGACATATGCCTTCACACATTTTCACGCGCCTGGGTTTATGGCAGGAAGCGGTCCAGTCAAACCTCGGCGCCAAGGCGGCAGCGCGAGATTTTGCTGTGCGAAACAATATGTCCGGCGTGTGGGATGAGCAGCTTCATGCAATGGACTATCTGGCTTATGCTTACCTGCAAGGCGCGCAGGATAAGCAGGCCCTCATGCTGCTCGATGAGTTGAACAGGATTCAAAAAGTTGAGCCTGAGAGTTTCAAGGTGGCATACGCAGCTACGGCGATTCCGGCACGTTACGCTCTCGAACGACGACGCTGGGATGAGGCCGCCAAACTGACATTGCGGCCGGGTACGTTGGGAACTTTTCCGTGGGCACGGTTTCGCTGGGCCGAAGCCCAGATTCACTTTGCGCGTGCGATTGGGGCTGCACGCACGGGCGACACGACTTCGGCGCGTGAAGATGTCGAGAAGTTAGTCGCGATCCAGCAGAGTCTTGTCGAAGTCAAAGGCGATTATGACTGGGCGAGGCAAGTTGAGATCGAGCGGCTCGTTGCCTCGGCCTGGCTGGCGCACGCCGAAGGTAAGCCCGATGAATCGCTGCGGTTGATGCGCGCAGCAGCAGAGTTGGATGACGCTACTGACAAGCATCCGGTGACGCCGGGAGCGATTCTTCCAGCACGCGAACAACTCGGCGAGTTGCTGCTGGAACTGAAGCAGCCGTTGGCGGCGTTACAGGAATTCGAGACCTCGCTGCGCAGTGCTCCCAACCGGTTCAACGGGCTTTACGGCGCAGCCCGTGCTGCGAAACTCGCCGTAGATCAGAAGAGAGTTAAGACGTACTACGAAAAACTCATGGCACTCTGTCGCCATGCCGACACCATAAGACCCGAAATCGAAGAGGCGAA
>JBGTLE010000291.1:0-2580 GCA_041744295.1 Pyrinomonadaceae bacterium | reverse complement strand
GAAGCGAAATGGCAGATTAGGGATGCAAACTACACCGGAAACATGTCCAGCTTCACAGTGTTTCGCGAAGGTAAACAGTGGGGACAGTTTCAGACGCCGCTGATTGGCGAGTTTAACTTGCTCAACTGCCTCGCGGTAATTGTCGCGGCCGACGCCTGGGGACTTGAACGTGACTCAATAGCGGCGGCACTGGCAAGCTTTAAGAACGTCCGGCGCCGCGCCGAAATTCGAGGGCAAGAGCGCGGCGTAACTGTAATTGACGACTTTGCACATCATCCCACCGCAGTAAGGGAAACCTTACGAGCCTTGCGCAACAAGTATCCAAAACAACGCTTGATCGCAGTCTTTGAGCCTCGTTCCTGGTCTTCGCGACTAGCCGTGTTCCAGGACCAGTACGCGCAGGCCTTCGAGCCCGCCGACTACGTGTTGATTGCAAATGTTTTTGATAGTGGGAAAGTAATGGAAAAAGGACGAGCGCTTGATACGGACCAGCTTATCGCGGATATTTCGAAACTCGAAAAGCCGGCGTTCGCCCTGCCAGGGGCGGATGAAATAATCAAACAACTAGTTCCCGAGATGCGTGAGGGAGATGTCGTCGCGATCATGTCTAACGGTGGTTTTGGCGGTATTCACGAGAAGTTGCTGAGCGCCTTGAAGAGCCCAACGTAAGAGTTGAGCATCTTCATTCACTCTGCAGCACGGACCTTGTTTTCAACTTCCGGTTGCACCACCAGCAGAGGCCTTCGCAAACCCTTTGCAGCCTCGCCTCGATCAGGCGCAACTTCTACTCTCGAGGTTAATATCCGGCGAATCCCCTTCGGCAACAACTTGGCGGTCAGCACGGATGTTGCCTCAATAAGTTCCACCACATCTCCGCCACCGTTCCAATGTTCTCGCACAACTCTCGCGTCGGTGCGCTCCACCAATCGCAATAGGGTCACAGCAATCAGGTACGCATCATCAATTTGACCCACAAAGGGGATCATGTCCGGAATGAAATCCAACGGAATGATGGCGTACAGCAGGGCGCCGGCGACCAGCGCTCTTTCGGTGCCCGGCACACGAGAATCGGTCATCAACCGTGCACAAAGCAGGATCAGATTGGGAATAAAGAGCAAGACATTCTTCATTCGCCGCCGTGTTTGAAGTGCTGACATCATTTTCTCCAAGAGTTGAAGCGATGGTAACTGACAAAACTATTTCAAGTCGGTGACTAAACTTAACACGTCTCGGACTCGACTCAAACAGGTCTGTTGCTGGGGTCATTCCCTCCTTATGAGCGCAGCGGTCACAAGCACGGACAGCACTCAACAACACTCGCTAATTTTTGCAGGTCGGGAAGGCGGACCTTGTCCCCGCCTCAAGTTGAAAGCCACTCAGCGTATGAGCGGGGACAGGGTCCGCCTTCCCGACCTGCAAATTACCGTAAGACCTTTGGGTTTTCACAAAGCCTTCTATTGCGCCATGGTTCCGGTTAAAGCATCCTCAACCACTTGTTCTCTCAATCCGAGTTGGTTAGACTCCCTCTTCGCATTGACTCTGATCCGCGTTCATCCGCGTATCCGCGGCTAAAGGCTTCTAGCATCAACTTCATCCTATGGACGTACTCGAAAGAATCCGGCAACGTGCCGCCGGAAATCCGCAACATATTGTCCTGCCCGAAGGTAACGACCCGCGCACGGTAGTAGCGGCTTCTGAATGCTCTCGACATGGCATTGCGCGAATCACATTGCTTGGAGACGAGCCCGCCATACGCGAAACGGCGGAACGAGAACGCGCCAATCTCAGTGGCGTTACAGTAATCGACCACAAGCGCGCCCCCGACTTCGATAAAATGGTGTCCTATTTTCACGAGTTGCGTCGCGCCAAGGGTCTGATGGGTGACGAAGCTCGTACCATGCTCGCAGATCCTCTCTACTACGGAAATCTGATGGTACGACTCGGTAAAGCTGATGGCTCAGTTGCCGGAGCTACCAACACAACTTCCCACACCGTGCGTGCCGCACTTCATTGCATCGGCGTTCGTGCGGGATTCAAGCTCGTATCGAGTTTTTTTCTAATGGCCTTGCCAGACACTAGCTTCGGACATAATGGCGCCCTGATTTTTGCCGACTGTGGCGTGGTCATTGAACCCACCTCGGCCGAACTCGCTGAGATTGCAGTGACCTCAGCTGATTCCTGCCGGGCTCTACTCGGAATTGAGCCACGGGTTGCTATGCTCTCGTTTTCAACCAAGGGCAGCGCCAAACACCGACTGGTTGACAAAGTGGTCGAGGCCACCAGAACTGCGAAAGCCAGGGCTCCGGAACTGATCATCGACGGCGAATTGCAGGCCGATGCGGCGTTGGTGCCGGCGATTTCCAATTCAAAGGCCGCCAGCTCCGCCGTGGCAGGCCGAGCTAATGTTCTAATCTTTCCCGATCTTCAATCTGGCAACATAGCCTACAAACTCACGGAACGTTTGGCGGGCGCAACTGCAATCGGGCCCATTCTTCAAGGTCTGGACAAGCCGGCCAACGACCTCTCTCGAGGATGCAAGGCGACCGACATTGTGGATGCGGTGGCCATCACCGCGGTGCA
>JBGTLE010000290.1:0-5990 GCA_041744295.1 Pyrinomonadaceae bacterium | reverse complement strand
TCCTGCTGCAGTACGTTTTTTGTCAGTTGAACCACTACTCGGTCGCATCGATAGACTTCCCTTAAACGGAATTCATTGGGTGATAGTGGGTGGAGAGTCTGGGCCAGGTGCCCGTCCGATGAAGTCTAGTTGGGTGGAATCAATATATCGACAGTGTCGAGAGAGAGATGTGCCTTTCTTCTTCAAGCAATGGGGTGGCGTTCAGAAGCATCGGACAGGTCGCGAGCTCTTCGGCCGCACCTTTGACGAGATGCCCCGCATAGCTGCTTAAACGTGTGCCGACCTTGTCTCGTGCGCGGAAGCACTTGACTAAATTCTCAACGATTGGTTTCCGTCAAACCGTTTTCATTGGTAAGAGACGATGATTTGGAGACAAGGAAATGAACAAATTGATTCTTATTATGGTGAGCTTCCTTCTTCTTGCTCCACAGGCGCTTGGTCAAAATATTACGGAATACGGTAGGCCTGATGAACTTAAGGGAGTGACAAAGATCTTCGTTTCACTTGTATTCTCTGGCTCAGTTGAACTGAAAGATCAAGACAGAATCATCAAGGAAATTAAAAAAGCAAAGAAGAAGGAGAAACTCTTGGGCCTTATGATTGTTGATCGCCAAGAAGAAGTGGAAATATTGCTCATTTACTCAGAAGTGGTGGACGAAGATGAGACAGAATGGAAAGGGCGAGGATTAGTAGTAAAACCGCTATCCAACGGCACGCACAGACTGTTGATGGATTCTAATAGGTCTCAAAGGCTGCGGTTCCAGAGTGCTCCAGCTACCTCGTTTGGCCGCGAATTCATCAAGGCCTACATCCGCGCCAATACCGCTACAGTCCAGAAGTGACTTCACACCAGTCTTTTAAGATTAGCCGCGTGCTCGACACGACGGGTCAGTACCGTCAAGCGTCGGGTCCAGCCGGTATCCTCAAACACTGAAAGACCACCGCCATTCGCACTCTTAGACACTAAATCGCCGTAATATCTCTGCTACTATTGGCACTTTGAAATAGCAGAGCATCTCTTTCCGTCTGAACCCGTCGCATCTGGAGATAAAACGATGAGTAAGACTCCTAAACCCGCATCCGAAAACGCTCAGCCAATTAGTAAAGGCGCTGGGACTTCCACACCTCTCGTACTCGACCTTTCCGAAGTCGGGGCTGGCGATGTCGAACTGGTTGGCGGGAAGTGCGCCAGTTTGGGTGAGTTGTATCGCGCGTTGAAGCCGAGGGGCGTGCGGGCGGTGGATGGGTTTGCCACGACGAGTGAGGCGTACCGGTTGCTGCTTGAGACCAATGGTCTGAAGCAGAAGCTGCAGACGCTGCTGAGTGGGTTAGATCATGACGACATGCGCGCGCTCAACGAGGCTGGACGCGAGGCGCGGGCGCTGATGCTCGATACGCCGCTGCCCAGGGAAGTGCATGACGCGATCATCGGCGCGTATCGACGACTGTGTCATCGCGTCAATAATCCTGCCGCGGGCATAACGAATAGAAGAAGCACCGATGTGCCTAACGGTTCATCCCTATTGAACTCGTCGGGAGTAGCTAACCAGAACAACACAGAAACCAAAGGTGCAGGCGGCGGCGATACAAACAACTCCACAGGCGCTCCTGTCGTCGATCTATCACAACCAGTCTTAAACCCGCCCGAAGTCGCCGTCCGCTCTTCCGCAACCGCCGAAGATCTTCCCGACGCATCTTTCGCCGGACAGCAGGACACGATCCTGAATGTGCGCGGTGAGACGAATTTGATCGACGCGTGCCATCGTTGTTTCGCTTCGCTCTGGACCGACCGCGCGATCTCCTATCGCGCCGCTCGTGGCTTTGATCACTGTGACGTCGCGCTCTCCATCGGCATTCAACCGATGGTCCGTTCCGACCAGGCGTGTTCAGGCGTGATGTTTTCACTCGACACCGAATCCGGTTTCCGCGATGTCGTCGTGATCAATGGCGCGTGGGGACTCGGCGAAGCAATCGTACAAGGCATGGCAACGCCCGATGAGTGGGTGGTTTTCAAACCGACTCTAAAGACCGGCGCACGACCCATTGTCAGCCGCCACATTGGCACCAAAGAAGTGAAGATGGTCTACGGCCTCGACGGCAAAGGCACACGGACGCGCGAGGTGGTCGACGCGCAGCGCTCGCGTTTCTGTCTCGGCGATTATGAAGTGCTCGAGCTCGCGCGCTGGGCCTGTCAGATCGAAGATCACTATTCCACGCTCGCCGGAAAGCCGACGCCCATGGATATCGAATGGGCCAAGGACGGCTACACCGGCGAACTCTTCATCCTGCAAGCACGCCCCGAAACTGTGCACGCGAGCAATCGACAGAACTACATCGAAACGTACCGCCTGACTGGCGAACACGCCGCGCCGCTCGTTACCGGCATCGCAGTCGGCGAAAAGATCAGTCAGGGCCGCGTACACGTGCTGGATCATCCGGATCAACTGACAAAGTTCCAGGCCGGCGACGTGCTCGTCACTTCGATGACGGACCCCGCGTGGGAACCGATCATGAAAAAGGCCGCGGCGATTGTTACTGATCGTGGTGGTAGAACATGTCATAGCGCGATCATTAGCCGCGAACTCGGCCTGCCCTGCATCGTCGGCGCCGGAAACGCAACCACGGCGCTCGTGAATGGAACGCAGGTCACGGTGTCTTGTGCGGAAGGCGCGCACGGCAACATCTACGAAGGCGAGATCGAGTTTGTAGTAGATCGTCGCGAAGTTGGCGAAACGCAACGGCCGCGCACGCAGGTAATGATGAACGTTGGCGATCCCGATCGCGCTTTCGCAGTCGCGTCGTTGCCGAACGATGGGGTTGGTTTAGCTCGCCTCGAATTCATCATCAACAACCACATCGGCGTTCACCCAATGGCGCTCATACGTTATCCGCATCTCGCCGACGCCGAGACGGTGAAAGAGATCGAACGGCGCCTCGGCGAAGAAGACCCGCGCGATTTCTTTGTGCGGCGTCTGTCGGAAGGCATTGCGCGCATCGCAGCGGCGTTCTTTCCCAAACCGGTGATCGTGCGCATGTCGGATTTTAAGTCGAACGAGTATGCGATGCTGATCGGCGGCGCCGAGTTTGAGCCTACGGAAGAGAATCCGATGCTGGGTTTCCGCGGCGCTTCGCGTTATTACGACGATCGCTACAAGGAAGGCTTTGAACTCGAATGCCTCGCGATGCTGCGCGTGCGTGAAGAGATGGGCCTCGTTAACGTGAAGGCGATGATTCCCTTCTGCCGCACCGTTGCTGAAGCCGAACGCGTGGTGAATCTCATGGCTGAGTTTGGTTTGAAGCAGGGCGAGCATGAACTCGAGATCTATGCGATGTGCGAGCTGCCCGCGAATGTGATCTACGCCGACGAGTTTCTGCGTGTGTTTGATGGCTACTCAATCGGCTCAAACGATCTCACGCAGTTAACGCTTGGTCTCGATCGCGATTCCGAGATGGTGGCGCATCTGTTTGATGAACGCGATGGCGCCGTCGAACGGATGGTGACGATTGCAATTGAGGCTGCGCAGCGGGCGGGAAAGAAGATCGGCATCTGCGGCCAGGCGCCGTCGGACTATCCAGAGTTCGCGCGGTTTCTGGTTGAGAAAGGAATCTCTTCGATCTCGCTTAATCCGGACACGGTGTTGCAGACGACGGGAGTGATTCTGGAAGCGGAGGCGGAGCTGGCGACGATTGATGCGCTCACGACGCTTAGCGATGTGCCGGTGTTGCTGGGGATTCCGCCGACGACGACGCGGACAGTCGTGCGAGACACGGCGCCGCTGGAAGTCTTGCCTGAGTAAGAAAAGCCATCCACAGATTACGCAGTGACATAGATTTGAGCTTTTGACATGCGAAGCCTTTGGAGTGCGTCCGACTTGTCGGCGCTTTCGTGCCAAGCTGGCATTGCTTCATGGATTGCAAGATGGAAAGTCTCGCCGTCAGGAAGGTGGACGCACTCCAAAGGCTCCGCATAACGTGACACGACCAACTCTCACCAACTCTTGACTCCAATCACCCGTTCGTAAACAATCCCCACACCCCGATTTTCTTGTCACCTTTCACCTGTCACTTGTTACCACTTTTAGGAGGTGTGTCATGTCAGCAGCGTTCCAGCCCAGACCAATCGATGAAAACAAACTGACCGAGTTCATAGGCAAAGTAGTCGGCGACTTTGGCGCGTCGCTCGGTGCCGCTCTCGTCTATCTCGGCCAGAAACTCGGACTCTACAAAGCCATGGCCGAGTCAGGCCCAACCAACGCGGCCGAGCTCGCCCAGCTTACCAACACCAACGAACGCTATGTGCGCGAGTGGCTCGTCAATCAAGCGGCCGGCGGTTATGTTGAATACGATCCGAACACCAAAACATTCTTCATGACGCCGGAACAGACGCTCGCGCTCACCGACGAGACAAGCCCGTTCTTCGTCGGCGGCGGATTCTATGTCGTGAAGGCGATGACTCAAGCGGTCGAGCGGATCGAAGAACATTTTCGCAACGGCGGCGGCATGCTTTGGGGAGAGCACCATCCGGATCTCTTCATCGGCGTCGAAAAATTCTTCCGGCCAGGATATGCGGCTTATCTGGTGGGGTCGTGGATTCCGGCGTTGACGGGAATCGACGATAAGCTAAAAGCCGGCGGTAAGGTCGCGGACATTGGCTGCGGCCACGGCGCCTCCACCGTCATCATGGCCCAGGCGTATCCAAACACGCGCTTCACCGGCTTCGACAATCATGAGGCTTCTATTATTAAGGCGCGCGAACGGGCTGCAGCGGCCGGCGTTTCTGATCGAGTGAATTTCGAAGTCGCCAATGCTCAGACCATACCCGACGGCAAATATGACCTCGTCTGCTTCTTCGATTGTCTGCACGACATGGGCGATCCGGTAGGTGCCTGCAAACGAGCGGCGGAGATTTTGGCAGACGATGGCGCGGCGTTAATCGTTGAACCGATGGCGGGAAATACGGTCGAGGAGAACTTCAATCCGATTGGAAGAACGTTCGCGGGCGCCTCGACGCTTTGCTGCACTTCAAACTCGCTGGCGCAGGATGGACCGGCGTTGGGCGCGGTCGCTACTGAAACTGCGATTCGCGACACGGTGCTCGCGGGAGGCTTCAAACAGTTTCGCCGTGCGACCGAGACTCCTTTCAATCGCATCTTCGAAGCCAGACTGTGAGTCACAGAAAATCCGCAGATTTCACAGATTACGCAGAACCGGATCCCTCGGTTCTTAGTGCGGGCCAGCTAATCTGTGGAATCTGCGAGATCTGTGGCTGGTCTTTCGCAGCGGTCCTAGCCAGACCTCAGGTAAAGAACCGAACAAAGCATCCCACGGAAGCTTCTTGACTTGTTCCTCGCGTCAGAACTATAAGCACAGCGATCCGGAGGACTCCCACGATCCGCCAGTGATGCTTGTCGCGACTCGCCTCACGCCTCATTAGCAATCTGCCTTTGAGCCCTCACGATCGCTTAACAATCGTTTCACGCTCTTCATCATCGGTGCCACGGGAGCCTCCCGACGTGGATCCAAGAATTCAGACAATCATCGACCTGGCACAGCAGGATCCCGCGCGCGCTTTCGATCTGGACACTCTGGCCCAGGCCACCAACATTTCCGCGTCTCATCTGCGTCACCTTTTCAGATCAGAAACGGGGATGACCCTGGCTTACTTCATAAAACGTGCGCGGCTGGAAAGAGCGGAACAACTACTGCTAACTACTTTCCTCAGCGTCAAAGAGATCATGAACCGCGTCGGCATCGTCAACCAGAGCTATTTCTCTCGCGAGTTCAAGACGATGTACGGATTGGCGCCGGGTGAATATCGCCGCGCGCAACGCAAGGATTAGAACTTCGCCGCCCCCTTCCAGGAGAAAGAATCAATGGCAATCTTCCTCTTTCTGATTACCGGTTTTGCCTTTCTACTTGTAATGATCGCGGCCATCTTCCAGTGGCTCTGGCACATCACCATGCCGTGTTCGGCCGATTAGGTACTTGGT
>JBGTLE010000289.1:0-2997 GCA_041744295.1 Pyrinomonadaceae bacterium | reverse complement strand
GCGTCGAAGCGTGCCGCCAATGAAGCTTCTGCGCAAGCCTCTCTACGCACAATCCATAATTGCCAAGCCACTTACCGCGCAACAAATGGGAATCTGGACTACGGAACTCTCACTCAGCTTGGGATCCAATTCCTGACAGATAAGGTTCTAGCCTCCGGCACGAAGAGTGGTTACAACTTCGTTGTAACACCCACCATTGGAGTTGTCGGTGCGCAGTTCCACTCGACGGCCATGCCGACATCGACGTCAGGAATTGGCCAAACCGGCTATCGGCGATTCGCAACTACGGAAGACGGTGTAATGAGGGGCGACACAACTCTTACCGTGCCGGCCAATCACGCGGCTGTGTTAGCCATGCAACCCCTGCAGTAGCTCCAGCCCACATTGATCACGTAGTTCCGAAATTTCCGGGATTGAGATAAAGTACTTCACTGCATCGTAGTCATAGAGTAAACAGCGGATTACTGTTTGGACACGACTCAGGCAACAAAAATCCCACTTGGATTAGCACCGACCGATTTCGGCATGGTTTGGCGCATTGTCGCTATCGCGCGCAACGCTTTCCGTGAAGCGGTGCGCGATCGTGTGCTCTACAACCTCGTTCTGTTCGTATTACTTCTTACCGTCTCTGCAATTTTCATCGGCGAACTCTCAGGCGGACAGGAACGAAAGATAATTGTAGACCTCGGCCTCAGCGCGATGCTGTTGTTTGGTGTCTTTATCGCGATTTTCGTGGGCGTTGGACTAGTCTATAAAGAGATCGAGCGCCGGACTATTTACACGATTTTTTCCAAACCCGTTTCACGCGGTGAATTCATTGTTGGGAAATACCTCGGACTGTGCCTGACCTTGTTGGTGAACGTCGTGGTGATGGGCGCGGGCGTATCCTTAGCCCTGATCTATGTGAGCCGTGGCTGGGATCCGTTGGCACTCAGCATTTGGCCGGCTATCCTTCTCATCTACGTCGAGCTGATGATTCTGACAGCCATGGCGCTGCTCTTCTCTTCCTTCTCTTCACCGGCGCTGTCAGCTTTGCTCACTTTCTTCATCTTTGTCATCGGACACTTCAGTGCCGACTTAAAAGGCCTGGCCACCTCGATGGGAAGCACGAGCGCTCGCTGGTTATTCGGGGCGCTCTACTATCTCCTGCCTAATCTCGCCAACCTTAGTTACACGACGCCAACAGCTCACGGGCAGGTACCGGGCTTCGGACATGTTGCGGTTGCGGTTCTCTACTCGCTGATTTATATCGCCGTAATACTCTCCGCAGCCACATTGATTTTCAGCCGCCGAAATTTCAAATGACTCAGAGCAGATGGACAATACGCGACGGAGCACTGCTTTTGACCGTACTGATAGGACTGCTCGGTGTCTATTCTCTCTCACGCTGGATTGACGCGCACCAACCACCTGCAGATCAGAACCTTCAGGAAGAAGAACTCTATCTCAACGCCGCCACTGCAAAGCGTTTGAGTCTTGGTTTCAACGGCCTGGTAGCTGACTGGTATTGGATGCGCTCGCTGCAGTACGTTGGGGGTAAGATCATCAAACTTCCTGAAGACGTGCCACTAGATCACCTGGGCCAGTTGAATCTGAAACTCCTGGCGCCGCTTCTCGACGCGGCCACCACACTTGATCCTCAGTTTATGGAGCCATATCAATACGCGGCGGTGGTTCTGCCCGATTTCGACGTCCAGGAAGCAATTCGCATTGTTAAGAAGGGCGTAGAAGCCAATCCCTCTGAATGGCGCCTTTACCACCATCTCGGTTTCATTTACTGGCAGCAAAAGGACTTCCAGAAAGCTGGCGAAGCATACGAGCAAGGCTCCAAACTCCCTGGGGCGCTACCATGGATGAAGGCCATGAGGGCCCGTATGGCCAGCGAAGGAGGCAGTCGCAATACGGCTCGCGAGATTTACGGCCGGTTGTACGAAGAATCCTCAGATAGCCAGATAAAGAATATGGCGCGCAAACGTTTGCTGCTACTGGATTCCCTGGATATGCAGGATGCGCTGCGTAAACTGATGACTGTGTACAGATCCAAAGTGGGACGCTGCCCTGGATCATGGCGCGAGATGGGAACTCTCTTGAGTGGTTTCAAAATACAAGTGGATTCTTCCGGCGCTCCCCTCGATCCGGCAGGTACGCCGTACCTGCTCGTGGCCGATAAGTGTGAGGTTAGTGTCGATGGAAAATCTGAGGTGCCTTTGAGGTAATTCCTACCGTGACCACCGTAGTTGAAATACAAAACCTAACAAAGGATTACGAAGTCGGCTTCTGGCGCAAACGCAAAGTGCGGGCGTTGGATAGACTTTCGCTTACTGTAAATGAAGGTGAGATCTTTGGATTCCTCGGAGCCAATGGCGCCGGGAAGACAACGACTCTAAAACTTTTGATGAGGCTGATCTTTCCGACCGGCGGCACAGCGCGGATTCTGGGCCGCGACATTGCCGACATCTCTATGCACAATGAGATTGGCTACCTGCCCGAGAATCCTTACTTCTACGATTACCTAACCGCCCGAGAGTTCATGGAATATTGCGCTGAACTCTTCGGCTATGAACAAACTGAGCGCAGCAAACGCGCGGCAGACCTTTTGGGCCGGGTAAGACTTGAGGAAACCAAGTGGGACATTCAGCTGAGAAAGTTTTCCAAAGGGATGTTGCAGCGCGTCGGGCTGGCCCAGGCTCTAATCAACAATCCCCGGGTCGTTTTTCTCGATGAGCCAATGAGCGGACTCGATCCGGTTGGCCGCCGCGAAGTGCGTGATCTGATCGCCGGATTGCGACAGGAAGGCAAAACGGTCTTTATGTGTTCGCACATTCTTTCGGATATCGAGGTGCTCTGCGACCAGGTGGCGATTCTGAAACGCGGGCAACTGGCGCATCTTGGCAACCTCGACGAACTGCGTCAGGGTGGCGGCGACCGGAATCGCGTCGAAATTGTGGCCACCGGCACTCATGCGGATCATCTGAGGTTTCACCTGCCCGAAGGCGA
>JBGTLE010000288.1:0-21231 GCA_041744295.1 Pyrinomonadaceae bacterium | reverse complement strand
CTCCCGGCGGACAGAATCCCCTCATAAAGGCTGTAATAGAAGAATTCTGTCCTAGGTTCGCACCAGGCGGACTTGTCCTCTATATCGGTGATGCGGCGGATAAGTTCCTGCACTTACAGACTGATTACCTGAAGGGTATGGGCGTTGAAATCTCCGCCGCGGCAAAAATGCCGGACGTTGTGGTGCACCATAGGCTCAGAAATTGGCTCCTACTGATTGAAGCTGTTACAAGTGTTGGACCTGTGGATGGTAAACGGCGCCTTGAACTAAAGCAGCTCTTTGGTAACGCTAATGCTGGACTCATTTTCGTGACCGCGTTTGCGACCCGCGGAGCCATGAGAAGTTTCCTCACTCAACTCTCGTGGGAGACGGAAGTCTGGATAGCAGAAACCCCTGAACATTTGATTCATTTCAATGGCGAGCGGTTCCTAGGGCCATATCCTGATGTATCGCCAACAAGCTTTGGATTAAGCAAACTATTCGAAGAGTGATGCGAAGCCGTCTGCGCGGTCCAAACCGGCGCGGAGATTCCATTTGAATCTGCCTTAGCACTCGAACGAGAACTGCAGCAGCAGCTCTTCCAATCGGAAGATGCTAAGGAGGGGATTACTGCCTACGCTGAGAAGAGGAAGGCTGAGTTTAGGGGGAAATGAGTCAGTGGTCAGTTGTCCGTTGTTCCCTGATTCCGAGAGGCCTTCTTTTGACACAAAAGGGTCAGAGTACAAAGCTCCAAGTACAAAGCTCTAAGTACAAAGCTCCAAGTACGTAAAACCAACAACGGACAACTGACAACGGACAACTGACAACTGACAACGGACCACGGACTACTGACAATCCTTTATGGAACACATCGAGGTCAAACACGATTCGGGTATTACGACGATCACGCTGAATCGGCCCGAGAAGTTGAATGCGCTGATGGGACACATGCGTCGCGATCTCGCGGAGGCACTCGAACATGCCGGCAGCGATCGGACCGTGCGTGTTGTGGTCGTTACCGCACGTGGCCGCGCCTTTTGCGCCGGCGGCGATCTCACGTTCATGGCCGAACTGATTGAGAAGAACGACGCCGAGGAGTTTGCCCGATTGCTCGGCGCTGCGCGCAGAGTGGTGCTGGCGATACGGCAAATGACGAAACCGGTGATCGCCGCGGTTAATGGGCCAGCGTCTGGCGCGGGATGTAATCTGGCACTTGCCTGCGATCTACGCATCGTCTCCAGCAACGCCACGTTTAGCCAATCGTTCGTGAAAGTCGGCCTTCATCCCGATTGGGGCGGCACATATTTTTTGCCTGGCCTGGTGACGCCGAACAAAGCTTGCGAAATGTTTTTCCTGGGCGAAGCCATCGACGCCAAAGAAGCGATGCGACTGGGAATCGTAAACAAAGTCGTGGCGCCGGATGAACTCGAGGGGGCAACACTCGCGCTTGCCGAGCGGTTGCGCGACGCTGCTCCAGTTTCGATTGCCTCGGCCAAGCAGGCAATCTACATGAGGCAGACAGCCGACCTCGAAGAGATGTTGCGCTATGAGACCGAGGCACAGATGCGCTGTTTCGAATCATCCGATGGGCAGGAAGGCATCAGGGCGTTTCTTGAAAAACGCGAACCCAAGTTTACCGGACGGTAAAAGGAAGTGCTGAGAAAGAAGTGCTGAGTACTGAGTACTGAGTTCCACAGTGTTTTCTAGTTTCAAGCTTCAAGTTAATCGCGGTCGGTTTGGGAAAGCCGTGTTGGAGCCTGGACGCCGGATAAGAATTGCTTTTTTGGAACTCAGTACTCAGGACTCAGTACTCATAAAGGCTAATGAAACTAAACAATCGGCTTGCCTTAATAACTGGCGGTGGCCGCGGTATTGGACGCGCGATTGCAATCGAGTTCGCTCGCGAGGGCGCACAGATCGCGCTCGCTGCCAGAACTCGAGAACAACTCGAGGACGTCGCCGACGAGATTGGCGAGACTGCCAAGCCGCTGGCCGCTGTTTGCGACGTCTCGGACGTTCAAAGCGTGGAAAGTATGTTTGCCGCGATCTTCGTCCACTTTGGCAAGGGGCCGGACATCCTCGTCAACAACGCCGGCATAGCTATCAGTGCGCCCGTGGTGAAAACGAGCGATGAGTTGTGGCAGCGCCACCTCGCGATCAATCTCAGCGGCAGCTTTTACTGCACTCGTTCGGCGTTGCCTTCGATGATTGAAAAGAAGTGGGGACGAATCATCAACATCGCGTCGATCGCCGGCAAGACTGGTGCGCCTTATATCGCCGCGTACTCGGCGTCAAAACACGGCTTGTTAGGACTCACGCGATCGGTCGCGCTCGAAATGGCCACCAAAGGAATCACCGTCAACGCGATCTGTCCGGGGTATGTCGATACCGAGATGACTTCGCGTGGGGTCGAGAACATCACGAGTCTGACAGGCCGCTCGACGGAAGAAGCGCTCGAATCGATTAAGCGCATGAGTCCGCAAAACCGTTTGGTTACGTCTGAAGAAGTCGCCGCGCTGGCGTTGCTGCTGGCTTCCGATGAGGGCCGCGGGATCAACGGTCAGGCAATAAACGTCGACGGCGGGACTGTGCTGTACTAAACCGCGTTCGAACTATAACGACCATTACGGTTGGGTATTTGCAGTCAGGAAGGGTGGTTTACCCCCTCTTCCTCAATCTTAAGCGAGCCACCATGGATCAGAAGAAGCGGGGGTAAACCACCCTTCCTGACTGCAAATATTGACCACAAGCGCGATGATGGCTGACCTCGTTCGCCCCCGGACTTGAAACTCGAAACTAGAAACTCTGCCTCAGATCCTCCGGGACATCTCGTAAACCAACCTAATCGGCAAGCCCACGATGTTGAAATACTCGCCGTCGACTTCTTCAACAAACAGCGCGGCCTTCCCCTGAATTCCGTAAGCGCCGGCTTTATCCAATGGTTCGCCGGTTGCAACGTACCAATCAATTTCGTTCTCCGATAACTCGCCAAAGCGCACTCGCGTGGTTGCGTGCTCCACAATTGAACCGGCACCCACTCGAATCAAAGCCACGCCCGTTAGGACATCATGCCAGCGGCCACTCAGCAATCGCAGCATGCGCTTAGCCTCGGCCGGATTGTGGGGCTGACCCATGATTTCTCCTTCAACCACCACGACAGTATCAGCACCAAGCACCAGGCCGGACAAGAACTTCTCGGCCACGACAGACGCCTTTCCGAGCGCCAATCGCTTGACGTAAGTGATTGCATCTTCGTCAGTGTGTCGGGATTCGTCGATGTCGGCAATGACAGCTTCGAACGGCCAACCTACCGCGTCCAGGATCTCAAAACGACGCGGGCTCTTCGATGCCAGGACAAGTTTCTCCAAATGCACGGACCTATTTTCCACAAGACCTCCTGCTTGGCGCGTTCACGAAATCTCGTTTACACTGAATAAGAAGCAAACAGCGAACAGCAAACAGCAAACAGCCGCTGGTGACAAGTGACAAGTGACAAGTGACAAGTGATAAGACTGACATAACTTCTACCTAAGGAATTCCGAATATCAGAAGTTAACTTCGGCTAAATGAATAACTAACATCCGACATCCAGCTCTGACATCTACTCCTTGGATCAGTTAATCAAATCTTTGCCGGTGATTATGCGAGCAGCCGGCGACTCGGACGAAGTCGCGCAGGCCGCTTGCTTCGCAGCCTGGAACCACGCGGTAGGCGAAGGCTTGCGAAATAATGTCGTGCCTATGCGGCTGGCTGAGCGAAAACTCATCGTTGCCGTGCGCGACGCGATTTGGCAACGGCAACTGAAAAGCATGATCGGGCAGTTGATCTCGCGGGTGAACCATGTGCTCGGACAGCCGCTGTTGAGCTCCATCGAGCTTACTATTCAGCCGGAACTAATACGAAGCGCTGATGCCGAGCGCAAGCCTTCACGCGAGATGCATGAGGCGCCGACGGAACTGCTTTTCGCCGCCCGTAAGATCACTGATCCGGATTTGCGCCGGGCTTTTCTAGGCGCGGCGGGAAGCTGCCTCGCGCGACTTGACGACTGAGATCCTCCGATCTCAAATCTCAAATCTCAGATCTCAGATCTCAGCCTACCTCAGATTTGAAAATTTGAGACTTGAGATATCTGAGATTTGAGATTTGAGATTTAAAAACTAACATCTGCCATCCAACATCTATCCCATGCCAATCACAGAAGCCGACATAGCAAAGATCGCGGGCCTGGCCCACATTGAAATCACCCCGGAAGAGCTCAAGGTCTTCGTGCCGCAGATCTCCGAGATCGTCACTTACGTTGAGCAGCTAAACGCGATCGATACCAGCAACGTCGAACCTGCCCTCGGCGGTCTTACACCCGAAGGCGAACGCACGGATTCGGCGCGAGACGATGGGGTGCTGCCATCGCTGGGCCAGGAGACCGCGCTCGCCGAGGCGCCTGATGCCGCATCCGGTTACTTCCGCGTCCCCAAGGTGCTTTAGCTTCCCTTCTCCGGCTCTTGAATGTGTGCCAACGAGATCGAGTTAGCGTTACGGATCAGATGAATCCAATCTCCACCAAACTGCAGAACAGCCTCAGTGTAAACTCCGCGGAGATCGCGGAGACCGTAGGCCGCCGAGTGTCCGAACAACAACAGGAACTTCACTACGCAACGATTGCCGCGGAGTATGAGGTCCACTACAGCGACGCCTCCAGCCGTGATTACCGCTGGCGGTTTATTTACGAGCCAATGTTCGCGGGAATCGAGTTGTCGGGGAAGACTGTGCTTGACGCGATGTGCGGCAGCGGACAAACCACCGAGTATCTGCTGGCCCAGGAGGCAACGGTAACCGGATTGGATATTTCGGGCGAAGCAATTGAGACGTTCCAGTCGCGTTGGCCCGGCGCGCAGGGGTTGCGCCGTTCACTGTTCAACTCAAACCTGCCCGCGAGTTCGTTTGATTGCGTTGCCATCGTGGGCGGTCTTCATCACATTCATCCACACGTCAGTGAAGGCTTGAATGAACTACATCGCCTGTTGAAGCCCGGTGGTTACTTCTCTTTCATGGAGCCGCATACGGGATCGCTTCCCGACGTCGTGCGAAGATTTTGGTACAAGTATGATCGGCTCTTCGCCGACAACGAAGCGGCGATTGATCTGCGCGGTCTGGAAGACGAGTTTGCCGATAAGTTCACTTTTCGAAGCGTGAAGTATCAGGGTAACGTCGCGTTCCTGCTCGTGTTGAATTCGCTCGTGTTTCGAATTCCTGCCGCTTGGAAGCCTGCGTACTCGCGTCCCTTGATGGCGCTGGAAGGTGCCATCAATCGCGTCCAGGGAAAGCGGTCGTCCTGCTTCGTCGTCGCGCAGTGGCAGAAGCGATGAATGTGCGCTATCGATTGTAGGGGGGCGCACTCCGTCGCCGCCCCTCGTGACACGAGATGTTTGTTTAAGGAAAAGAGAACACTCGCGGCGTTCCTCGTCCGGGGTCAGATTCGTGAAGCAACGAGGGGCGGCGACGGCGTACCCTACAGGTTATAGGGGATCGAATTCTTAGCATGGATCTATCGAATACATCAGCAACTGATCTGGTAAAGCGGATCCACAACGGTGAAATGACCGCACGCACAGTCGTGGAAGCGTCACTCAATGCCGCCGAGGATCTTAATGAAACGCTCAACGCGTTCCTTGAAATCGATCGCAGTGCGCTCGATCGCGCGGATGCCGCTGCTAGTCGAACTGGTCTGCTGGCCGGCGTTCCAATCGCGATTAAGGACAACATCTGCGTTCAGGGACTACAGACTTCCTGCGGATCGCGAATCCTCGGCGACTATCACCCGCCCTACAACGCCAGTGTGATTGAAAGGCTCCTCGCGGCCGGCGCGGTCGTAATCGGCAAGACAAACTGCGATGAATTTGCCATGGGTTCGTCGAACGAGAACTCAGCCTTCGGGCCGGTTAAGAATCCCTGGGATGCCACACGCGTACCCGGCGGATCGTCCGGTGGCTCAGCCGCTGCTGTAGCTGCGGGCATCGTGCCCGTCGCCCTCGGTTCAGACACCGGCGGATCGGTACGTCAACCTGCTTCTCTTTCCGGCGTGCTCGGTTTGAAACCAACGTACGGCAGAAACTCGCGATACGGTCTGGTCGCGTTTGCGTCTTCTCTCGATCAGGTCGGTGTGTTCGGCCGGTCCGCGCGCGATGTCGCGACTGTGCTGGGCGTGATTGCCGGACGCGATTGGCACGATGCGACGACTGCCGATGTTCCGGTGCCGGATTACCTGGCCCAACTCGATGATTCGATCGCGGGAGCTCGAATCGGGTTTCCACGAGCATTGTTTGGAGAAGGTCTCGCGGCTGAAGTGCGCGAGTCAGTGATGAAGGCGGTTGAGAACTACCGCGAACTCGGCGCGGAGATCGTTGAAGTTGATCTGCGCCACGCGAAGTATGCGATCGCGGTCTATTACATCATCGCGACTGCCGAGGCTTCATCAAACCTCGCGCGGTTTGACGGCGCGCGTTACGGCTTTCGCGCGGAGGATGCTCCCGAACTTCGCCAGATGTATCGCCGCACTCGTGACGAAGGTTTCGGTCCGGAAGTAAAACGCCGGATCATGTTGGGAACTTATGTGCTCTCGGCGGGCTATTACGATGCCTATTACCGCAAGGCGCAACAGGTGCGGGCGTTAATCAAGGAAGACTTTCGTAAGGCGTTTGCAAGCTGCGATGCGATTATTACCCCGACCGCGCCGACGACGGCGTTCTTGATAGGCGAGAAGGTTGACGATCCTTTGGCGATGTACCTGAACGACATCTACACGGTCACGGCGAATCTGGCCGGTGTGCCGGGAATTAACGTCCCGTGCGGATTATCGAAAGAACGATTGCCAATTGGATTTCAACTGCTTGGGCCATACTGGTCCGAACCGACTCTCCTGCGACTTTCCCACGCGTACGAGCAAGTGCAGCCATTCACCGAACAGCCCCCAATCACCGCCACTCCTCGCTAACCGATTGCACCCGATGACCGATTGCACTTGATAACCGATGTAGGGGCGGCACTCCCAAGAAACACGGTGGTTTTCCTAACACATCTGCCGGCGAGACACTGGCTGATGAGACTCCGTGGCCGCCCCTCGTTTCATCAACAGTGCTTCTAAACAAAACGAGGGGCGGCCACGGCGTGCCGCCCCTACAAGTTTCAGGATCGTTTTAGAACTTTCGGCAGGTCACTCCAGCGCGGGGACGGCGGGTCGCGAAAGTTGTTCGGTTCCATTGGATTTTCTATCAGCCTTGTCGGGTATCCAGTCGCCGGTAAAGATTTCGCAGACATTTTTCGCAGTACCTAAGATGGGCGTTACATCAAGTCCCACGTGGATGACGCCAGGAATCAGACCCTTCTTTTTGATCTCATAACCCGCAAGGCCGAGGGCAAACAAGGCCCCGATGAACGGAATCGGTTTAATAAGTCGTTTCGCGATGCCCCATCCACCGGCGCGAATGATTCTTCGTTTTGCTGTAGTCGCCATATCCTCTGCTCCGCCGTTCCCTTTACAAGGACCGCTATCGAAACTGAGACAGACAAAGAATGTCTGCCCTACAACTGATGACATATTGCCATAAATAGTTGTGTGTTAGCATGGCGGCGATTTCACGAAAACATTGCTGAACAGCCTAATTCCAGATGGTCCTGAAAATTCGTTTCGTCGTTCTGATCCTGCTTTGCCTCTCCGGTCTTCTGATTTCCTGTAGCAAGTCGCCCGGTCAACCTGCTCGCCGACTCCTCATCTATACGCCACATGGTCAGGATCTCTTGCGCGACTTCGTTTCGCGGTACCAGCAACAGCATGGTGAAGTCGACGTTCAGTTTCTCGATATGGGATCGCGCCAGGTACTCGAGCGCGTGCGCGCGGAACGCAATCGGCCGCAAGCGGACCTTTGGTGGGGAGCTGCGCACACAACTTTCCAAACCGCTGCGGACGAGAACCTGCTGGCGCCGTATAAACCAAGTTGGTCCGACAAGGTTGGTCCCGCCAGCAAAGACACTCAGGACCGCTGGTACGGAACTTATGAGACGCCCGAAGTCATCGTTTACAACAGCGAGGCAGTGAAACCGGAAGAGGCCCCGCGCGATTGGGACGACCTGCTCGATCCAAAGTGGCGCGACAAGGTTTTGATTCGAAATCCAAATCCTTCCGATACGATGCAGGTGATTTTCGGCAGCATCATCTGGCGGTTTTATAAGGACACCGGGTCACCGCAGCAAGGTTTCGATTGGCTGCGGCGTCTTGATGCCAACGTGCATGAGTACACAGCGGATGGCACCTTGTTAATGCAAAAGCTGGCCCGTCGGGAAGGCGTGCTCAGCATGTGGGACATGCCCGACGTGCGACTCTACAAAGAGAAGAAGAACTTCCCTGTCGACTATGTGATTCCGGCCAGCGGTACGCCGGTGGTGACCGACGGCATTGCGATCTTGCGTGGCGCTCCGAACGAGGACGAAGCTCGACGCTTCTACGAATTTGTGACGACGACGGAAAGCCTCGTGCACGCGGCGCAGTCTTACTATCGAATTCCGGTGCGCAATGACGTTGACCGCGCGCAGTTGCCGGGTTGGATGAATGAACCGTTTACGCGACTGCCATTGGATTGGGAACTGCTGCGCAAAGAGGGCGGGAATTGGATTCGTTACTGGGACACCGAGATACGCGGACGGAGTAGGTAGAGCGGGAGTTATTTTCCATTGATCATTTGACAGTGATCATTTGTCGTTTGGGACCTCCGGCTTCGACAACGTTGCGTTTTCGACAAAGTTGCGGCTTCGACAACGTTGCGGCTTCGAGAACGCGGCGGCTCTGCCGCATTCGTTGCGGTAAGCCTCCGGCTTACCGAAGAGCAATTATTCATGACGAGGCTTTGCCTCGGGCTGCAGGTTAAGGCGTAGCCACGAACCAATAACAACTTTTCTCGGTAAGCCATAGGCCTACCGCAACGAACGCGGCGAAGCCGCAAAGCATAACCAGCTTCAGTCAATGCCACTGCTGTCACTAACACAACTTTCCAAATCTTATGGCGCGACGCCGGCCGTCAGAGAAGTAACTCTCGACGTTGAGCGCGGCGAGTTTTTTGGACTGCTTGGCCCATCCGGCTGCGGCAAAACGACAACTCTAAGAATGATTGCCGGCCTGGAGGAGCCTGACTCGGGAACAGTCGAGTTTGATGGTCGTGACATTACGCGCGTCTCTCCCGAGCGCCGCGGTTTCGGCATGGTGTTTCAGAACTACGCGCTGTTTCCGCATCTCGATGTTTTCGAGAACGTGGCCTTCGGACTGCGCGCGCGCCACAAACCAAAACCGGAGATAGTCGCACGCGTGGCAGCGGCGCTCGATTTGGTACAACTTCCCGATTACGCAAAGCGCCGGATTGATGAACTCTCTGGCGGCCAACAACAACGCGTGGCAATCGCTCGCGCGATTGCGATTGAGCCCGCGTTGCTGCTTTTTGATGAACCGCTTTCGAATCTCGATGTGGCGCTGCGCGAAGAGACGCGCGGTGAGTTGCGCGAGCTGGTGAACCGTCTCGGGCTGACCGCGGTCTACGTTACGCACGATCAGGAAGAGGCATTCGCGCTTTGCGATCGCATCGCTGTTATGGTCGGCGGACGATTGTTACAAATTGGCGAGCCGCGCGAGCTTTATGAAAGACCGGCGCAGATTTCGGTGGCCCGCTTTCTCGGACGCAACAACCTAATCCGCGTGATGAGGGTGAGTGCAAAGGACTCATCGTTTGCAGAGTTCAAGACGCTCGACGGTGGCCACACATTGCGAGTTCAAGTAAACACGAAGGAGCTGCCGCCACTGGATCAGCCATGCTATCTCGCAATTCGTCCTGAACATTTGGCGATCGCCGGCAATGATCATAAAGATCTGAATACAATCCCGGCGACGGTTCGCGCTGTGAATTTCGCCGGAGCGACCTCGACGATAAAGTTGGACGCGAACGGGTTAGGCTTGGAAGCACTCGTGCTGCAGCCGAATGGAATTGCAGTTGGTGAATCGTGTGTGGTTACGCTACCCGAGCAGCACATCACGCTGTTGAAGGAGTTCGCACAATCTCAAGCACAACAAAATCGTGCAGTGTGAATGTCTCGCAGTCAGGAAGGTGGACTTTGTCCCCGCTCTCTACACCGAAGGTGTTACGACCTCCAGCCCAGGGTTGCGCGCTTTGGCGCTACCCTGGGATCTCGCGAGTTTTGCGAACTACCCCAACGGGGTTGCGTCTTGCCTAATCCAAGTGCAGCGGTTTTCCGTCTAACGTTACTCGGGGGTAGTTTGCCAATGAGACGCAACCCCGCTGGGGTAGGATTTAGATTCGAACTTGATCCCAGGGTAGCGCCAAAGCGCGCAACCCTGGGCTGGAGGTCGCAACACCTCCGGTGTAAGAACGTGGACAGGGTCCACCTTATTAACTGTGAGACTGCGAGACTGCGAGTTAACTGCGAGACTGCGCGACACATCACCCACTATGGGTCCATCAATAACTGACGGCAATATTTCGCGCCACCCTTTTCGCGCGTTGCGCTCATTTCAGGCGGGACGCCAGCGCTCCCAGCTCGTTCTTTTGATCGTTACCGCTCTCGTTCTCCTGTACGGCGTCATCTATCCCAACCTCCACCTCATCCGCACCTCGCTCGAACACGATGGCCGTTGGTCGCTCGCAAACTACACCACAGTCCTTTCTCAGTCAGTAGTGCTCGAGGCGATCTATACGAGCGTCATGGTTTCACTGCTGACAGTTCTATTCTGCGCGCTTGTTGGTGTGCCACTGGCCTTTCTCTTTGAACGCTACGCCTTTCCTGGACAGCGCTTGTTTGCCGCCCTGGCTGCGATGCCACTCGTGTTACCGCCTCTAGTCGGCACCGTCGCTTTCATCCTGCTGTGCGGCGAGTCGGGCTTGCTCGCCCGTGCCGTGCAACACGCGTTCAATCTGGAAACCGCGCCGTGGACATTGCGTGGGTGGACGGCCTTGCTCCTGTTCCACACTTACACAATGTATCCCTTCTTCTATGTGCTGACGGGCGCCGGGCTTCGTCGTGTCGATGCTGCCCTGGCAGAAGCTGGCCGAGTATTGGGTGCCGGAAAATTTTACGTCCTGACGCGAATTCTGTTGCCGCAGCTAACGCCGTCGCTGCTGGCTGCAGGACTGCTGACTTTCATGACGTCGATGGCTTCGTTCAGCGCGCCCCTCTTTTTCGGCGGCAACGTACGAATGCTCACACTCGAGATTTTCACGGCCCGTCAGCGCGGCGACAACACGATTGCGATCACGGAAACAGTGATCCTGGCCGTCATCTCGCTAAGCGCGCTGGTCTTTTTTCAACGCTACGAAGGAACCAGAAAGTTCGCCGCCGCCGCGATGAAAGGCGCGCCACGAACGCGCAAAGCAATCACTCGAGGTCGTGCTCGGGTAGTGGCGATAACCGCCGCCGTTCTGTTCTCTGGGTTGCTGTTTCTGCCAATCGCGACACTGATCCTCGTAAGCTTTGCGCGGGACGGCGTGTGGACGACGCAAACGCTGCCACCGGACTACACGATCGACAACTATCGACGAATCTTGACTGAGCCGAGTGCGAACGAGGTCTTTCTGAACAGTCTCTCGATGTCGGGAATCGCAGCGGTGGCCGCGCTGGTCTGGAGTCTCTGTGTCGCCACCCTCGTGACCAGCAATATGCGACGAGTCTGGCGACGTACGATCTCTTTGCTTGTCCTGATCCCCTGGGCTTTGCCGGGAACCGTGGTTGCCGTCTCCATCGCCGAGGCTTATGGGAAACCAAGTGTCTTGCTCGGCGCATTCATCCTGGTTGGAACGTTTTGGATTCTGCCCGTCATCTACTTTCTTCGTTTCATGCCACTGGTCGTACGGGCGGTGCAGTCGAACATGGAACAACTCGATCCGGCACTTGAACGCGCAGCGGCAACGCTGGGAGCGAGATGGTGGCGACGGTTCAGTCGCATTACCTTGCCCTTGGTTTGGCCGGGGGCTGTTGCCGGGACCCTGCTGGCCTTTGTGATCGCGTTGGGCGAGTATGTGGCGTCTGTGTTGGTATTTGTTCCGAGGAATCGTCCGGTTTCAATCGCGATTGCATCAGAGTTACGCGAGTTCAATCTCGGTTCCGCGGCAGCTTATGGCGTGATTCTGATTCTCGTGATCGCGTTGAGTATGATGGTGGCAGGAAAGCTTGAACGTTCATCAAAGTTCTAAGAGGAAGATTCGTGACGCGGAAACTCTTGAGTATCAATAAAGTCTTAACCGGCAGAGCCTTTAGGGTTCTCCTCGGTTGCGTATGCCTTGTTTCCATATCGCTGGCAACTATCCCGCTACCGATTTCAACCGCACAGCAAACGACGACCACTTCCCGGACGATCGACAAGACCGAACTTCATCAAGCACTGGTTGATCTAACCAACCCCTGGACAGTGATGTGTGTGGCCGCTCACCCGGACGATGAAGACGGTACGACGCTGACCGTACTGCGCCGAAAGTATGGCGTGCACACGGTCAGCTTGTTTTCCACATACGGTGAAGGTGGACAGAACGCCGTCGGCCCCGAGTTGTACGAACAGTTGGGCGTCATCCGTGCGCGAGAAACAATCAATGCTGCGCGCATTCAGGGATCGGAACCGTTCTTTCTGGGCTTAAAAGATTTTGGTTTTTCAAAGTCAGCTGACGAAGCATTTCGCGAATGGGGCCACGAGCAAGCGTTGCAGCGCATGGTTCTTAAGATTCGCGAGCTGCGACCAGACGTGATCATCACCAATCACGACACGACCAGCGGTCACGGACATCATCAAGCAACCGGGCGGCTGATCGTGGAAGCATTCGAAGCGGCCGCAGATTCCACTCGCTTTCCTGAACAGCTAAGCAGTGTCAGCACCTGGCAACCAAAGCGCCTTTTCGTCCGGGCACGACGCGGTGGCGCCGCAACAACTGCCTCATCCGCGGCGGCAGCAAATGAAAAGATTGTGACTATCGATCCCAATGAGTTGGATCCCTTGCGCGGTACCTCCTTCGGAGAGCAAGCGCTGATGGCCTTGCAGCAACACGCATCGCAGGGCCCGTGGCCGAAATCACTCAAGGATTGGCTGCGCGCGCAAAATAATCAGACCGGAAAGCTAAATTTGATCCGCTACCAGCTGTTAAAGGAAGCGGCGAATGTTCCGTCTCTTCCGGCCGCAGCGACGACGCCAGTGGCAGGACTCGAGATCCCGCCGTCGCTCAAGTCGCGTCTCGCGCCAACAATCGAAGGTAAGCCACTATCTGACTTTCTCGATCAACCAAAACAAATGCTTGATGCGTTAATAGACTGGCGACTGGCCCAGTCGAGATCACCCGTCGTTGAAGATGCCTATCGTTTGTTGTTGATGGAGCGGCGCACGAGCAAGGCGCTCGAAACGGCATCCGGTGTTTCAATAACCGTTACTCCAGAACGAAAGGTTGTGGTGCCGGGAACCACGATTAACTTTACGATCGGTCTGGACAACGCCGGCGACCGAGGTATCAAAGTACTCGCAGTAGCTTTTGACGGAGGCGAAAGGAAACCGGTCGATACCGCAGACTTGCTGTTACCGGATACTGAAACAACCGTCACCGTCCAACACCAAACTCCGGCAAACACCCCCTTGACTGTCCCGAGTGAGGATCACCTCTACGATGGCAGGGTGTTCGGCGACACCTTCACCGTAACTGCCGAACTCGAAGTTGAGGGTGCGAAGTTTTTTGCTCAACCAGGAGTCAACCTCGACGTGGCGCCGGCTGTGGAAATCAAGAGCATTGCACCCTCTCCATGTGTCCGCACTCCTAACACATCCGGACGCTGCAAAGCATTTAACCTACCGCTCGTGAACCACCTGCCGACGAGGTTTCAGGGCCACCTCAAAACCAGTATCGGACGCGAAACCTGGGTTAGTCCGGCAATTGACTTGCAACCAAATGAGACCCGGAATGAAACCGCACTTACCAAGAGCGGAAATGGGACACTGAAAGTTTCGGTTGAGTCAATCGCCGGCAGCAAAGCCGTCAATGAGCGACAAGTGTCGGTTGTGATTACGAACGCAGCAGTAGCAAAGTCGCTGCGGGTCGGCTACGTTCCGAGTTTCGATCAAACTCTGGAAACTTCGCTGGCGGCGCTCGGTGTTGAATCCAAAGCGCTGGCGGTTAACGACATTGCCAATGGAGATCTGAAAGCCTACGACACTGTCATCATCGATAATCGCGGTTACGAAGCCCATCCGGAATTGATTGCCGCGAACGCGCGACTGTTGCAGTACGTGCAGGACGGCGGCAACCTGCTGGTCTTCTATCACAAGGACAACGAGTGGAATCCTGATGAGCGAAAAAACCGTCCGCAACTGGCGCCATACAAACTCCTGCTCGGTGGTGAACGAATCACGGTCGAGACGGCTCCGGTAAGATTTCTGCTGCCGCGGCATCGACTGCTGAACAATCCGAACCGGATCAGTTCTGCAGATTTTGACAATTGGATTCAGGAACGCGGGCTCTACTATCCGAAAGAGTGGGACGAACAATACGAGGCGCTGTTTTCGAGTAGCGATCCTGGCGCGAAGCCTTTGAACGGTGGGCTCCTGGTTGCGAAGCATGGCAAAGGAACTTACATCTACACGAGCATGGTTTGGTACCGGCAGTTGCGGGCGGGAGTGCCTGGCGGTTATCGGATGTTTGCGAACATGATCAGCTACCGGCAGGAAAGAAAGTAGCAGAGCAAAAAATCATCCACAGATTACACAGATAAGAAGAAGCTAACTGTTGCCCGCTTCTTCGACTCTTTCTTAATCTGTTGAAATCTGCGTAATCTGTGGATTATTCTTTTGGAAAGAGAGTTACACTGCTTCTGCTTCCTGCTCGACCAGCGACTCGCCTTCCAGCTTCACACGCGCGCGTTCCAAAAACACAATGATCATCTCGCGCACGCGTTTCTGCATTTCAGCACTGATGGCGCTTTCCCCAACCAGCGCGGCAAAGCGGTGCAGGTCTTTGGCGTGTGGCCTTCTTAGTTCCACGTGCTGCGCAATTCGAATTAGAACTTTATGGCCACGCTCTTCGAATGAAGCTGCATAGCGAAGATAGTTTTTCATCTCGCTCTGCGCTGGAGACCATTCCAGGCGTTCGGGAGTATCGTCAGTTTTCTCAACTGTGAAGTTCGCGTGTACGGGTCCAATCACTGGAACTTCCGCTCGAACGATCCAACGCATGATGCCGCCGGCTTCCTTGCGTATGCCTTCGATGCCGGGCATCAAGTCGACGAAGTTGCGCAGCTCGCCGAAAAATTCGCGCGCGCGCTCGATGCTGATCCCGAGTTCGACTTGTTCAGAGTAGGAGGCTTTTATTCGAAACATTCAATCTTCCTTCGAGTGTAGTGGATGCGTGACCCAGGCGTGCAGTTGCCGAGGTTTACAACCACAGATAAATTACACGAGGAAGGAGGCTGAGTAAACAAAACAAATTGTTACGTAACGGCTCAGTCATCTTGTGAGTTACCCACCCGCGGCTCTGCCGCCATCCTTGCGGTAGCCTATGGCCTACCGAAGAATGCCTTAGTCCTCGAAGGCTTTGCCTTGAAGAGTGCTCAAGTGAGAAGTTTTAGTTAAAGGATAGGTGTAGCCTGAAATTACAAGCAGTGATGCGGTAAGCCGGAGGCTGACCGCAAGGGAGGCGGCAGAGCCGCGGAAGACCACTTAGTTCATAGAACTTTGTTTAGGGGAGAGAAGAAGTTGATCACCAACGACCGCTGTCCACGTTGTTATGAAGGCCGTCTGAAGAGTTGGAGTGAACTAACCGACGACGAACGCGAAGTCGTAAAACGCCTGCCGGCATCGGCGGAATTTACGGAGAAGGAGCGTCGCGCCGCTCATCGCTGGTGCAGTCGTTGCTGGTTTGAATCAACCAGCAACACCGCCACGGCGTGATGGCTTCAGACGACGATTCGATCGTAAGCTTCACGAATTTCGCGCATGCGCGCGTTCACCGACTCATGCAGTTCTACGGCTGAGTTGAAGCCCAGCTTCTTTGCAATATCCCGCACGACCGCGTGATCACTGGCCGGCACTCTCCCGGATTTACCCACGAGCAGTCGTAACTGGTGATCCACCGCCCGAAGCAGCGCATAACCATCTGCCAACGCAGCATACTCCTCGGGTCCGAGCGATTCACTGGCGGCAAGTCTTTCCAGCGTGGCTTGTGTCGAGCGCTCTTCTCCTTCATCAGAAACGTCGTCGCGAAGTTGCAAATACCGGGCGGCAAAATAAACATCAAGCATTCCTCCTGCCGCGTACTTAATGTCCATCTCACCCTGTCTTAGTCGCTGGCCCTTTTCCAACTCCAGCCGGTCACGAACGCGCCGTGTTTCTTCGCGTAACTCGTCGACCAAAGCCTGACGAGCGCTTTCGTGAATGGCGTGACGCGCATGAGTCTCGATCATCTTTCCCAATTCGAGGTCGCCCGCCACCGCACGCAACTTAACGTAAGCAAGCCACTCCCAAACCGCGGTCCCCTTCTTTGCGTACTCGACAAAACCATCCGAGCTCGTCACCAGTGGCCCGCTTTGCCCGTTTGGACGCAGGCGCAAATCGACACGATACAAGTAACCCTCACGGGTCACGTTCGTGAGCGCGGCAATCATCAGTTCGGATAGCCGGGAATACGCTTCCTCTCGGGTTAGTGACGCAACCGGAGAAGGAGCAAGCGAATCGTAAACAATAATCACGTCGAGGTCGGAGCCATAGTCAACGCCGCCTGTGCCAAGCCTCCCAAGACCCAGCACGGCGATGCGCGGTCCACCGGCCAGTGGTCCAAATCGGCGGATCATTTCTCGACGAGCAATCAGGTAAGCAACATTCAAACTCGCGGTTGCCAGGTCGGTTTGCAAACGGTTGGATTCGTAATCCGAAATCTCGCCGGCCGCGTCTTTGATCCCAATCTCGAGTAATAAGCGCGCCCATTGCCGGCGCAATGCGGAAAGCTCGGCGGCAAAACTCTTCTCAGGATCAACCGCAGCTCGCAATGCCGAACGAAAATCGCGTCGCGCGTGAGTTCCGGGTTGCTTAGCCAACGAACTAACCAGCGTCGGATTGCTTGCCAGGATCTCGCTAAAAAACTCCGACGAGGCTCCCAGGTGCATCATCGCGTTGACGCTCTCATTGCTGACCTCCAGCGGCTCGGTAAGCTTTTCAATTGAGGCCGCAATCCGCGCCACCGATGATAAAGCTCGCGCCGGATTGACCGACTCGTGCGCGCGTTCGAGTAGTGATTCGGCAACCGATTCGACAGTCCGATGCGAATCGATGGGTACGAGGTGGGGCAGCAGGGCGCTGGCTGCCGACCGTGAGAGAGCAACGTCTGGACTGCCGGACCGGTTGCGTCTGGCAGGCTGAACTTCAATTTTGTCTTGAGTTAGAGGATCGATCTCTTTAAATACTCGATTGAACACCGAACGCACGTCGGTTGTATGTGTCTCAAGCGCCGCATCAAAGTCTGCCAGCGCATTTGCGCCTGTGAAGTTCATTCGTCTGGCAACCAGCGCGCGATGATCGGCTTGCAAAGGAACGACATGGGTCTGCAGTCCCTGCTCCATTTGTAATCGGTGCTCGAGGCGTCTGAGGAAGACGTACGAATCTGACAACTTCGTGCGCTCGTTCTCAAGAATCAGGTCACGATCAGCGAGACGGCCCAGGCTGATTAACGTGTGGGGCGCCTGCAGCCACTCATCATTTCCGCCGTGGGCCAACTGGAGTGCCTGGGCAATAAACTCAATGTCCCTGATTCCGCCGCGGTTCAGCTTTACATTGAATCCACCGGTCTCCTTCTCTCGATGCCGATCGATCTTTTGCTTTGCGAGCCTCACGCTTGCGAGTGCGTCGGCAACCGAAACATCGCGTCTGAAAACGTTGTCTCTCACACCGCTCGCGAATCGCTGAAAGAGCTGAGTTGAACCAGCGGCAGAGCGCGCCCGAATCATCGCCTGCAGTTCCCACGCTTGGGCTGTTGAACGGTAGTAGCGCAAAGCCTCTTCAAGCGAACAGGCGAGCGCGCCATCGCGACCGTGTGGCCGTAAGCGCAAATCAACTCGATAGGCCGCGCCTTCGCCTCCGGGTTGTCCGACCAAACGGGCGACAGTCTCAGCGAGCTTGACGAAATACTCTCGGTTTGTAACTTCGCCTCGCTCTCCCTGACCGGACGTCGTTCCTTCCTCCGAGTACATGAACATCAGGTCGATGTCCGACGCGTAGTTCAGTTCATAAGAACCCAGTTTGCCCAACGCGACGATGGTGAACTCAGCGGTGGCCACGCGACCGCGTTCGTCCGTGCTGCGGGGCAAACCGAACTTGTTGTCGAGATCCTGGCGCGCAAGATTCAATGCGTACTCGAGCACGGCATCGGCGACATTCGAAAGTTCTTCAGTGGTTTCTACCAGCGTGTGAGTGCCGCGAATGTCATGCAAGTAAGTGCGCAACAACTCGCGCCGACGAAAGCGCGCGAGCACAGCTTGCGGAGCAAGTGCCGAGTGGGTCAGTTCAAACCGAGCTAATGACTCTTTCAGTTCATCACGTGTGCGCACTCGGGCGCTGGTGCGTTCGCGCGAAAGCCAGGAAATGTAATCCGGGTTCTGTTCGAGAGTAGTGGCGAGCAGTGGACTCCAGGCGGCAAGTGTGAGGGTGTCCGATAGCAGACCACGATCTCGCAGTAGCAGTTTATGCGCGCGTGGATTCTCTACGGCGATGCGCTCGAGAAAAGCTTGGGGGCCTTTCTCATCAGGCAGATCGCGAATCAGCGAAAGCACTCGCTCGTCGAGCATCGACACGTGGTTATCTTACAACGTATGAGCTGTAGGGGCGGCACTCCGTGGGCCGCCCTCGTTTTCCTGGAAGCACTGCTAATGACACGAGGGGCGGCCAAGAAGTGCCGCCCCTATGATTGTTGGCAGCATCTCGATGATCGAAAAGGCTTAGATGTCGAAATACAGTCCAAACTCCAACGGATGCGGGCGCATACGCATGGGCGTGATCTCTTTGTCGCGCTTATACGTGATCCAACGTTCGATCAATTGCTGACTGAACACATCGCCCTTCAGCAAAAACTCGTGGTCCTCTTCCAGTGCCTTGAGTGACTCATCGAGCGAGCCGGGCAACGTCGGAACGTCCTTCAGTTCCTCTGGCGACAAGTCGTAGATGTCCTTCTCGAGTGGCTCGCCGGGATCGATGCGATTTTGGACACCGTCCAAACCAGCGAGCAGCATTGCGGAAAACGCGAGATATGGATTGCACGAAGGATCGGGCGGACGAAACTCCAACCGTTTAAGTTTCGGACTCGCCGAGAACATGGGGATACGAATCGCGGCCGAGCGATTACGAGCTGAGTAGGCCAGATTCACAGGCGCTTCGAATCCGGGAACCAATCGCTTGTAACTATTGGTTGTCGGCGCCGCGAACGCCACGATGGCCGCAGCGTGCTTGAGCAAACCGCCGATATAAAACTTCGCCATCTCTGAAAGTCCCGCATAGCCATCACCGGCAAAGAGAGGCTTCTCGCCTTTCCAAAGGGACTGGTGACAGTGCATCCCGGAACCGTTGTCTCCATAAAGCGGCTTGGGCATAAAGGTCGCCGCCTTGCCATATGAATAAGCGGTGTTTCGGACTACGTACTTGAATATCTGCAGGTTGTCTGCCGTACCCAGCATCGTGGAAAAGCGGAAGTCGATCTCACATTGGCCGGCAGTGGCTACTTCGTGGTGATGGCATTCGACTTCGATCCCGCACTTTAACAACGTCAGTGAAATCTCGGAGCGCAGATCGCCGAGCGTATCGGTGGGCGCAACCGGCACATAACCTTCCTTTGGACGAATGCGGTAACCGAGGTTGGTGCCCTGAAACTCATTCGCATCGCGGCCGCTGTTCCAATGCGCTTCGTCGGAATCAATGGTGTAGCCGGCAGAATGCTGTTCGTTGTGAAACTTCACTGAGTCGAAAACAAAGAACTCGGCTTCCGGTCCGAAGTAAGCCGTATCGGCCAGCGCTGTAAACTTCAAATAATTCTCAGCGCGCAAAGCGACGGAACGTGGATCGAATGCGTAGCCTTCCTTCGTTATCGGGTCGACTGCGTTGCCAAACAAGCAGAGCGTCGGATGATCGGCAAACGGATCCATCCAAAAGCGCGAGGCATCGGGCACCAGCAGCATGTCCGATTCATGAATCGCCGCCCAGCCGCGAATCGATGAGGCGTCGAAACCGAAGCCGCCTTCAAAAGTGTCCTCGCCGAGTTGTCCAATGGGAAAGGTTAGGTGTTGCCAGGAGCCGGGCAGGTCTGTGAATCGGACCGAGACGAATTTGGCGCCCTGATCGGCAGCATATTTCAAGACAGTCTTAGGGTTCATGATTTCTCCAGAGAATGGGAGTGTTAAGGGTGCTCTTCGCCCCGGGGTAGTTTGCTGGCGCGAAGCAAGATGAAAACTGAAAGTAGCTGCGGCAAGAAGCGAACGTCATATAGCGACGCGCAAAAAAACTTGCATTATAGGGATGACTCCACAGATGTCAAGAAATTTGATCGCTCAGGCAGAGATGGCGTGTGACGTTCTCATTTTACACCGTCGTTCTACCCTGGCGATACTTGAGTGTAACTCTACAGGAAACCCGTCTCAACGGTTTACTGGTTAGGTTCGGCCTTTCGAGCACTGGCGCCCAAGCGACGATGTAATTGAGGCCGAACGCGGAGACTGCAACACCACCAGTTGTTACGATTAGCCTTAAGTCCTGCGATTGATGTTTCGGCTTGCTGGAGAGTTCGTGCAACCGTTGAAATTCTAACGCAAGGGCCAACGAAATTTTAGTTTCATGTCCGAAAATCCGGAGACCCGTCGCTTAAGAGAACGCGTCAATAAAGTGTTGCCACTGGACGATTTACGCCCTTCAAATGCATCTTCTGAAACAAAAAAGTTATAGACCGACCTTTGGATTTCTGTTACATTCCCCGCTAAAGCGTTCCAACCCACGAAATCTCCAACTCGAAATCGGATGATGTACAACTACGCTTTAGTTGGAATGCGCGCAAACATGTTTCTTCGCACGCAAGGCAGGAGATTGCTAATTGACGACGGTAATTGAGCAGACGCTCGAGACTTATGGCATTGAGAATTGGGGTGCTGGTTACTTTGACGTAAATCGCAAGGGAAATCACGTGGTCCGTCCCGCCGAGGGGGATCCCCGTT
>JBGTLE010000287.1:0-3727 GCA_041744295.1 Pyrinomonadaceae bacterium | reverse complement strand
TACTCACATACAACGATGGGCTACCTGAAAGACATTCAGGACATGCCAAATCAGTTTGAGTACAGCCAGGAATTCTTCAAGCGTTTCTACCGTCCCGAGTACACCACTGTCATGATCGTCGGCGACGTGACCCGCGCCCGCACCCTGGACCTGACCAGGAAATACTTCGGCGAATGGAAACGCGGTGAGTATGTGACGAAAATTCCGGCCGAGCCGAAGCAGACTGAGCCGCGCAAATCCCACATCGACTGGCCGTCACCTACGTTGCCGATAGTCGCGGTGGCTTTTCGTGGTCCGGCGTACTCAGATGTTGAGAAAGATAAGATGGCCCTCGACTTGTTGGCGCAGGTCGCGTTCGGAGAAAACTCAGACCTTTATCAAAAGCTTGTCTTAACGGAACAAAAGGTGGATGTCCTGGGACCAGACTTCAGCAATCAGATGGATCCGGAACTGTTCGTGGTGCTGGCACGCGTCAAAGATCCCAAAGACGTTGATTACGTGCGCGACCAGATTCTCGCAACTTTCAAAGGTTACTCAACCGAACTGATCCCGCAGGAGAAACTAAACGCCACCCGATCACGTCTGCGATACAGCTTCGCGATGGCCATGGACAGTTCTAATGCTATCGCTTCCACGCTCGCGCCTTTCGTCTCGTTGCGACGTACCCCGGAGACTATCGACAAGCTGGCGGAACTTATGGAAACCATCTCTCCACAAGATGTGCGCGACACTGCCGCCAGGTATTTCCGCGACGAGAGCCGCACTATCGTCACCCTGGCGCCAAAGGTCAAAGACTCCGCCAAGAATGAAGTCGAGGAGGGCAGAAAGTAATGCGACGTACAGTGATTAGCCTGTTAATCGGTCTCGCCATCCTGACACCCGCGGCCGCCCGGGGTCGTATCCAGAAAAATATGTCAACCAAGATTGCCAGCGTGCTACTGCCGAATCGTTCGCCGCTTGTTACGTTCCGCCTTCAGTTCATGAGCGGCGCCGCTGCTGATCCTGAGGGCAAAGAGGGTGTGGCAGCCTTGACTGCCGCTATGCTGGCCCAGGGCGGCTCGCGCGCTATGACTTACGAACAGATCGTGGAAGCGATGTATCCAATGGCTACTTCCTTCGGTTGGCAGATCGACAAAGAGATGACGGTCTTCACAGGCACGACACACATCGACAACCTGGACAAGTACTATGGTCTCATTAGTCAGATGCTGTTGGATCCCGGCTTTCGCGCGGAGGATTTTTCGCGCCTGAAGACTGATGCTAACAACTTCTTAAAGGTCTCGCTGCGCGAGACCAACGACGAAGAGTTGGGCAAAGAATATCTCTATAATGTCATCTATGACGACCATCCTTACGAACACCACAACATGGGCACGGTTGGCTCGCTGGAGAAGCTGACGTTGGATGACGTGCGCGCTTTCTACAAGGCCAACTACACCCAGGCTAATGCCGTACTGGCGCTCGCCGGTGGCTTCCCAAAGGATCTGCCGCAGCGAGTGGAGGCCGATATCGCGAAGTTGCCGGCTGGGCAGTTGAATAAAGTAAAGTTCGATAATCCCAAGCTCGCGTCGGGGATGCGTATTAACATCGTCAAGCGCGAGACGCGCGCAACTGCCCTTTCGCTGGGCTTCCCCATCAACCTAACACGTGCGGACAAAGATTGGCCGGCCCTGGCGATCGTCGCCTCCTACTTTGGGCAGCATCGCTCCAGCAATAGTTATCTATATCAAAGGCTGCGAGAGGCTCGCGGACTCAATTACGGAAATTACGCCTACATAGAATACTTCCCGCGCGGCATGTTCCAATTCACGCCCGACCCAAATCTGGGGCGTTCGTCGCAGATCTTCCAAATCTGGATTCGTCCAGTGACCCCGGAGAACGGTCATTTTGTGTTGCGCGCGGCACTCTACGAATATGACAAACTGGTGCGTGAGGGCATGACCAAAGAGGCGTTTTTGGCCACTCGCGAATTCCTGACGAAGTACAACAACATCCTGACGCAGACGCAGGACGCGCAACTCGGCTACGCTCTCGACAGCCGTTATTACAACATTCCCGACTACGTCAGTTACATGCGCGAACAACTGGCAAAGCTGACGCTCGAAGATGTGAATAACGCCATTCGCAAATATCTCAAGTCTGACGCAATGCGCATCGTGATCATCACCAGGGATGCAGAACCTCTCCGCGAGGCGATCGTCAGCAATCGGCCGTCGCCGATAACTTACAACTCACCCAAGCCGAAAGAGATTACCGAGGAAGATAAGATAATTGAAGTCTACAAGATTAACGTGAAGCCTGAGGATGTGGTGATTGTGCCCGTGGAGAAGGTGTTTGAGTGATTAGCCGATAACGATTAGCATCCACGCAATCCGGCACGGTCTCCAGGTGCCGGGTTGCACGTAATCACTCAACCAGCTCGTGACTTGATCTGAGATCTGAGATAATCTGAGATTTGAGATCTGGACGTGAGATCTACCTTCAGTGGGTGACCAGTTGAGTTGAGTCATCCGCTTTCTCAGTCGCCGCTGACGCTTGCTCGAGCGCGCTCTTCATCCGTGGAATCGGTTGTGCTCGTCGCGGATGCTTCTGCTGATCGTTCTCGACGTCGCTTTCCAAAGCTCCCGACGATCCCCCGATAAGCTTCAGAAGTTGCCGTCGCAAAACGGCGCCAGCGTGCAGTTGAGCGCGCATCGTCAAGCAAGGAGTAAACGACCGGCGTGGCTATCAGAGTGAGAAGCAGAGACAAACTCTGACCGCCAATGACCACGATCGCAATAGAGCGTCTTTCCTCGGAACCTGGTCCAGTCCCCAAAGCCAACGGCATCATCGCAGCAACCAGTGCGATGGTGGTCATGAGAATTGGACGAAGACGGTCGCGATTACCCTGCATGATCGCGTCGTAGCGTTCCATCCCCTTGGTTCGCAGGTTATTCATGTGATCAATTTGAAGGATTGAGTTTTTCTTGACCACGCCAAAGAGCACCAGTATGCCAAGCGCGGAGTAGAGATTGAGCGTGTTGCCGGTCACCCATAATGAGAACAAAGCAAACGGAACTGAAAGTGGCAGACTCAAGAGAATCGTGAAAGGGTGTACTGTGCTTTCAAACTGTGAGGCGAGAATCATGTACATGAAGATAATCGACAGGATAAAAGCCCAGATAAACTCCGTGAAGGTTCGCTCCAGTTCGCGAGCTCTGCCGGAGACTGTGGTGGAATAGGCAGCGGGCAGATTCATCTCGTTCACCGCCCCGCGCAGCGCTTCGATACGATCGGCCAGTGCGTATCCCGGCGCAACCGACGCCCGCATCGAAACCTGCCTTTCTCTATCAAGCCTGTCAATTCGCGATGGACTCGTATCGCGTTTGATCTCTACCAGGTTATCAAGTCGTACCAGGCCGCCCCGAGATGAGGGCACGTAGAGCCGACTGATCGTGCCAATGTCACTGCGGTCTCCCTCAATCAAACGCAGTTGGACATCGTAGTCTTCATTTACCGTTGGGTCTCGAAAGCGGGACGCCTCCTGATCTCCACCGACCATCACGCGGAGACCCGTGGCGATATCGGAAGTATCCACACCCAAATCTGCCGCCCGGTCACGATCAATCTCAACACGCAATTCAGGCTTGTTGAGCTTCAATGACGTGTCGGCATCTACAATACCTCCGATACTCTCAGATCGTTTTACCAGCTCATCGGCATAGTCGGACAGTGCCTGGATGTCTGG
>JBGTLE010000286.1:0-8527 GCA_041744295.1 Pyrinomonadaceae bacterium | reverse complement strand
CCTACGTGTTACTCACCCGTGCGCCACTCTACTTGTCCCCCGAAGGGGACTTTCGCGTTCGACTTGCATGTCTGAGGCACGCCGCCAGCGTTGATTCTGAGCCAGGATCAAACTCTCGTTAGAATTTGTTCTCTGGAACATAATCTTATACTGGTTAATTAGTATCCGATTATGACTCTTCAAAAAGAGTTTTACGCGAACTTTATCGTTCAGCGTTTGACTCCCAAAGTCATTGATATGGACACGCTCTATCTAGTTTTCAAACATCGATTCCAAATTGTATTTGGATTTGCCGTACAGACGACTTAATCTCGCCCCAAGCAAACGGAGACTTTAACTGATGACTCCTGGCTCTGTCAAGCGCACTTAGTGTTCGTAAAACTTGGCGTCTTGGCGAACAAAAGCGCCGCTCTTCTCACAACACTTCTCAAGAGAAAAGCGGCACCTGATTTGTGCCTCGCATCCCCGGCAATGTCAATTCCCATCTCCGAGGGAATGGGCATTATAGGGACATTCAATCGGTTGTCAAGCGCAACTCGAAAAACTTGCTCCTCACATCTTGAAATCAACATGATGAGGACGGCTCTCGAGCGATGACTTGGATTCGTTAGATCAATTCGAGTTGCCACCGATCCTTCGCTTTGCTAACGAACTATCTTCGGCGCTTTTCTTTAGCCGGGACGTTCGGCGCATTAATGCGAAGAATTCCCCGTGCATCTTTGTAGACACCGTACTTCAGATCCTGCACTTGTCCATTTTCATCCTGAATCCTTGCGGTGAAACTCTTATCACTGCCAGGGGAGTCCACTCTGAGAGGAAGAAAGCCGCGAACGTCGGGGCTTCGATAGGCAGTGTAATGTTCCTGGTTTCGCTTGTCGTAGCCAAGCACATAGATCCGATCAAAGTCTGGCTCATCAAGCGTGTGCGGCTGGCTTGAACTACTCTTTTCGAGGATTACCCAGCTCCCGGGCTTACCATCCTTCGCCGCGTCTTTGTCTCTTGTCGAGTTATCGCCGTCGCTCACTTCGCCATCCAGCCTTTGCCAAGCAACAAACTCCCGCCCGGTGCGATAAAAAATGATGTCACTAGGCACAGAAAGCTCGACCTGCTTCCCATAAATCCAACCGGCGGGTGCAGGCGAAATTGATGAAGCTAACCGCACCCTGTACCAAAGCTCATTCTGATCTTCGGGTTCCGTCGATTCATCATTGCCCTTGATTACTTTAGGACCACTTTGCTGCGCGCTACCGGCTTTGGGAGCGATGTCGCTCTCGATCGGTCCCTCTGAGGACCCAGGTTTAGGTACACGCTTCCAACCGATGATCTCGAACGTAGATCCACTGTCGAGTCTCATCATGATGTTTTCATTGCCGCTTCTGTCAGGCGTAAGTCGTAGATTCGAACTCGCACGAAGCTGTCCAGTTGCCTGCGCGGGTATGTCCTTATCTTCTTCAGCGACTTTTCGCGCTTGCTCGAGCACGTTGTTCGGCATCACGTTGCGCGATTCAATCCATCCTTCAGTACTCTCTTCATCGTGAGCACGAACCCTAAGCCAGGTTTCTTTCCGGGTATTATCGCTGGGATCCTGAACCTCCACGGAATCCAGAATATCCACAACGTCTCCGCGATTGACCTCGAGAAGATCGGCGGCAACAACTGCTGTGGAGCTGCGTATCTGAGCCCGGTGAGCGACAACAACCCCAGTGTCATCTCGTTTGGCAAGAGTGTTACAACCTCCGACAACTAATGTCAGCACTCCAAGCAGCAAGATGTTAGTAATTCGCACTTTCATAGTTGTCTGATTTCGCTAACCTTTATAACCCAGGGATCTCAATAGTCTGCGTTGCGAATCGTCCAAACCTACTGTGACCCTTAGTTGTGATTTGAAATCTATCCGTTCTACTTCTATACCGTAAGGCGCCAGCAAAGTTTGCAGATCAAGGGCACCCGCTTTTTGAATGAAATTTTCAGAAAAGGTCTGCATTCCCTCATGACCAGTGAGAATCCTGATTATAACCTCATTCGCATCTCCTGAATGTGCTTCAGGTAAATCCGCTCTATACAACGCGAACAACTGACGATAAACATCCGTCGAGTTTGCCCGACCTCCGCTCATTAACCTTAACTGCAAATCATAAAGAAAAGCTACCAACATAGACCGGTCGTAAACGAGAGATTTTGAGGAAGTCCAGCGACGCTCAGAAAGTTCGATCAAGGACAAGCGATCACGGTCGGCTGCGATCAAATACGAATCGTAGACTCTTCCAAGCGTTCTGAGGTATTCGGGGAAATCCACCAATCCCAGGCGCTGCGTCGTTCTCAACGACTGATATAGCGTGAATCCTTCAAAGAACCAGTCGTAATCGCCACTCAGCGCTAATGAGTTAGGTACCCAAAGGTGAAACAACTCATGTGTAAGGATCACTTTCAGTCTCGCCAGGAGTTGGCGGCGTTCAGCATGCGTACCCACTAACAACACAATTGAGTTTCCCCTGGCTTCAGCACTCCACGCCTCCGCGCCGGCGCCTCGAATTGGAAGCAACAGCAGCGCCGAATCTTTGCGAAGTTTGAACCCCGTGACCTTCGTATACTCCTCGACGATACTTTTCACAGCCTTAGCAACATCGCTTTGGGAAATTGGCCATTCTCCGGAAGATACCAAAAGCCATTTGGAGGACTCGATCTTCGTAGTCGTATTCTCCAGCGATCTCCCGATCAGAAAAACTGACTCACTTAGATTGGCTGTAATGAAAGAGTCAACCTCTCGTCGAGCGTTGGAGGAGATGGTCCAGCCATCAGGCACCTTCAGACTTACCCGGCCGATCCCCAGTTGACTGACATGCAAAGGAAGCAGGTCACCCATCATCAACAGGCCCTCTCTGTTATTCAGCCACGAAACGTGCGACCGATCGGCTGAACGCATGGGTTCGGCGATTCTTACCTCGTAGGTCACACCAGTAACTTTCTCCAAAGACTTAAACTCGCCCGGAGCAATTCTTCTGACTTGAACACGACGGCTGTCGGCAGAGCGGGCCGAAACATTCTCAACGCGTTCGCCCAGCCCGACCATTCCGCCATAGACATTTGTAAAGGACCAAACGTCCACCGCTATGGGTGATTCCAACTCAATTCGGACCTTTCCCGGTGCGGTTGAAATCACTTCCAGCGTAACTTTCGGTCGGGGCTGCGCCTGGGCAACTTCTAAGAGCAACAACCCCGCAACTGCAAGCAGGACCAGTCGGGGAAAAATGAAGAAGGTGAACTGACCTCTGGGACGGATAGAACTAATTAAGCGGCCTAACAATGTTGCTGTTCGGGAAGGATGGAACACGATTCGAGGGTTGTTTGACACCACTTTTTATCAGGCCTATATTACAAACCTGAACTCTAGCACGGCAGAGAAATAGGTGAATAGTACCCTTAGCATCGGTTTTCAACTCAGACAAGGCGTGCTTGCACGTGCTCTTTCACTGCTGCTGCTCGCGTTTGTTTTCTACGGTACTACAGTTGAAGCCGCTCACCGGCACGGCCCCGTACTCGCCTTCAATTCAATTTCAGCGTTCACCAGCCCAGACCCAGACAACAATCAAGGCTCCTCGTTGGTTGGCTGCAGCGATTGTCTGATTTGCCAGCTGCATCAGGGGTTCTCAGCAACTGTCGTAACAACGAAAACTGCCGATGCGCCGCAGTTGCATAGAACGAGTTTCACTGCGACCGCGACCGCTGTTTTTTCTTCTCACTACTGCACGCCTCAGCGCGGACGCGCACCTCCATTAATTACCTCTTAGTCATTCGCGAAGTGGGAGCGCGTTCAAGCTCTCAATCCGGCATACATCAGTCCGCTCAGAAGGTGAAGGAATCATCGTTCCAAACCCTGTCTGAGCGAACGATCCATTCATAAGAGGTAAACAAAATGACGGCATTCATTAGGAGCGCTGAAAAAGCGCTCAAGTACTTTGCGATCTTAGGGCTTCTAACTCTTTTCACGCTACCTGCAGTTGCTCAATCAAACTCGACTTTGCGCGGCACCATTACCCTGAGTGACAGCGGCAAACCAATTCACAACGTGCTAGTCACCATTCTCCAACTCAAGCGAACAGTTAACACTGACGAGAACGGAAAATACGAATTCCCGGGAATCCCTCCTGGTAGATATGACGTTCTCGCACATCTGGACCGGGTGCCTGATTCAGTACAGGGCGTGACCATTAACGCTGGAAAAGAAACGGTGTTGGATTTTCGGATCGAAATTAGCGGTGTTAGTGAACAGGTGACCGTGACCGCCACAGGCACTGAGCAGGCAGTTTCAAGTTCGATTCAATCGGTGGAAGTCATTGGGTCGATAGAACTCGCTAAGAAGAGCCCGGTTTCGCTCGGCGAAGCACTTGACGGAGAGCTCGGAGTAGCGAAGCGAAGCTTTGGCCCAGGTAACGCGCGTCCGGTCATCCGAGGTTTTGACGGTGATCGCGTGCTCGTTCTTCAGGATGGAAATCGCATCGGCGGACTTGGTTTTGAGTCGGGCGATCACGCGGAACCAGTGAATGTCCTGACGCTTGAAAAAGTCGAGATCGTCAAAGGTCCAGCGACGCTGCTCTATGGCAGTAGCGCAATCGGTGGAGTCGTCAACACGATTTCCGGGCATGATTCAGCTCACAAAGGACTCAACGGATATCTCACCGCAATCGGCAGCACTAATGGACCCCAGGGCGGCGGTAGTGGCGGGTTCGAGTACGGTACGGACAAATGGCTGATCTGGGGAAACGGTGGCGGTCAAGGATCGGGCGACTACAACACGCCTATCGGCAGGGTACCGAACTCCTTTACCCGAGAGACCAGCGCCGCAGCAGGTTTTGGATATTATCCGACCAAAGGATTTTTTAGTTTCAATTACAACTTTGACAAGAAGCGTTACGGAATTCCTTTCGATCCGGACGAAGTAGATCCTGAGATCGTCGAGTTGAATCCTCGCCGTCACAGTGTTGAATTCCGCGGAGGCTTTCGCGATGCGGGGTCGTTCCTGGACGCCGGGACATTCTCGGTGCAATACAACAACTACAAGCACGCGGAAATACAGTCGTTGACTGGTGAAATAGGTACTGCGTTCAAGAACAATACCTTTGTCTACCAGGGGGTATTTGATCAGCAAAAGACGGGAAGGCTTTCAGGTCGCTTTGGTTTTTGGGGACTGCATCGCGATTTCTCAGCAGCCGGTGAAGAGGCCCTTGCACCTCCCACGAAGCAGGATGCCTTCGCGGTGTTTGGCCTCGAGACTTTGGACTTTGAGCGCATCTCGCTGCAGCTCGGTGGACGGGTGGAAAGCAACAGTTACAGTCCAGAACCGACCGATGCCCGAGGCGTTCTCCCGAAACGAAATTTCACCGGCTTTTCCGGAGCGGCCGGTATTCGTGTTCGGACATGGGCCGGCGGTGCTTTGGTTGCTAATTACTCTCACTCTTACCGCGCGCCGGCACTGGAGGAGTTGTACAACTTCGGCCCCCATCCGGGTAATGCCACTTTTGAGATCGGTAATCCCACCCTCGACCGGGAACTCGGCAACGGTTTCGATTTCGGTGTTCGGCATTCTTCTAAGCGACTTCGATTTGAAGCCAATGGTTTCCACTACCACATCAAGGACTTTGTTTTCCTGGCACCCACCGGAGACATTGAGGACGGTCTTCCCGTAGCTGAGTACGCGCAAGGAACGACCCGGTACTCGGGAACAGAGGCTCGCGTTGACGCCGCACTACATCCTGTCATTTGGCTCAACCTGGGGTTGGACTACGTGAGGGCGGAACTGATACAGACCGGAACGCCGTTGCCGCGGATTCCGCCGCTGCGAGGTCGGGTCGGACTTGAACTGAGGTACAAAGGCCTGCTGCTAAACCCTGAAATGGTAATGGCTAATCACCAGGATCAGGTTTTCCCAACCGAAACGAGGACGGCTGGTTACGCGCTATTTAACCTATCAGGCTCTTACCTGATCGCGCAGCAGCACGCTGCTCACATCATCTCCTTCAACTTTTTCAACGTCGGGGATGCTCTCTACCGCAACCATCTTTCGTTTATCAAGAGTTTTGCTCCTGAAATGCGTCGTGGACTGAGGGTTACCTACACAATGAGATTTTTCTGAACGGTTCGACTATTCCGCGAAATGGTCGACCAACAAATTCGAACCAGACGTGACGATTGGTCGTTATAACAGTGACAGTCCGCGATTCGTTGACAGTTCAGACACGTGGTTCGTAGAATACCGACAGCCTTGAAAGTAGATTTCCTTCTTCCTGGCCCTTAAACCAACGAGGATTTCCACCGTGAGTCTGGTCAAGATCATAGTTATTACACTGATCGTCATCCTGAGCATCCTGCTTTTCGGCCGGTTTTTTAGTTAGTCTCGCCTTTAAGCAGCATGCCCAGAACCCCTGCGCTCAGGAGAATCGCTGAATTCTTGAGCACTCGCCGACGAGGCCTTGCTGGTTCCTGCGCTATCGTCCTGGCGTTCTTCCTTCCAATCTACTTTTCACGAATCACCGTTACTGCGCAAGAGCCAGACTCGGAAATGGAGGTGCTGCGCTTCTCAACCGATCTGATTCTATTTCCGATCCGAGTAGCCAATAAGCGGCGGCAACCTATTCCCACCCTGACCGCAAAAGACTTCATCTTTAAAGATATTGACAAAGTGATGACCGAGCCCTACTTCTCGACGGGCGCGGAACGCGTTGCAATGGTGTTCGCATTGGACGAATCCGGGAGCCTGCGAGAAATAATTGCCGATCAGCGTGAAACGGCGCTCGCTTTATTTGGTCGGTTTAAGAACGAGTCTCGCATTGCTGTTCTTCGCTTTGCCGAGAAACCTAAACTGATCATTCCGTTCGATCGCGAGACCGAAAAGGCCGGCGAGGCGTTCAGGTTTTTAGCCGGACCCAACCGCCGAACTGCAATCTTTGACGCTGCAGTTGCGGCAGCTAGAACTTTCGATAGCCTTCCAAAAGATCCCGCCGAACGTCGGATCGTGATCCTGATTAGCGATGGTCTCGACAACGCCAGCGCCACGAAGGCCAGCGCGGCCATCAATGCAGCTCAGGAACGAAACGTCTCGTTCTATGTAATTCATCTTCCCTTGTTCGAACCGAGAGGCGATCGTCTGGCAGTGAGAACGCCGACAAGAGGGTTTCGTGACCTTGCGGAGAAAACTGGTGGTCGATATTTTCTGGCAGGCGATGCAAAACTCGCACTGTCGCAACAGCGACGTGATCTCGCCCCCATCTTCAGTGCCATTGAGGAGGATCTCAAGAGCCAATACCTCCTGGGGTTTTACGTCGGCGATAAGGCGCGCGATGGTCGTTTGCATCGAGTATCAATCACGCTATCGCCAAAGGACCTGGTTTATTCAGTGGCTGACCGCGGATTTGAACGAACACATCACTTCTCTGTTGATCCAACGCCCCGGACCGTGCCGAAATCTACCCCCTGAAGTTTGAATCTCGCTGCCTCTTCTAGAGCTCCTGATGTTCTCGGTTATACTCCCAAGCGCATGACGGAAAAACCTGACCTCGTAAAGATTCGGCGCGCGCTCATCAGCGTTTCTGACAAGAGCGGCATTGTGGAGTTTGCAAGACAGTTGAGAGTGTTGGGTGTTGAAATCATCAGCACTGGCGGTACGGCTCGACATCTTCGAGAGGCTGGGATTGAGATTCGCGACGTTTCCGACGTGACCGGCTTTCCAGAGATGATGGATGGTCGTCTGAAAACACTTCATCCCCGGATTCACGGCGCACTCCTCGCGCTTAGGGGTAACGCAAAGCATGTGGCGGCAATGCAAGAACACGAGATCGAGCCAATTGACATGTTGGTAGTGAACCTCTATCCGTTTGAGCAAACCGTGGCCCGTGAAGATGTAACCCTGGCAGATGCTATTGAGCAGATCGACATTGGCGGACCGGCAATGATGCGCTCAGCCGCGAAGAATTTCATCAGCGTTGCCGTGGTGCCTGGTCCAAGACATTATGAGTTCATCATTCACGAGATGAAGAAAAATGCCGGCGCCCTTTCATTTGAACTCAGGCAGGAACTGGCGGTTCAAGCATTCCTAACGACCGCGGCTTATGATTCCCTCATTCATGATTATCTTCAGGAGAAGGACGCTGGCGAATATGCCACCAAAGTCTCCCCAGAGGAACTTCTTGATCAGGAGATTCTCGCTTTAGTGAAAGCTTCAGACTTGCGTTACGGAGAGAACCCACATCAGAAAGCCGCGCTGTACCACCTGGAACGGCCTTTCAGAGCGTACGGATCTGATGAAGGCCCGTGCGCTGAAGGGATCGCTACGGCGGAAGTCTTGAGCGGTAAAGAAATGTCTTACAACAACTACCTCGACACCGATGCGGCTTGGCAATTGGTGTGTGATTTTCCAGAGACGACTTGCGCGATCATCAAACACACGAACCCGGCCGGGGTGGGACAGGCTACAAATCCAGAAGCTGCATATCGCAGGGCTTTGGCAACAGATCCCGTTTCTGCGTTCGGAGGC
>JBGTLE010000285.1:0-29182 GCA_041744295.1 Pyrinomonadaceae bacterium | reverse complement strand
GCAAACAGCAGACAGCCAGCGATTTTCGTCTTGGAGATCCACTCTCTGAGATTAGAGACTCGAGAACTGAGATCTGAAGTCTGAGAAGATCCGACCTCCGACTTCTGAGTTTGCTGTCTGCTGTCTGCTGTTTGCTGTTTGCTGTCTGCTGTCTGCTGTCTGCTAATTAATCGGAATCGTCACCGTCGCCGATCCAGCTTTACCCGCGGGGAACCTCTTCTGCCTGGCGATACGAATCGCGGTTGGATCAGATCCTGACGCCTGGACGACCCGCCCGGATTCATCATAGGTAACAGTCACAGTAACTCGCTTTGGCCCAGACTTGACTGACCCCTGAGTCGCGACTGGCGATGTTGTGATGTTCGATGGCGTCTTTATCGTCGCTTCCACTGATTCGTTCTTCTCGTCACGCGCTTTCGCCCTGTCTCTCTCACGCTGTCGTCTGGCAGCAAGTGCAGCGGCCTCATTCGCTTGTGTGTTTGCCTCAGAGGTATCCGGAACTGGCGCTTCAGAGTTCGGGGCGACGGGTTGGGCTTCGGGAGCGACTTCCGGTTGACTGACCGCTGCGACGGGTGCGCGCTTGTACCAACCTGCCGGCACTCCAACTACCGCAACGCTGGCCACAATGGCAATCGCCACTGCGCCAAGAATGAAGGGTTTCCGCCGGCTCATCGTGTCATTCTGCAGAAACGACATAAAGGCCGGCGCTACTGATTCACCAGGTTGAGTTTCGGGTTCGGAGCCATTAGCGCTGCTTTCACCCGGTTCATCCGAAACATAGTTTTCGGTGAAAGCTTCGACAGGAACAATTCCCTCGTCCAGGCGGCGCAGTCCTTCGAGTACGACTTGGGTCCACGGTTGGTTGATCGTCCGCTCAGTCGCTTCGTCCGACCCGCTGAACTCAAACTTGGCGTTCGGTAGCGTCAACGCGTAATAGACGGCATCGATACCACGCAGCACCCCGATCCGCGCATCTACGACTGAACCTGCCTGCAGATAGAAACTGCCGGGACCCTGCGGATAAAGCACTTTGAGTCGCCCTGTTTTGCGCTGATTGCAGAAGAACTCAATCAACTCGGAAAGCGAGAGATCGCTGAGGTGTCCGGTCAATGCCATGTTGATAGCTCCTAACGGGAAGAGAGAAAGTGGCGGGAATCCATGCGGATGACGACCAGGGACGGTCCCTGGGCGCTCAGAGCAGAAAAGACTAGGTGGTAAGCGAAAATCTATAGCTGATCACGCCTGTGACTTTAACGGGCTGGCCTGAGAGTTTAGTGGGAGAGAACCTTGCGCGCTGGGCGGCTTGAACAGCGGCCTCGCGAAGACTTGAGGGCCCACTGGTTGCGCGTGCGGAGATGACCTTACCCTGCTCGTCGATTACAACTTCAACTATCACGGTTCCTGAGGTACTCATGCGCCGCGCCGCATCCGGATAGATTGGCGTGGGCAAGTTAAGTGCTGATCCGTTCAGTACGCCCCCTGAAACCGGTTTCAGTATCATTCTCGGAGCTGGCGCCGGTGGCGGAGGCTCAGAATCCAACATCACTTGCGGTTTTGTTTCGGTATTCCCTGCAGCGTGAAGGTCGGCTGATTGCAACTGCGCTACTCGATCTGTCGATACGGGCAGATTAGTGACGATCTTCTTATTCTCGGCAACAGCTTTGGGTTGGGAATTCGAGATTGCCGATTCTGATGCAGGTTTTACTGGCGCTGGCTGAACGGCAACCGGCGGCGCGGGCTGAAACATCTTCACCATCTTCTCGTCGAGGTAATACATGATGGATCGGTAGGTGACTTCCGTCGGTTCGAAGCTCACCCTCCCTGTATCAACCACAGCAACTGACGTGGTCATCTTGTTCCAATTGCCGGCAAAGTCGAACTCGTATTTGTAGATCTCTCTGCTCAACAACGAGCCATCTTCGTTGACCATTGTCATCTCGCTGATGTTTCCCTTTTCGTCATACTTATAAGCTTCCTTGCCCGTTAGCGTCGCGCCTTCTACCGGGAAATACTGATTCTCAACCTTGTTGCCTTTGATGTCGTAAGAAACAACTTCCATCAGCGCTCGTTTGCCTTCCAACACCCGCCCACCTTCGTTGGACAGCCTCACGATCTCAGTTCTCACCCGCCTCACGGGGCCTACTAAACCATCTCGAACGCGATCGGTTTCAGTAGCGACGCTGGAAGCGGGCGGTTGGGAACGGTTGTTCTTAGCTGTAAGAGTCTGGGCGCAGACGGACGGGGCTATCGACAAGAGGGCGAGAAGGCCCAGGATGACGCGAGTTCTATGCAACATGGTTATGCTCCTGAAATGAGGTCCAAACGGGACAAGGGCGGGATTTCGGAAGACCAGGGTCTGGCTGGCTCACTTTGGCAAGACTACTTCACCGCAAAAGCGGCACGGCAATAGTAACGGGTTAAACGATGTTTGTCTACCGGGAATTTTGAGGTTTTGTTAAGAAAAATCAGGTTGAGGGCGGAGATACGGTCGCTGGACGTGGAAAATTGTTATGGATTAGCGGGAAAGAACGGTTATCCGGCAAATAGTGTCGCGGAACGCTCCGAGCCAAATGCAGCCCGCGCGGCACCATAAACATCTTCCACAGAAATGTCCGCGATGGCGGCGTTCGTTACAAACTTGTGCTTGTCCCCGATCGGGAGGTATGACCGCGGTGCACGTTGATGCAACATTACAACCACCGGCGTTCCGACTGCAGCGGCAATGTGCATTGGCCCGGTATCATTCGACACAAAGACCGACATTCGTGCTGACGCCGCGGCGAGTTGCGGAATCGTGAGTTTGTCCAGAATGATCGTTCCGGCAGGGAACAGCTTCCGCAAGTCTTTCGCAAGCGCCGCTTCTTCCGGACCGAGAAACAGGACGACCCTGACTCCGTCGTTTCGAATCAGGAAGTCCGCGAGCTCAGCAAATTTTTCAATTGGCCAACGACGGGTCGGGTGACCAGCGCCGGGGAACAGACCCACGAGCGGTAATCCCGCGTCTGCCTTTACCTTCTTCAGAAGCGACGCAACAAACGCATTGTCTCGCGATCGACTGGCAATACGAGGTTCGCGCTCAGCGTCCTTCACGCCAAGTGGCAAAAGCACATCCAGATAGCGATCGATCAGATGACGCTTACGATGATCATCTTCAACCGGCGGTCGTGGTTCAAAGTTCGCCAGGAAATCCCAGGAGCGCGGTGGACGACGCGAATAGAGTCGCTTCGGCGCACCTGAAAGAAAACCCAGTAGGTTGGTCTCCGACAGGCTATGGAGATCGATCACGAAATCATAGTTTGCGCGTCGCACCTGCTTTACCAATTTATATAGCCGCACGAGCGACATAACTTTCGCGCCGTCTCTCAACGCCACGCGATCAACCGCCAGCACCGTATCCGCTACCTCCGCGAGTTCGACAATCTCGGCACCCGGTTTGCCGACCGCGACAGTCAGTTTTGAGTTTGGAAACCGTTTGCGGGCAGCGCGCAAGGCGGGCAGGCTGAGTACAACATCACCCAACTGGCCAAAGTCTATGATCAGAATATTGATAGGATTAAAACTTGGGTTGGACTGACTCATCAAAAACTACTGGTCTCGCAGATCTCGCCCTGTCATTTCAGCGGGCTGATCCATTCCCAACATTCTTAGCATCGTGGGCCCGACGTCCTCGAGGGCACCTCCCTCACGCATATTCATGCCGCGTGAGGCTTCGTCTATCAGATGAAATGGAACCGGATTGGTTGTGTGTGCCGTGTGTGGCTGGCCCGTTGTCGGATCCATCATCTGTTCGGCATTTCCGTGATCGGCCGTTATCAATGTGATGCCACGAGCGTCCCTAATGCGCTTCGTGATCCAACCAAGGCAGGTATCAACGTACTGGCAGGCCTCAATGGTTTTGTCGAGTTTGCCGGTGTGTCCGACCATGTCCGGGTTGGCAAAGTTGACTATGAACACGTCGGTCTCGCCCTCGTCGACCGCGCGCAGTACTTTGTCGGTTACTTTGAAGGCCGACATGGCAGGGTCGAGATCGTAAGTAGCAATCCTTGGTGACGGGACGAGCAGCCTCCGTTCACAGGCGTACTCCCGCTCAATTCCGCCATTAAAGAAGTACGTAACGTGTGCATACTTCTCGGTCTCAGCAAGCCGAAAGTTCCGCACACACTTTCCGGCCCAGGCTTCGGCAAGAACGTTACGATGTGTTAGCGGTAGAAACGCCACAGGCAGAGGGAACGTTTGATCGTAGCGCGTAAAACAGACGAAATGAGTTGTTGGCCGGTTGGGCATCGGAAACTCTGAAAAACCATTGATTGCAAGTGCACGAGTAATCTGTCGCGCGCGATCCGGACGAAAATTGAAGAAGATTACGGAATCATCATTCTGAATCGTCGCTTTCGGATCGCCATTGGGTCTCACCAGGACGACCGGCTCAGCAAACTCATCGGTGAATGTTTCTTCGTAAGACTTGTTGATCGCCGCGACTGGATCCAGAGCCCTGGCGCCCTCGGCGTTGACGAGGAGATTGTAAGCGCGCTCCGTCCTTTCCCAGCGCTGATCGCGATCCATTGCATAGTAGCGTCCGATTATCGTTGCGATTTCGCCGACTCCAATCTCTGCAATTTTGTTCTGCAGTGCCTGCACGTAATGTACTGCAGACATCGGCGGAGTGTCGCGACCATCGAGGAAGCAATGAATAAACACCTGCTCAACATTTCGCTGCTTGGCCATTCGCAGTAGCGCGTACAAGTGCTCTTGCGACGAATGCACCTGGCCGTCGGAAAGCAGGCCCATAAAATGAAGCGCTTTCCCTTTTCGCCGCGCGAGATTCATTGCTTCGGTCAGCACTTCGTTTTCGCAGAACGTTCCGGCTTCAATCTCGTAATCTACTCGCAAAACATCCATGCGAATCACTCGGCCGGCCCCGATGTTCAGATGGCCAACCTCGGAATTGCCCATCACGCCGGCGGGCAAACCTACCCGCGTTCCCGATGCTTCGAGCAGCGTTTGGGGATAGTTTTCGCAAAGCTCATCGTAGTACGGTGTTTCCGCCATAGCGATGGCGTTGCCTTCGCGAGCCGGCGAGTAACCCCAGCCATCAATGATGATTAATGCGATTGGTCCTTTTGGTTCCGGCAAGCTTGGCTCCTGTCAAAAACCGACGCTAATTCTCTTTCCAATAATCGGGTGACTCCTGCATTTGTGGATCGGGGCGTTCCATCCAGCGTTCCGGTCGCTTGAGATCATGAAAGCCGAAACGCCGGTAAAGATCGTGAGCATCCTTGGTAGCGAGAACCCAGCGGCGAAAGCCCTGCAGGTCTGGATGCGAAAGAACCACTTCCATCAACCACTTCGATAATCCCAGTCCGCGTTTTGCTTCGACGATAAAGACGTCAGCAACCCAGGCAAAGGTGGCATAGTCGGTGACGATTCTGGCAAAACCGACTTGCTGATCATTCTCAAACACTCCAAAGCTAAGCGAATTTTCTATCGAGCGTTTGATGACGTCGACCGTTCTACCCTTGGCCCAATAGGAATCGTTTGAAAGGAAATCGTGTAGGAGATCCGGATTCAACTTAGACTTGTCAGTGCTTATCAAGAACTCGCCGCGGCGCCACTCATGAACCTTTGTTCCACTCTTACTCACTTGGTTTCTCAAACCCTGGCGACGCGCATTTTCCGCTTGGTAACAGCCGGCCGCTTTGGTATCTCAAGTTGATAAAACGCATCGCGACCCGGAAAACGAGCGGCGCCGCGCAGGTCCTCCTCAATCCGCAATAGCTGGTTGTATTTCGCGATGCGATCCGTCCGTGACAGCGAGCCCGTCTTGATTTGGCCGGCATTGGTCGCCACAGCAAGGTCCGCAATAAATGGATCCTCAGTTTCACCCGAGCGATGCGACACGACTGCAGTTCGGCAATGCGTTTTGGCCAGTTCGATACATTCAAGCGTCTCAGTCAAGGTGCCGATCTGGTTCACCTTGATCAGGATCGAATTAGCAACACCCAACTCAATTCCCTTTCGCAGAAAAGCAGTGTTGGTCACAAACAGATCGTCGCCGACGAGTTGTACTCGGGACCCGAGTTCATCGGTAAGTAGTTTCCAGCCCTTCCAATCATTCTCGGCCATCCCGTCTTCTATTGAGATGATCGGGTATTGATCGGCCCAGGATTTCCAGAACGATACCATCTGATCGCTCGTGAGTTTCCGTTTGTCGCTCTTTTTGAAGACGTAAGACTTGCCGTCAAAGAACTCACTGGCGGCGGGATCGAGGGCCAACAAGCAATCATCCCCAGCCGAATATCCCGCCTGAGTTATTGCTTCGAGAATCGTTTCGATTGCTTCTTCGTTCGAGCGCAGGTTGGGAGCGAAACCACCTTCATCGCCCACGCTCGTCGCGTATCCCTTCTTCTTCAGCACTGCTTTGAGAGTGTGAAAGACCTCGGTGCCGATACGGAGTGATTCACGAAAAGTCTCAGCGCCAACCGGGACGATCATGAACTCCTGAAAGTCGACGTTGTTGTCCGCATGCGCTCCGCCGTTGATGATGTTCATCATGGGCACCGGCAGCGTGCGCGCGTTGGGCCCGCCAAGATACTTGTAGAGTGGAACTTCAAGGTATGCCGCGGCAGCACGAGCAGTCGCCATCGATACCGCGAGTAAAGCGTTGGCCCCGAGCTTTGATTTATTCGGTGTCCCATCAAGCTCAATCAACGCCTGGTCTAACTCCGCTTGATCGAGAGCGTCCATCCCTTCGACAGCAGGCGCGATTACATCGTTTACATTGCGCACGGCTTTCAACACGCCTTTGCCGCTGAACCGCTTCTTATCGTTGTCACGAAGTTCAACTGCTTCATGCTCGCCGGTCGAGGCGCCTGACGGGACGGCTGCACGGCCAACTTCGCCACCAATCAAAGTTACTTCGGCTTCCACAGTCGGGTTACCTCGTGAATCCAGAATCTCTCGTGCCTGGACATCATCAATCCAACTCATCGTTTTTTATCCTCTGCAGCAGTTTAGTGTTTGTGGTTTAGCGCAACTTTAACATCGCGTAAACGAGAATCGAAATTGCGTGAAGGGCGTTAGAAATCGTTTGCTCTCCTGATCCGAAAGTTAACCCGCAACCTTGAGCGTCTCTCGCGGGAATTCGCGTTGTTCCGCTTCCGTCTGCTTGGGAAACTCCAGTTGAACCCTAACAACCCGGCGACGTTCGACGCGTTCGACGTGGAAAGCCAAGCCGTTGTAAGTGACAACTTCGCCCTGTTTAAGCACGTGCCCGGCTGCAGTCATAAGGAACCCGCCGATGGTCGTATAGGCCTCAGACTCAGGAAGGCTAAGTTTTAGCCTGCGATTCAGATCGCGAACGGCGAGACCACCATCAAGAGTGTAGGTGTTCTCGGAAACTTGCGTGATCTGTTCATTCACTTCCTCGTCATGCTCGTCCGAAATGTCACCCACGATCTCTTCCAACAAATCTTCCAGTGTGATGATTCCTTCCAGGCCGCCGTGTTCGTCTACTACAAAGCCAAAATGGATCTTTGCTTTCTGCATCTGGCGTAACACGTCTTCCAATCGAGCCGTATCCACCACATAGAAAGGCGCTTGCAGAACGTCCTCAAGGCGAAAGTCCTGCGGTCGCAGGATGTAAGGCATGATGTCTTTGCTATGGATAAACCCAATTACGTCGTCAATCGTTTCGCGGTAGACGGGAAGTCGTGAGTAGCGATGGTGCTGGAAGGCCTTTGTCATCTCTTCCAACGTGCAAGTGTTGGCAATGGCCGCGACCTCGGTTCTGGGCACCATGGCCTCGCGCACCAGGGTGTCGGAAAATTCAAAGACCTGGTGAATAAGCCGTCGCTCCTCGGCACGCAGATGTCCACTTTCACGCGAGCTATCTACGAGTTGCCTAATCTCCGCTTCGGTGTAGCTCGCAGCATGATTCGCGGAGGCATTCAAACCGAAAAGCCTGACCACCCTCTCGCTCGCCCAATCAAGCGCCCTGATTGGCCAGCGAAACGTCCAGTAGAAAGCTTGCATCGGCAATGCGACCGCCAGGGCAATACGCTCGGCGCGCTCTAACCCAAGAAGTTTCGGCGCCTGTTCACCAAGGACGATGTGCAGGGAGGTGATGATCGAGAAAGCTAAGGCGAACGAGATGCCGTGCCGCCAGGCATCCGACATACCTGCGAGCGGAACCTCAAGCAGTCGAGCGATGGCCCGGCTCACCTATCCAGCCGAGTGCAAGTGAAGCGAGCGTGATTCCCAGTTGAGCGGCCGACAGAAAAGCATTCAGGTTATCGAGCAGGGCTAGCACTCGTTTGGCGGCTCCACTGCCGCCATCTGCAAGTAGTTGGATTCGCGAACGGCGCAGGCTAACGAGAGCGAATTCCGCCGCAACGAAAAAGCCGTTTGCTAAAACGAGTAATAGGACAAGGAAGAGCTTGAGCGTGACATCGAGGGCCGAGACTGAGACTTGGAAAGCAAAATCTGGCGAAAGCAGAACGGCGCGTATCAGGGCTGGATCGTCCATTAATCTGGGGCGGTCAATTTAGCCTCGTTTGAATCTGTCCTGATTATACCATGCGAGATACATAGGGGCGGGGGGCAGACTATACACGAAACACTAAGGTACCGACTTGTTAGTCGAACCATAGATGGGAGTTGCAGTTTTGTTGGTAAAGATGGATTCAGTGACCGGCCACTGCCACCGCCGCCCTGACTTTGATGGGGCGACGATCGTGCTTGGAGCAAGCACGGGCAAGGGCCTGTTCGACACGCGGCTCAACATTGCATTCGGGTTGCCGGCAAACGGCCGCCAACTCTGACACAACGAGATAACGAGCGCGTTCGAGCATGCGTTGTTCGCGGAAGGAGAGTGGCTTCATATGGCTCAGATAGGTCAAGTGTTTGAGCACATCTGCCACTTCAAAGATGTCGCCAGTGCGCATCTTTTCGGAGAACTCCTTGAAGCGATCCTTCCAATCATTCGCAGGCGACGTAAAATCATCAGCGAGAGCTTTAAGGAGCATTTCGCATTCACCCGAAGAGATTGGGAGACGCAGGCCAACTTCCGAAGCATTCGAAACCGGAACCAGGACTAGAGAGTTATTCGCAGCAAGACGAAGAGTGTAGAAAGGGAGTAGGGACGCGCCAATCTGTTTCTGTTCGACTTGCTCGATGGTCCCGATCCCGTGATTGGGGTAAACGACTTTCTGGCCGACTTTAAAGCCCACCACAGCACCTCCATCGATTCAAAAAATCAGACTCGGCCGCACGCGCGGGTCTGGGGGAAACCCTTTGAGCGACGCAGCGAGCGTCGGGTTTCAGTGTTGGCAAGTGATTCGAGTCTAGCCCGCGATGTTGTAGAGCGTCAAGTTTTTCACTTAGGGGGATTTCGTGAAAAGTGGGGCAAACACGAAGATCGTCTAACGACGACCAAGCGGAAGTTGGACGTCAACAAGATTCTGACACGGTTTTAGTTCAACAGTTGATTTTGCCGCTTCGGCATCGCGCCGGAGTTTCAAACGCTTCTCGGTCTGACTCGGATCCCTAAGACTTCGCTCATTCAATGGTTCATCCGAAGTGTTGGCGGGAACGATAGCCCAGTACGTTCCGGGCGCGAGATTCGAGAGCGCGAAGGTCCCATCACTCTCTGATTGAACGGCATAGTACCGTAGCGGGTTGTCGGCGGCCTCACGCTCTGCAGGAGTAAGAAACACGAGCGCGCCGGATGGCCGAACTTCTCCTTCCGCAACTTTGATGGTGCCGCGTACTGATCCTGCGCCTTCCGCAAGCGTCACAATCAGGTTCGTTAATCTCTCTCCACTCTTGACCACGATCGGTATCCGCGAAGACTCAGTAGCTTGAGCAGCCTTGGGCGCGCCAGGGGATTGGATTGCAATGCTGCGAAGGAACCAGTACCTCGCGAAGAACTTCGTACTAACGTTGTAACGTCCGGGTCCAATGTTTCGGAGCAGAAACTCTCCCGCCCTGTTGGGCGTTGCCTGGTTTCCGGCGAAGCCGGTCGTCGAAAATGACTTTTCCTTCGCGTCTAACTCCTGACTGCGCTGCACCGCCACCACGGTTTCGTCGAACGCTGGCCGGCGTTTGTTTTTGCATTGAGGCGAGGTCGATGGATCGAGCCTTACCCGTCCAGCGATGTGTGCGAGGAGTTTTGGTGTGAGTACGATCCCGGAAACGTCAGCGCCTTTCACTGTCACCCGAAATGGCTCGGACATCGCCATCTCGGTTGGGGAGAAGTTCGTCTGGAGCTCCAACTCGTATTCTCCATCCGGCACGCCGTTAAAACTGAATCCCTGGGTGCCAGAACCCGTGAAAGTAAAACCTACGAACTCCGCGCCGCCGCCGCGGACGCGACGCAGGGTCACGTTGTTGCTACCAAATTGAAGTTGAGTTGCCAGACGAACAACGGCGCCACTTATCGATCTACCGGGTTCACCGCGATAGCGAATGTCCACCCCGCTGGTCTCTGCTCCGGCTGAGACTTCGATTTCCGCAGCAGTGTCGCGCGTTGCCGAGGGTGCATAGGTCGGCGAATCGTTTTCGAATGCACCCGGCAGGAAACTGTAGCTGCCACGACCACCAGCAGAAATCAAATACGCGCCCGCCGATAATCCATAGATTCGATAGATTCCACGATCATCAGTCGAACGTTCCGCGTATTGCGGTGTTGAGGTTTTGGGGGCGACTCCAGCCGCATCGCGCACCATTACCGTGCGCACGCCCATGCCAACAGCGGGTTCGCCAGAGGCCGTTGTGACCATTCCGGTGATCACACCGCCTCTTACCAATGTGAATGTGATTAAGTCGCCAACTCGGTAATAACTCGGAGGCGCATTCGGTTCTCGTAAGGGTTGCGCATAAGACGCGGCCGAGACCGTCACGATATACAACCCTCGATCGAGACCATCAATGCGAAAGGCGCCCTCACGATCAGTCACTGCTCGACGAATCAGAAACGCGGGCGCGGAATTCACACTTCGCAACAGCACGTAGGCGTTGGGAACTGGCGCTCCAGCATCGCTAATCACTCGCCCCGAAATCGTGCCAGTGCTGGTTGAATCTGCGTTCTCGTCACCTTGCGTTTGAGCGCTGGCGCCTGCCGTTAAGACGAGCAATAACAGACCCATAGTGAAGATCAAAACTTTCATGTCGTGGGAGTGATTAGCCATGACTAAGGACGCGGAGGCGCTTCGGTAGATTTGAGATCAATCAGAATCGTGACTTCATTTTCCCCGTCAGTGACGTTGATCTGTTGTTTGACCCTCCGCGGCGGTCCGATTGCTCCCGGTACAATCGCTACCGCTGATAACTCATGAGACCCGGCCGGCAGGCTCTCAATCAGGAACTTTCCGCGTATGTCTACTGCAATCGGACGCAGCAACACGGGCAGCTCTCCTGGCTTCTGAGAAAGCTGCACCTGAAATCGCGTTTCGGGAGGCAAGGTTCCACCCTCAACTTTGATCACTCCGCGCACTACTGCGCCGCCATAGATAACGACAACCTTTACACCTTTGATTTGCTCGCCGGCCTTAACCTGAACTCCCTGAGACTGCGCTACGCCTTCATGTTCAATGCGCGAGATGACAAGACCCTTGGCTACTGTTTCGTTGTAAGGGAATCCGAAGCCGGCCTTCCCTGGCTGCAAGCCTCCCAGTCTAAAACTCCCATCGGCGCCTATTGCAGAAGACCTCAAGACAGGCGCGGTCACGTCATCGCCAGTGACCCAGGCGTTGAGGCGGAGTTGTGGTAGCCGCGCCAGCAACTCTTTGTTGGTCGTTCCCTCCAACGCCACTACTCCCGTGATGCTGGCGCCCAGGTTGGTCTTGATCAGCAAATCAGTAACGTCTCGATCCACCAATTCAAAAGTAACCGCGTCCGCGAAAAGCTCATCGTCCGTAGTTGGAAGCATAAAGGTAGCGTACTTACCCGGCATGAGGTTCTCTAAGCGAAACTCTCCCCTGGAATTCGAAACCGCAGTGGATCCAGCAAACCCACTATTTCGAGCGTTCCCCTCGGCAACTGTCCGCAAGCCGAATCGAACGTTCGGCACAGGTTGTCCGTTTTCACCATTTACAACCCGGCCAATTGCATTGAGAGTCTGAAGCGCCGGTCCGATTACTATGTCGATATTCGGAGCCTCGGTACTTTCGCCGACGACAACGACCGTAGCTTTAGTGGGATCCGAGACATCCGGATGAAATGTCTGCTGATAAAGCTTTCTGCCAATCGTAACGGAATCAAAAAAACTGCGGTCGCTCTTGCCAACAGCCACCCGATAACGTCCGTCCTTAATTCCAAACATTCGATAGATGCCGCGATCGTCGGTCGTAGTCCCAGCCGATGGTTCGGACATCATTCCCGGCTGAGGAGCGGTATCGGCTGCTAAAAGGTAAACCCGTTCTTCGATCACAGGCCTCCCATCAGCGTCGGTTACACGACCGGTTACGACGCCGCCGCGCACCAGCGCAAAATCGAAATCGGCTACGGCTTCGCCCTCGCCAACGATCACCACTTTCTGATTGCCGCTGACATACCCTGGGGCAATGGGGGAAAGCTGATAACTTCCGAGTGGAACATCGGTGATGTGATAGTTTCCGCTCGCGTCGGTCGTGGCTCTGTAAGAAGGTGATCCTTGCGGACTGAAATTGCTGGTGCGAAGGACGATCACCATTCCAGCCGCGCTCTTCCCTTTGACCGTCACGTGGCCTGAGACGCTGCCATTAGTAGGCTTGGCGCTTTTCGTTTGCGAGCTTGCTGGGATACTTGCTGCCAAGAAGATCAGCAGCAGCAGTCTTACCGGTTTCCTGTGAAAGGCGTTCATAGGCAAGGTCTTGAGCTCTCCGGGAAGGCAGTTACGAGTTTCTGTGAAAGTTGGGCCGATAATACCGTTTTGCTTTCAGGTTGTCTTGCAAATTGTGGCGTCTGAGGTCATCGCTTTGGAATTAGTTGTAAGCTAATCTTGCCCCTGCTAGGATCGCACGCGGATCACCGGTAGCGTTAAATTCCAAACGACTGGTTCGTTGTACATCTTAAGGCACGCGCCTCTCGCGAACTCGTTTCAATTTATTTTATGGCACATCTCAGAATTACCGACGCAAGTGGCCGCCAGTGGCAGTTCAACTTGCTTGTCGAAGGCACTTGCACCATCGGTCGCGCTCCTGACAATACCGTCGTCATCGACGACCCACGTGCGTCGCGCTATCACGCGCATATTAAGTCGGGGGACGATGGAAACTTTACGATTGTCGACGGGGCCGTGGTCAGCGGACAGCTTCGCCGCAGCGCTAACAAAGTTTTCATCAACGGTGAACCACACTTCGAATACGTATTGAAGAACGGTGATCGGGTGACGATCGGCGCAAGCACTCTGCGCTTTGAACAGGCAGCGGAGGAACGTACGACAGAAGTGCGGTATGACGATAAGCCGCTGGGCCACACTCAACTGCTGATCTCTGCCAACGACGTCATGAACTCAGTGCTGCAATCAAAATCAGACGAAGTGATTTCAACGCCGACGCAAAACGTGATTGCATCGCCATCGCGTGACAAGGTGCTCGAGGCCCTGCAGCGGAAGGCAAACATCCTAACGGCCCTTTACGAGATGAGTAAGACGCTCGGGTCGGTCTTTGATCTCGAAACCATTTTCGGTAAAGCGACCGACATTATCTTTCGTTCAACGCCTGCTGACCGAGTAGTAGCTTTGCTTGACGAAGGCAGCGGTACGGGAAATCTTGAAGATGTGATTCTGAAGCCAATCGCCACCCGTGCCCGCGATCAGAAACTCAACGATCACGCCCGCAAACTCACAATCGGCAGGACGATTACCAGAAAGGTTATGAAAGACCGCGTCGCATTGCTTTCCCAGGACGCGGCTTCCGACGAACAATTCTCCGGCGTTGACTCGATCGTCTCACAAGGTGTGCGTTCGACGATCTGCGCGCCGCTGATTGGTGAGTCGCGCGTCCATGGAGCCATCTATGCCGACCGCCTCGATCCATTCGCAGCTTTCAAGCCTGATGATCTCGAACTGATTAGTGCGGTCGCCGCGCAAACTGCAATCGCAGTTGAGAACGCACGAGCCCACGAGCGACTTGCGCGTGAGGAAGTCGCCCGCGCGAACTACAGCCGGTTTCTGCCGGAGTATGTGGTGAAGCAGATGCTCGAAAACCCGGAGTCGTTCAAGCTGGGCGGCGTGAATCAAACCATTACCGTGCTGTTCGCGGACATTCGCGGCTTTACACGAATCTCCGAGCATGCGGCGCCGGAAAAGATCGTCAGTCTGTTGAATAAGTACTTTTCCGCTATGACTGACATTATTTTTGCGCACGGCGGCACACTCGATAAGTATCTCGGTGATGGCTTGATGGCGCTGTTTGGTGCTCCTACTGCTACTCCGGAAGACGCGGGCAACGCTCTGAACGCTGCCGTAGCGATGCAGCGCCGCATTATGGGCATCAATCAGGAATTGCTGGCGGAGGGTTTTCCTGAAATCGGTGTGGGCGTCGGGTTGCACACTGGCGAGGTCATAGTTGGATACATCGGCTCTGAAAGGCGCTCCGAGTACACTGCGATCGGCGATACGGTGAACACAGCGGCCAGATTGGAATCGAATGCACGCGGTGGTGAGATTCTTGTCAGCGACGCCACCGCAAAGGCAGCGCACAGTCGATACAAGCTTAAGCCGCGCGAGCCAATCACCGTCAGGAACCGCGAACAACCCGTGGTTCTGTGGGAAGTCGACTGGCAACGCGCAAGCGGCGCAATGTAGTCATTGGAATTGCTAGCAAGGAGGCACTAGCGATGGTGAACCAACGGACCAGAAGCTAGCCGTTTCAGTTCACCATCTATTTTCCCTATGTCGTTCATGAGTAAGACAAGCGCGTTTCTGGGTATCAGCGCGCTGCGTGACCTGGTTTCCGATTCGATGGCCATCGACATGGGCTCTGCTCGGACAATCATCGCAGTACGCGGGCGAGGTGTAGTAATCGACGAGCCTTCGATGGTCGCAGTCAACAGGATGACCGGGGAAGTTATCGCAGTCGGAAACGAAGCCCGCCAAATGCAGGGACGCGAGGCTCGTGACATTGCCGTAATTGCCCCACTGGTTGACGGAGTGGTCGCCGATTTCGAGCGCACGCGCGCAATGCTGGACCATTTCGTGCGAGAGGCGCGCAGTGGCATCTCTCATTTCAGCCGCCGTGCTGTGATGAGTGTGTTGTCGGGAGTCACTCAAGTTGAGCAACGCGCACTGTTAAGCGCCGCCGAAGAAGCGCATATCGGCCGGGTTTACATGGTTGAAGAAGGCTTGGCTGCGGCGATCGGCGCCGGAGTTCCCATCGACGATCTGCACGCATCTGCTGTTGTCGACATTGGCGGCGGAACAACTAACGTTGCTGCAATCGTAAATGGCTCAATCATCGCTTCCAGGGCTGAACGCGTAGGGAGTTCTGATATTGACGCGGCCATCATGGATCGCTTGCGTCGTCATCGCGGGCTGACAATCGGCGCCCAAACCGCGGAACGGCTCAAGCTGGAACTGAGTTCTGCAATGGAACCAGTGAAGCCGGAACAGACGATCAATGTGCGCGGCCGCGATGTTCAAACCGGCAGCCCCGAGGCCGCCGATGTTACGGCAGCCGAAGTTTACTCGGTCACGCTGCCGGTCATCAGGCGCATCGCCGATGAAGTGCGCGAGACTCTTTCCGAATTAGCGCCAGAGGTTGCCGGCGATATTTACGATCGCGGGGTGATCCTCACAGGCGGGGGAGCCTTGCTGGAAGGAATGGATCGATACCTTCAGAAAGAGCTCAACCTCTCGGTTAAGATCGCAGCCGAACCGCGTCTTGCCATTGTTCGCGGCTTGTCACAAATGGTTGATGAACCACTGCTCCTACGGCGCGTGGCCCGTATCGACGCCCACCGGCTAATCGGGGCGGGAGATACTGCGTTCGAAACCTAGGAACATCTTGAAAGCCAGTAAGGATCTTAATGAAGCTCCGCGACCTTTATCGAAAACAAATCACGGTCGCTCGCGTTTACGGAATTCCCGTCCGCATCGATTATCGCTGGTTCCTCGTGGTGGGACTAAGCGTTTGGCTGATTGCCAATAATCTCCAAACTCACACGATCCAACTTACCAATGTGACCCTCCGGCCTATGGCTCCTACGGGAGCATGGCTGCTGGGTTTTCTCACAACGGCAGGTCTCTTTCTATCTGTCTTCGGCCATGAACTCTCCCACGCGTTGATGGCGCGGGCGGAAGGAATCGAGATCGAAGAGATCGTGCTGCATCCGTTTGGCGGTCTGGCTCGACTGCGAAATGAGCCGCAGAACCCACGAGCAGAGTTGCGCATCGCTATGGCTGGGCCTGCAGCAAGTTTTCTGTTCGCCGTACTGGCGTTTGGGGGAGCTAAGATTGCGGCGCTCGGAAACTACAACGCTACGGTAATTGTCTTTTTTCTGATCGCGTGGGGAAATCTGTTACTGGCGGTATTCAATCTCTTTCCCGGATATCCGCTGGACGGTGGCCGCGTATTGCGAGCGATTATCTGGCACCGGACCGGGAGTATCACTGATGCCACTCGCATGGCTGGTATCTGCGGCATCCTCATCGGCGTCATGCTAATTCTCTTCGGTGTCTACATCATGATTGCACCGAACTGGCGCGCCTCCCAGCCTTACTTCATGGCTGTGTGGTCGATACTCGTGGGCCTCTTTCTACTTGATACTGCGGCCCGAGTGGTAAGAGGCGCGCACGCTGCCAGAGTGTTAACGGTCGGCGAAACGATGTCGATACCATTTTCGATTGAACCTGAATGGACGATCAGTAAACTGATCGATGAGATCCTCCCGCTGCATCGTCAGACTAGTTTTCCCGTAGCTATAAACAACAGACTCCACGGCATAGTCGCTCTTGAAGATCTGAAAGCACTGCCAAAAGACCGATGGCGTGTTACCCGGGCTCGGGAGGTAATGCGGCCCATCGGTCCACGCTTTTTTGTAGAGCCTTCCGCGACACTTGAATACGCAAAAGAGTTGATGAAGCTAAATGGGATCGGCTCCCTCGCGGTTGTAAATGACAACGGCGATCTTATCGGCTTTTTGCAAAGTGGAAGAATAAAGCGGCGGTGAAGGCGACTATGACACACGCTCACTGCAGACCTTGAGCCTGGGGAACCTGGCCGTACGAGCACGCAAAATGCGCTGCTTGTAAGTCACGCCGTGTTCGTTGAAACAGCTTAACGCTTCTGATCTCGACCTTGCTCTCTTTTACTCCCTTCAAAACTTATCTCACTGCAAATCATTGCCACAACTTACCTTTTTCGGGATAATCCGAATTGAGCTTTCATCCAGACACAAAGTTTTCATCGATGTTACAAACGGCGTAGAAACGATGTTTGGCCACGGTTTAAGGAAAACTAAATTGCCGCCTCTAAGTCGGAAATCCGGAATCGCAAGACTTAAGTCAAGAGATGCTGCTACTACTGCCATACACGGAGTACCTGGGAAGACTTGGTGAGCCACGAAGTATCGTGGACATCATTCTGGTGTTCTTGCTCGTGTATGCAGTTTTGAAACTCGTTCGTGGAACCCGCGCCGCACCCATGGCCGCCGCAATCGGCGCCCTTGCCCTCCTGAATTGGATCGCTGTTCGACAAGACCTGGCTACTCTCGAATTCGTTCTCGGCAACAGCCTGGTTTACATCGGCGTCGCGATCATCGTTCTCTTCCAAGCCGAAATAAGACAAGCGTTAACCACAGTCGGCAACCGTGTTCGAATGCCCTTCAGTCGCCAATATCGCGGGCAATTCGGTGAAGGGGCATACGACGAGATCGTGTTGGCGGCGACGACGCTTGCCTCGACCAAGACCGGAGCGCTGATCGTGATCGAACGCAATATCGGTCTGAAGAATGTTTCGGAAGGCGGCGTGAAGATGGATGCGGAGCTTAGTTACGATCTACTCGTCAGCGTTTTTAATCCGGCTACGCCACTTCACGACGGAGCGGTAGTGGTGCGTCGCCATAGAATTGCCGCGGCCTCTTGTTTCCTGCCGCTCACGCTTAATCCGCTGCTGTCCAGAGAACTCGGCACCCGTCATCGTGCGGCCATCGGTGTTACCGAAGACACGGACGCGGTCGCCGTCGTAGTTTCTGAAGAGACTGGACTAATCTCTTTCGTTCAGCGAGGCCAGATCAAGCGCGGCCTTGATGCGCCACGATTGCGGGCGGCGATCTTTGAAGCGCTGGAAGCGAAGCGTGGCCCAGGCAAGGACCGCCAGAGGCTCAAGGAAGCCGAAGCCGAGGCTGAAGAAATTGTCTCCATCTGACGATGTTCCCGGTTTGACTGTCATTCCTAAAAAAGTATGCCCTTTCAAGACATAGATGAACCCGCTGATGCCGATGTTCCGGCACCTCCGAGTATGGTTGAACGTTGGCTCAGAAAGCTCTTTGTCGAAGACCTCGGCCTTAAACTCCTGGCATTAGGCATAACTCTGTTCATGTGGGTGGCTGTCTCGAGTGAAAACAATCCGATTACGATACGAGCTGAAGTGCAGTTGAACTTTCTCCATCCCCCGAATCTTGCCATCGGAAACGATCCGCCGAAGACAGTTGAAGTATTGCTCACTGGTAGAAAAAGCAAGTTGGACAATCTTAAATTCCCGGACCTGGTTGCGACGGTGGACTTGCGTGACCATCGTGCCGGTGAACGCGTTATCAGGCTGTCCCCGGAAAAGGTCGGGATCGCGCTGCCTGACGGAATCAAGGTTGAGTCATTCCAACCGGGCACTGTGTCAGTTCACCTGGAACCTTCGGTGGAAATTCAACTCCCGGTTGAGGTCCGAATCATTGGACAGGCAGCTCAAGGTTATGAGGTCTATTCAACTCAACCAACGCCGGCAGTAGTTAGGGTTCGAGGACCCGCCAGTCACGTGAATGTTTTGCAAAAGGTACCAACCGAGGCGATCTCGGTCGATGGCAAGAAAGAAAGCTTTACGGTGTCGCAAGTTTCCATCGATCTCTCCGACCAAAAGGTGGAGGCACTTGATTCGGCTGTGGACGTATCCGTCCAGATAGGAGAGCGACGAAGCGCAAGATCGATCGATTCATTCGCCAGCCGCCCCCAGAATTCCGTGCCTGCCAGGCACTTGCGCGTGAGTTCTAATTCTGCCGCATTCCACTAAGATTCCTTCGATTCCTTCCATTCATGAAAAACCTATTTGGCACGGATGGTATGCGCGGTGAAGCAGGAGTGTTCCCGCTTGACGCGCAGACAATGCGCATTGTCGGCTCGTCCCTTGCTGTCCACTTAAGAGAGAACGCGGGACGAAGCCCACTAATATTGATCGGAAGAGACACCCGAGAATCAGGCCCATGGCTTGAGCAGGCGCTCTTGGAAGGTGCTCGGTCAACAGGCGCCGAATGCCTTAGCGCCGGAGTGATCACAACCCCAGGCGTGGCCTATTTGGCTCGTACTCTTCCGGCCGATGCGGGAATTGTGATCAGCGCTTCTCACAATCCTTTCGTCGATAACGGTATCAAGATCTTCTCACCCTCAGGACAGAAGCTGGGCGGACAAACGGAGAGACTGATCGAGGCGGACATTTACGCGAAGAGAGAAGATGCTAATGGAAATCAGCCTCCCGACAACAAGGACGTAGATCAGGAGCCTTCGAGCGACTCGTTGCAAACGCGCTACCTCGATTTTCTGGCAGATGCGATCGGCAAAGGCCTGTCGCTCACTGGACTCAAAGTGGTTTTGGATTGTGCGAATGGCGCGGCATCAACGCTTGCGCCTCAATTGCTTGCACGCCTTGGCGCAGTCGCAGTTCCGATCAACAACAATCCAGACGGACGGAACATCAACCTGGATTGCGGCTCGCTGCACGTTGACGTGCTCGCGCAAGCTGTTATAGCTGAACGAGCTGATCTCGGCGTCGCGTTCGATGGCGATGCGGATCGGTCCCTTTTTGTGGATAGCGACGGCAATTACGTTGACGGAGATGCAACGTTATGGGTGCTGGCGAACTATCTGAAGGCACGTGGCAAATTAGCGAGGTCATTGGTCGTGGCGACGGTAATGAGCAACCTTGGGCTTGAGTTGGCTTTAACCTCGCGAGACATTAAGCTGGTGCGAACGGACGTGGGCGATAAGTATGTGCTCGACAAACTGTTGAGTTCCGGCGCCAGCCTCGGCGGTGAGCAATCCGGTCACGTGATCCTTCCCAGCGTCAGCCTGGCAGGCGATGGAATGATTACCAGCTTGTACCTGATCCGAGCGATGAAGGAAGAAGGCAAGAGTCTTCGCGAATTGACAGAAGGTTTGGAGCACTACCCGCAGATACTGCTAAACGTGCGGGTAAAAGAGAAGGTGCCCTTTTCTGAAGTCCCTCCGGTTCGGCAGCTTGTGGAAGAGATTGAGAACAAGTTGGGTGCAAAGGGCAGAACGCTATTGCGTTATTCGGGAACTGAGCCGCTCGCTCGAATCATGCTCGAAGGCCAAAGCCAATCCGAGATTGAAGCCTACGCAGACAAGATCGCCGACGTAATAAGACGAGAACTCGCTTGAAGTACCTCGCGGAGTGCAATTCCTACACGGCGGGCTGGAAAAATCTACACGCTGATCAATGAACCTGAGTACACCGTGGCCTTTGCTTCATAGAGAAATCTAAGCTTTTCATCAACGTTATTTGTTTCAGCGTCGCTACTTGCACGGCACACGCGTTGCGATGTATATTGTGGGGCAAGAGAGACGGTTGGTGGATCCTCCGTCTCAAGTGGTTGCTGGGGTGAGGACAGTGACCACGAATATGAATGGGCGCGACGTACTCCCACGTTTGTCGCGCCCATTCGCTTTTCTTTAGACCCTTCCCGGCTCGCAAATTCCCAAACAGTCCGCATGTTACAATTTCGACCTCCTGCATTGGCTTTGAAGAGCTAAGTTCAAAGCTGATAGTCGACCAGCCAATTTGATCGCCACTGGAGGTCTCTGGATAAGTGCAAAGGCTCCGGGTCAGAACAAAAGCCCCACGTAGCGAGTACGAGATTAAGATTGGCTTTGGTGTTATCGAAAATGTTGGAAACGATGCGCGCCGTTGGCTAGGACCTCATGCCCGTCGGATAGCAGTAATCTCGAACAAGACGGTCTTTGAAATTTATGGTCAGCTGTCGGTTCTTAGTTTAAGAACTGCCGGCTTCGAAGTTTCAAGTTGCCTCTTAAGGGACGGAGAACAAGCCAAGTCTCTGAACTCAATCCAGAACCTGATCAGTTTCCTCAGCAATGAAAACTTCGAGCGATCAGACGGAATCCTCGCACTGGGAGGCGGGGTGGTTGGCGATGTGGCGGGCTTTGCCGCAGCGATTTATCTGCGAGGTCTGCCGTTTATTCAAGTGCCCACAACTTTGCTGGCGCAGATTGATTCCGCCGTTGGCGGTAAGACTGCCGTAAATCTGAAAACGGGAAAGAACCTGGTGGGTGCTTTCCATCAACCCGCAGGAGTCCTCAGCGATGTTCGAACTCTTCAAAGCCTTCCGCGACGCGAATTGGTGGCAGGTCTTTGTGAATGCGTTAAGCAAGGTGTGGTCTCCGGCAAGCCGCTGTTCAACCAAACGCGGCGTGTGCTTGGCGAGCTGAACTCGAGCAGCGTCACACTAATGTCGCTTCCATTAGTAAAAATGATTGCCGCTCATTGCGCTTTCAAGGCCGCCGTCGTCAAAGGTGACGAACGTGAGGATCGTGATCGAAGCGATCGTCGCTCACGTCGCATATTGAATTTCGGCCACACCGCCGGCCATGCGCTGGAAGCCGTGACCAGATATAAACGATTCAGGCATGGCGAAGCCGTCGGCGTTGGGATGTTGGTCGCGGGCGAACTTTCAAAACATCTGGGAATGCTGCCTGCAGCGGAGTTAGAGTTGTTGCGCGAAGCAGTAAGACAGTGCGGCCGCCTGCCGCGCACAGACGACTTGGACGAGAACGATATTCTCGAAGCGATTGCTCATGATAAGAAGAGCGTGTCAGGGTCCGTGCAATGGGTTTTGTTGGAAGGAATAGGCCGGCCACGAATCGTCAGTGGGAAAGAGTTTGCGCGACGCGACTTGAAGTTGGCACTCCGTCGGGCTCTAAAGATGGAAGTAGCAAGATGAGGATTTACTATGAGTAAACTTTCCAGGAATCGTGAGCGCGGAAGCGCACAACTGAAATTCATCCTGGTAATGGTAGTCCTGGGCTGCATAGCCTTTATCGGCTATCGATTCCTTCCCGTTGCCTACCAGGCTTACCAATTCAAGGATCTGATGCAACACAACGTGGACGTAGCCGCTACTCAAGGCTATCAACCTACCTGGGTACGAGATCAGTTGACCAAGAGCTTACCGGAATACGGCATCCCGCAGGACGCCTCAATCACTCCGGCGCAACGGGACAATCGGGTCGAGGTGCGCGTTCAGTATGCATGGCCTATCGAGTTTCCGGGATATACCTATCAGTACGAGTTTGATCACACTGCGAAGAGCACGCCGTTCTTGACGTTCAAATAGATCCGGTACGAAGATGAGCAAAGAGGGCGCGGAACATTCAACTGTTCCGCGCCCTCTTGGCATTGTAATCGGGTCGCTCCGAGGAAGCCTGATTAATTATCTTTGCGCTCCGTCAAGAAAGGCTTTGAGTTTACGTGAACGAGACGGATGTCGCAGTTTACGGAGCGCCTTTGCTTCAATCTGACGAATACGCTCGCGAGTAACGGCGAAATGCTGGCCCACTTCTTCGAGCGTGTGCTCGGAGCCACTGGTGCCCAGACCAAAACGCATTTTGATTACCTTCTCTTCGCGAGGCGTCAGAGTCGCCAGGACCTCGTCAGTAATCTCGCGCAGGTTAGAAGCAACAACTGCGTCAGCCGGATTCAAGATCGACTTGTCCTCGATGAAATCCCCAAGGTGAGAATCCTCTTCTTCTCCGATTGGCGTTTCCAGCGAAATTGGTTCCTGCGCAATCTTCAATACTTTGCGGACCTTGGACACCGGGATGTCCATCTTCTTGGCGATCTCTTCACTGGTGGGCTCGCGACCTAACTCCTGAACCAAAGCCCGAGAAGTGCGAATCAGTTTGTTGATCGTCTCGATCATGTGGACAGGGATACGAATGGTGCGCGCCTGATCAGCAATAGCGCGCGTGATGGCCTGTCGAATCCACCAGGTCGCATACGTCGAAAACTTGTAGCCGCGGCGCCACTCGAACTTGTCTACCGCTTTCATCAATCCGATGTTGCCTTCCTGAATCAGATCCAAAAACTGAAGGCCGCGGTTGGTGTATTTCTTGGCAATCGAAACTACCAGGCGAAGATTCGCCTCGACTAGTTCGCGCTTGGCTTGTCCCGTCTGCTGCTCACCGATAACGATTGACTGCAACGATCGCTTAATCTCGACCGGACTAATATTCTGATCAATCTCAATCTGCTGCAGGCGTTTCTTGGCGGCGGAAATGCGGCGTTTGTATTCCTTCTGATCGTCTGGTTTGATGCGCTTCTTAGTGAGTTTCTCGTTAAAACTCTCTATCTCGCGCTCAGCGTCGCGGACTTCTTTTTGCACACTACGAATTGAATTAATGAGCCGCTGCCGCGCGCGCTCGGTCATGCTAAGGCGACCGATCTCCTGCGCTATCTCCAACCGCAACCGCGCAACTCGCCGCCGGAGCCGCATAAGTTTCTTACTCTTCTTACCGCGCGTGAGTTTTTGTTCGGCGCGAAGTTTCTCCCACTCTTTGAGTCCCTGCTTAAAGAGCTTCTTAATATTCTGAATCCCCTCGACCGTCCAGGCGCGATATTCTTCCGCTTTGTCGTCCTCGCCGGTTAACTCGGCCTGCTCTGAAAACAGCACGACCTCGCGGATGTTCGCATTTCCCGCTTCGAGATCTTCGCCTATGCGGATTAACTCTTTAACGGCAATCGGTGAGCGCGCGATCGACTTTTGGGTCTTAAGCTGTCCTCGCTCTATTCTTTTCGCGATGGCAACTTCGCCTTCGCGAGTTAGAAGCGGAACGACACCCATTTCACGCAAATAGAGACGCACCGGATCGTTCGTCTTTTCCAGCGCTCCGGCTGACAAATCGAGTTCGACGTCCTCGTCCATCGACTCGTCATCGTCATCAGGAACAACCGCGGCGGCCTGCGCCAGCAACGACTCGTCCGAATCAGCAACCGGAATATTAGAACTGTCGAGTTTCTGTAGGACGTCCTCGATATCGTCCGGAGACACGACATTGTCCGGCAACTCACGATTCAAATCATCAAAAGTCAGATACTTTTTGTCGCCACCCAACTCCAGCAGCCGCTCCATCACATCATCACGATCTTTATCTTCAATACTCACTTATATCTGCTCCAGTACGTTAGACTTACAAATAAGAACTTTCTGGAAACCGCACTTCTAAGAACGAGTTCCACCTTCGTAAATTGCAAGTCAGTCAAAACTCAATTGCCCGGGTGCATTGCTTCTGCCTTTGGCAGCAGCGCAACCTTGAGTCGGGTCAGTTCAACCTGTTCAATAGAAATACGGGCCAACTTCTCATCATCATTGGCTCGTTGAGCGTCGGCCATCTCTGCTTTAAGCTCATCTATGCGACGGTCGATTCTCATCAACCTCAGACGGTCAAGGCATCGCTCGGCATTGAGCAGCCTGTCGTCCGCCTTTTCCGGCACCTCACTCATCAAAAGCATTGGCAAAAGCTCAGCGGCAACTTCATCGCCACCAGTGCGGTCGCTGAGCGTCTGAAAATCGAGATCGCCGCCTTCCCTGTCCAATTCAACGAGGGCGGCAAAAATCGTCGCCGTGGGAAGTCCGACGTAATCATCATCTTCCAACTTCGGCAGGATCGTTTGGCGAACGACTTCATCTGTAAAGAGCAGTTCCAAAAGTCGCTCCTCAGCAACCGTTGGCTTGACCTGGCTACTGCGCTGAATCACACCGTGCGCGGCCTGGTGGGGAACGCCTGTGCTCACCCTTACCGACTGCCAAAGCTCTCGTCGTAGCGGCGCATCACCGATACGCAAAGCATCCATCGCAATGTCAAAATACTCGCGCTTTTGAATCCGACTGCGGACAGCACGAACGTACGGAAGCACATCATCAACCGCGGCTTCTTTCTCAGCCGGATTAAGAAGATTGCGATCCCGTACAGCTTGATCGATCACGAATTGTATGTGGGGTTGTGCCTCTCTACGCCGCCGCTGATACTCAATCGCCCCGGCTTTTCTGATGAATTCATCCGGATCTGAGTTGTCCGGAAGCACCAGGACCTTGACCTCAAGCTCTTCTGCCAGAAGGATTTCTATTGCCCGCTTTGCCGCCTGCACACCCGCTCGGTCACCATCATAGTTGACTACGACCTTACGCGCAAACCGGCCTAATAGTTTCACTTGCTCGGGCGTTAATGCGGTTCCCAAGCTAGCGACAACGTTCTTAACTCCGAACTGATACGGGATGATCAGGTCGAGAAATCCTTCCACGAGAATGGCGTATTCCGCTCGCCGAATCTCGTCGCGCGTGAGATTTAAGCCAAACAGGTTCCGGCCTTTAACGTACGCCGCGGTCTCCGGCGAGTTTATGTACTTGGCATTATCGTCCGCCTTGAGTGCCCTGCCGCCAAATGCGATCGGCCGGCCTTGAACGTCAAAAACTGGAAAGATGAGCCGTCCGCGAAAACGATCGTAGGTTTTGCCATCTTCTTTTTTGACGACGAGCCCGCTCTGCTCTATTTGATGTTGGTTTGCGCCTTGTTGTTTCAAGTAGAACGACATGGCGTCCCAACTGTCCGGTGCATAGCCAAGTCGAAAAGTCCTTCTCGTTTCGTCGGTAATCTCGCGTTTCTGCAAATACTCTCGAGCGACTTTCGCGTCTGGCGGGCCCTGTTCCAGTTGCTGCTCCCACCATTCCAACGCCCACTTGTTAAGCTGGATAACGTCGTCAATCTCATTCCTACGTGCTTCATAACGACTGTCCTCGACGACTGCCGGCAAAGGAACACCGCTCTTCTCTGCAACGATCTTAATCGCTTCCGGAAAAGCCACCCGTTCGATCTCCATCACGAAGTTGAAAACCGAACCGCCCTTGTGACAACCAAAGCAGTAGAAGATCTCTTTAGCAGGGCTCACGGAAAACGACGGCGTCTTCTCTTTGTGAAAAGGGCAGCACGCCATCCAATTTGCGCCCTTCTTCTTTAGCGAGACGTAGTCCTGCACGACGCGGACAATGTCGGATTGCCGGCGTAAGTCGTCGATGAATGTTTGGGGGTATCGCATTAAGAAATTGGAGCGGTCACACAAGGGTGATGGGCGAGTTTCCAGTCTCGTGAATCCAAACTCCCCCTCATTGCTTCAACTCCACCAACGTGGCTCCCGTACCGCCCTGGTTCTGCGGTGCCGGTAGCGAGCGTTCGACGTGTGGATGCTGCTTCAACATATCGCCAATCGCACGGCGCAAAGCGCCAGTCCCGTGTCCATGCACGATTCGCACTTCTCCGAGTCCGTTCATCACCGCCTCATCGAGAAACTTGTCTACCTCATCGACAGCTTCATCAGTCGTTCGCCCAATTAAATTTAGCTCTGCACGCGGACCTTCACCGCTACCTTTCCGATTTACTTCAGCACTCTGCGTCGGCCGTAGTTTCATGAACCGGCCGCTCTCTTTCTTCGGCGGCGGAACGGCTTCCAGTAATTCAAGATTGGCGAGGCTTTCTCTCATGCGCAGTGATTTGACACGAAGTTCCGCTTGACCGTCTTTGATCTGATCGACAATACCAATTGTTCCAAAAGAGCGAAGCCTGACCTTGTCGCCGATCGCGATTTCGCGAGGAGCAGCGGATACGTATTCCGGTTCGAGCTGCGCAGGCGGGCCTTCAGCCTCGATCGCTTTCCCACGCTTGACCTGCAACCCGTCGCGCATAATTCGCACATCGCGGTCGCCGGCGCTCGCAGACGCCGATTTGGCAATAGCTTCTCGCCCGCGCGATGAGTTTGCCGCTTTCTGGGCTTCGCGTTTTAGTTCAGAAACGCGTCGCTGTGCTTCTCGCTCGACCTTCAGCCGCTCAGAACGATCCTGAATTGTCGCCACTAATTCGCGCGCGCGTTGCTCCAGATCCTGGACCGTCTTTTCCAGCGAACTGCGGAATGCGGTCTCGCGTTCACGCTCGCGCCGCGCCGCCTCTTTCTCAAGCGAGCTGAATTTGTCCGCCACCGCCGCGCGTTCTTCAGTTAACGCCCGGCCTAATGCTTCGGCTTTTTCAGCTTCACGCTTAATGCGGTTCAAGTATTCCGTAGCTTGAAGCGACGAGTCTTTCACCTGCGTCAGCGCCGCATCGACGATCTCATCAGGAACTCCAAACCGCCTGGCAATCGCTAACCCAGACGACGCTCCGGCAAGGCCAACCAACAATCTGTACGTGGGCTGCAAAGTCTTTTCATCAAACTCGACACTCGCATTCAGTACGCCCGGCTCGTTTCCCGCATACATTTTCAGTCCGCTGTAATGCGTAGTGGCCATTACCTGGGCGCCGCAGGCTTTGCGAAAGTGGGCCACGACGGCAACTCCAAGCGCTGAGCCTTCCTCCGGATCAGTTCCGGTTCCTACCTCATCAAGCAGCACCAGCGCCGGCGCCTTACAAAGGACGATCATGCGCGAGATATTTGCGATGTGCGATGTGAAGGTCGAGAGGTTGGCTGCAAGCGATTGATGATCGCCGATGTCGGCCAGGATTGTTGAATAAAACGGGATGGACGCGGAAACCGCAGGTACCGGCAAACCTGATAAAGCCATCAACGAAATCAAGCCGGCAGTTTTGAGAACGACCGTCTTACCACCTGCGTTCGCTCCTGAAATCACCATCGAGTCGTGTTCTGCATCCAGCGTGAACGACACTGGGACAACACGACCGCCGGTCGCGCGCAGATTCTCTTCAAGCAAAGGATGACGAGCAGCGACCAGATCCAGCCGCGTTTCAAGGGCACCCCCGGCAATTGTTGGAATTACACAATTGAACTTTTGATGAAAGACCGCCTTTGCGTTAACGAAATCCAATTCAGCGACTGCGGTCGCAGCCAACTGGATTGCCGGCAGACTAGCCCGCAATTCTTCAGTCAGCGAGGAGAGGATGCGAAAAATCTCGCGTTGCTCAACTTCACGCAGGTTCTGCAGTTCGTTATTCGCGTCGACGGTCTCCATTGGTTCGACAAAGGCGGTCGCGCCCGACGATGAAAAGCCATGGGCCACGCCCTGGATGCGAGTGCGATGATCCGCTTTCACCGGAATGACGAACCGATCATTGCGCACGGTTACCAGCTCATCCTGGACTGCCTCTTCCGACCGTCGCATCAGACTCTCAAGCGAGCGCGTGATGCTTGAGCGGAGCCGGGAAATCTCATGACGAATCCGAGCGAGTTCAGGACTGGCGCGATCATCCAGTTCGCCGTTTGGGTAGATCTTGCTGGAGATGCGGGCTATGAGGCTGCTCATCTCGCGAGGGAGATCGGCTACGACTTGCCAAAGAGTAGGCGACTGTTCGCGCTCTGCGAGAATCGAAGCGCGTGCCGACATCGCCTGTTCACAAAGACGCGCTATTTCGAGAATCGCAATCGGCTCTAGCGTCGAACCTTCCACGCGCAACAGACTGATTTGGTTGCGGGGATCGGGCAGTTCACTAAAAGACCACGACACGCCGCGATTCCGAAGTTGGACGCACTCGGAAACAGCCGCGAGGGACTCTTCTAAGGCCTGCCGTTGGTCAATTGGCGCCAGCGAATCGACACGGGCTCTGCCCATTGGCGTTTGGGCGTTTCGCGCTAACAGTTCGCAGAGCAGATCGTATTCAAGTGTTTTGAAGGCTTGTTCATTCATCTTGCGGTTTGAAACTGATTCTAACACCCGAGATTGTTTTTCACATGTTGAGGGACTGATGAGATTGCCCGTCAAATAAATTTGCAGGTGAGGAAGGGTTGTTTACCCTGTAGACCCATCCAATGACAATCCGGTCAACGTATTTTCAACAGCACTTGCCGCAAGCTAGAATGCCATGCATCAAATGTAGGTATTCCTGGTTAACAACGAGAGCGAACCGGAAATCAGTCACCAACACGATTAACCACGAATTGACTCTATCTTTTTTGAGAGGCTTTTTATA
>JBGTLE010000284.1:0-5368 GCA_041744295.1 Pyrinomonadaceae bacterium | reverse complement strand
TCGCTGGCAAATCTTCGCGCCCTGCACGAAAGGATTGTTGAGTCGATCCGCTCCGGGGTCGTGACCACCGACTTACAGGGTCACATCTATACCTTCAATGCCGCTGCCGAAGAGATCACCGGTTACAACGAAAAGGACGTGCGCGGCCAGGACGCCTCAATTTTCTTCGGAGAGTTGCGGGAACACACCAGTTTATCTCTGCAGGCAGCCAGTCGCAGTGAAGCCAGTCCACGATTCGAAGCCGATTGCCTGACTGCTGAAGGGCTGCGTTTGCGACTCGGATTCACCATCTCACCGCTCTTTTCTGAGCAGGGAGAAACCACTGGAACCGTGATCACGTTTCAGGATCTGACGCACATCCGTGCCCTCGAAGAGACCTCGCGACGTCAGGATCGATTGGCGGCGATCGGTCGGATGGCGGCCTCAATCGCGCATGAGATTCGGAACCCACTAGCGGCGATGCGCGGTTCGATTCAAATGCTGCGGTCGGAAATGGAAGCAGAGTCGTCACAGACTGAATTGATGGAGATAATCCTGCGCGAGTCTGACCGACTCAACAGAATCATCGGCGATTTTTTGAACTATGCCCGGCCGCGTTCCATAGTGCATATGCAAGTGGATGTCGGCGAGTTGCTGCAAGAGACGTTTACGCTGCTTCGTCACAGTCCGGAAGTGCTTGAGCAGCAAGTGATCGAAGATGAGATTCCCGTCGGTCCGCTGTTTGCCGATGCCGATGCCGAGCAGTTGCGCCAGGTGTTTTGGAATCTCGCGCGGAATGCTTTGCAGTCGATGCCAACCGGTGGGACGTTGCGCGCAACCGTGCAAAAAAATTCCCACAATCGGCTGCGTATAGTCTTTTCGGACACGGGCCGGGGAATGTCGCCACAGCAGGTCGAGCATCTGTTTGAACCGTTCTCGTCGACCACCGGAGGCACCGGTCTCGGACTCTCAATTGTCTATCAAATCATTCGCGATCATGGTGGTACAATCAACGTCCGCAGTCGTGAGGGAAGTGGCACAACAATTTCAATCGAGCTGCCTGACTCAGAGATAACTGAGTCGGCAGATATAAGCCAAAACGGCTCGCAACACGCGCAACCGAACTAGAATCCGAGATCTCGATTTGAGATTTCATAATCGGACTAACATCCAGCACCTAACATCCGACATCTTTATTCATGTCCAAGCTACTTATCGTCGACGATGAACTAGGGATGCGCCAGTTTCTGACGCACCTGCTCCAGCGCGAAGGGCACGAGGTTCGGGTCGCCTCGAGTGGCAATGACGCCCTCGCTCAGCTTCGCACCGAGCCAGTTGAACTCATCATCTCGGACATCAGAATGCCGGACATGGACGGCATTGAACTGCTGCGGGCCGTGCGTACGCTGCTGCCGTCGGTTGAGCTGATCATGATGACGGCCTTCGCTAATGTCGATACCGCGCGCGAGGCCTTCCTGCTGGGTGCTTACGACTTTGTTCAGAAGCCTTTCGATAATGATCTTCTAAAAGAGGTAGTCGCGCGCGCACTTTCAAAAGTATCGCTCGTCAAAGAGAAGGAAGCGCTGCTCGAAGAGAACAAGGTACTGATCCACGGCCAGCGGAGTCGCGGGCAAGTCGGCAACATAATCGGCCACTCGGGGAGGATGGAGGCGCTGTATCAAATGATCGATACGGTGGCCCAGGTTCCTTCCACAGTGCTGGTGACTGGCGAGTCGGGAACTGGAAAAGAGTTGGTCGCCCGCGCCATTCACGACTTGAGTCCTCGTGCCGAGAAACCTTTCGTCTCGATCAACTGCGGCGCCTTTACTGAAACGTTGCTCGAGTCGGAACTGTTCGGGTACGTGAAGGGCTCATTCACCGGCGCGACCGCAAACCGCAAAGGGCTGTTTGAAGCGGCCAATAGCGGCACGATCTTCCTCGACGAGATTGGCGAGATGTCCCCCGCCATGCAAGTGAAACTCTTGCGCGTTTTGCAGGAACGAAAACTGAGGCCGGTCGGAGCCACGGAAGAAACACAGGTTGACACACGCGTGATTGCCGCCACCAATCGGGATCTCGCGAGTATGGTGAAGGATGGGACGTTTCGCGAAGACCTCTTTTACCGAATTTCAGTAATACCAATCGAGTTGCCGCCGCTACGCGAACGCACCGAGGACATTCCGGAACTGTCCGAACACTTTGTCCGCAAGTTCTGCGGGCAGACCGGCCGAGACGTTAAGATTACCGATTCTGCCTTGCGGCTGCTGGAGAACTACACCTGGCCGGGCAACGTTCGCGAGTTGGAACACACTATCGAGCGCGCGGTCGCATTGGAAACAACCGACGCAATTCAGCCTGAACGCTTGCCGGATAGAATCACTAACTTCAATCCTAATCGTGTAGCAGACAGTTTCGATTTTCCTGATGAAGGAATTCACCTCACTGCGCACCTGGACCAACTGGAAAAGACTTACGTTCTGGAAGCCTTACGCCGAACCTCCGGAAGCCAAACCAACGCGGCTGAACTTTTGAGTTTGTCAGTAAGATCGCTGCGGCACCTGCTCGACAAACACGGCATCCGCGCGCTCACCGCTCATATGCGTGACGAACGCCGTGGTCCAGATTCGACGCCTCGTCGGCGAGCCACCGATCCTGCGCCGCGACGCCGCGACGACGACGAAACGGAGCTGGCGGCCGGAGCTGGCGAGCAATAATCCTCTAATCAAAAGTATCGAGAAAGAATCCTGATGGGCCTTCCCGGATAGCCCGCTGCCCGTCTTCACCTCTCAGTTTGCCCGCTAAAAGTCGGACGTTGGCGTAACTTCGGGTTTGCCGCCAGATGTGAGGCGGCACATGACTTTTGAGGCAAAGCTTAACCGCGCTGTTGACGGAAAGCGTCATTCGCCACCTGCCACTAATTGTCAGCCGGCCTTCGCAAGAAACCTTTCATACCAACGAAAGCTCAAAAGTGCCTTGGTTTTCGTGGACTTCGGTGCTCATGCCTTAGTGGCACAGGCTTTGTAAATGAGTCCGCGACACATCGCGTTCTGCGCGGCAGATATCGTGAGGACGACAGCCGGTGGCGCGAACAAACGTTAACCCACATTTCTAAGGAGCTAATACAAGCATGAAAACGAAACGCCAAGAGGGCTTCTCACTTATCGAACTTCTCATCGTCGTCGCGATTATCGGCATCATCGCCGCCATCGCCATCCCCAATCTCCTCTCGTCACGTCGCGCGGCTAATGAGGGCTCGGCTCTCGCCACCATGCGCGTTATCTTCAGCGCGGAAGCAACCTACCAGGCAACCGCGGGCGCCGGCGCTTATGGCAGCTTGGCCAATCTCGGAACACAGGGCCTGATCGATACAGTTGTGGTTGCTAGCGCCGTCGCTGCCACTCCAAAAAGCGGTTATAACTTCAACGCCGCGGCCGTAGCCGTGACCGGTATTCCCGCTTTTGATGCGACCGCCGTTCCAGCCGTCTACACGGGCGTTACCGCCACTGGTACCCGCAGCTTTTACGTGAATGAGTCGGGCGTCATGTACTTCAACCTGGCCGCCGCTGCGCCAACCTGCACGGCGACTGCTGCACGCACAGTCACCGGCACCGTGTTGAACTAGTTTCGCGCGGGTCTGCTTACTACTGCGGAGACGGGCCCCCTCGTCTCCGCAAATTATTAAGTCCCAGAAACCCAATCGCGAAACTCTTGAGTCAATTCTCTTAAGGAGCAAACCAACAATGAATATGACAAAACGCCAAGAGGGCTTCTCTTTGATAGAGTTGCTCATTGTGGTCGCGATTATCGGAATCATCGCCGCCATCGCAATACCGAATCTTCTCTCTTCCAGACGCGCCGCGAACGAAGGCTCAGCTCTCTCGTCGATGCGTATCATTTTCAGCTCTGAAGCCACTTACCAGGCGACAGCCGGAGCGGGTTCCTATGGGGACTTGGCAGACTTGGCAAGCCAGGGACTTATCGACACCGTCCTCGCCGCGAGTGGTACAACTCCGAAGAGCGGTTATCTATTTGCGACTGATGCAGTCGCGGGTCCAACGTCTCCGGCATTTGATGCCACGGGCCAGCCCTCAGTTTTCACCGGCATATCGGCCACAGGTACACGCAGTTTTTACACGAACGAAAAGGGCGTCATGTACTACAACCTCACCGATACCGCACCTACCTGCACGGCCGACGACGCTCGTACAGTTACTGGTTCAGTCTTGAACTAACTCACTCAGTTCAATCTCCTCTCCGACAGCGGGGCTGGGCTTCACGCCTCAGCCCCGCAATTTTTTTGGACTGTGCGGAGTACTACTCAGGAATATGGCACCTGCCGCACTGTTGCGTCATGTGCTATTTTGATTTCGCTATTTTCACTTCGCTTAATCTCTTACTTGAAACAACACATACCTAGTCGCTGACAATGGAAGAAACAGCCGCAGCATTCGCGCGAACCGAATCTGCCCTCGAACGCTCCCCTGTCTGGAAACGCGTCTTCAGCATCGCCCGCAACACGTTTCGCGAAGCCGTGCGCGATCGCGTCCTCTACAATCTCGTCCTGTTTGCGTTGGTGCTAATCGGCAGCGCGATTTTTCTGGGCGAGCTATCCGGCGGACAGGAAACCAAGATCATTATCGACCTTGGCCTGAGTGCAATTCTGCTCTTTGGTCTATTCATTGCGATCTTCGTGGGCGTGGGACTGGTCTACAAAGAGATTGAGCGCCGGACGCTCTACGCAATTCTTTCAAAGCCGATTGGGCGTGGTGAGTTCCTGCTGGGTAAGTATCTAGGACTTTGCCTCACATTACTGGTTAACGTGATAGTGATGGGACTCGGCGTGTCGCTGGCGCTTGTTTATGTCACGCGCGGGTGGAATCCACTGGCGCTGAGGATTTGGCCCACAATTCTGTTGCTTTATCTCGAACTTGCTATCCTGACGGCGGCAGCACTTCTCTTCTCAACTTTCTCATCTCCTGCGCTTTCTGCGCTACTTACCTTCTTCGTCTTCCTGATCGGGCATTTCAGTGCAGACTTGAAGACCTTCGCCAATTCGCTCGGTGGAAGCGCGGCCCGTTGGGTGTTCACCGGCCTATACTACGTACTGCCTAATCTTTCCCACTTCGCCTTTATCACGCCGGCCGCTCACGGCGAGGTCCCGGCAGTTTCCTCGGCGCTGGTCGCGGCTTTGTACGCCGTAATCTACGTAACCGTCCTGCTCGCGGCCGCGACACTCGTCTTCAAGCGGCGTAACTTCAAATGACTACTCGTTCCAAATCCGGATTCAGCAGCCTGTTGCTGGGCGCAATCATTGTGCTGGGCATGACGAGTGTCGTTGGTCTCGCACGTTGGATGGACCAGAACCGAGTTACGCAAGAGTCAAACTTCG
>JBGTLE010000283.1:0-2981 GCA_041744295.1 Pyrinomonadaceae bacterium | reverse complement strand
ACACAGCGCCGACATGTCGGCGCACTCCAAAGGCTCCGCACTATGTAGTTGTATGACTTCTCTTAACATAATCGATGTCGTTCTCGTTCTAGTCGTGCTATTGAGCGCGCTCAATGGTTATCGTCGCGGCTTTATTCTGGGCATGATAGATCTGCTTGGCTGGATCCTGTGTCTGTGCGCCGGCCTGCGCTTCTATCAACCGCTGGCGCGTTGGCTCGTGCCGACGGTTTCCCAACCCTGGGCGCAGCCTCTCGCCTTCGTTCTGATCGCCATAACTACAGGCGTGCTGGTTCATCTGCTCGGTTATCTACTCCTTCGTCGTCTGCCGCAGGATGTTCACGAGCGACCGGTGAATCAGGGGCTGGGACTCGTGCCGGGACTGGCGAATGGCGTAATTACCGCAACAATTATTTCTGCGCTGTTGTTAGCGATTCCCCTCAATGCCAGTCTGCATGAGCGTGCCAGCGAAAGCCGCATCGTGAACCGGCTCGCGGTCTATTCTTCGCAGTTGGAATCAGCGCTGCACCCAGTGTTTGGCGATGCGATTGCCAGAACACTGAACCTACTCACCGTCGAGCCCGATTCAAACGAGCGCGTTGATCTGCCTTTCACGGTTGTTGCGCCTCGGCCACGGGCTGATCTGGAAGCAAAGATGTTGCAGCTTGTAAACAGGGAGAGAGTTGCGGCTGGTCTGAAACTGCTAGCGCCCGATCCTGAGTTGACCGGGGTCGCACGAAAGCACTCAACAGATATGTTTGCGCGCGGATACTTCGCACATGTAACGCCAGAAGGCCGCGATCCTTTCGATCGGATTCGCGAGGCGAAGGTGACATTCCTGGCGGCCGGAGAGAACCTCGCACTAGCGCCCACGGTCGAGGTGGCCCATACGGGGCTGATGAACTCGCCCGGTCATCGCGCGAACATCCTGCGACCGCAGTTTGGCCGCGTTGGTATTGGGATTATGGATGGTGGGATTCGAGGATTGATGGCGACGCAGAACTTCCGAGATTGAAAGTCTGACTGAGGAAGGGGATCTAAACATCCACAGATTACGCAGATGAAATAGATTCTTAGAACGCCTAACGCGCAGCTTCTATCTCCATTTGTCTCTTTCAAACTGTGTCGTCTGTGTAAGCTGTGGATGGTTAGATCCCCTCTTCAACCTGCAATCTGTTCCACCAGCTTCCCAGCGTCCAAGCACCGCGCTCCTAAAAAGCTTGAACGACGCGGTAGTAAATCAGTAGTCTAGGGACGTTTCGTGAACGCTTCCATGAACTACAAGAAATACCAGCCAGAAATCTGGCGCATAGACGAAAGCTTGCTCGATGCAAATGAAGCTGGACCGCTGACTAACTCTCGATCTGCTTCGCATCCAGATGTCCTCGACCGCAGTCTGTTGCTCGAGTTGTTAGGCCGCATCAATTATCAAATCGTTAGCGGGAATCGGGTCTACATCGAAGCCGGCGGGATCGTTTACAAAGCGCTCTTCGGCGGCTATTGGCGTAGCGTGTTCACCGGCATCGAGCACTATTCGATCAAGTGCGAAGAGATTTCGGGGGCGGCTTGGGCCGATGACCTCCGGGCCGGCGTAGTTGATTTGCCGATAGTTTTTTCCAACAACGCGTGGTGTGCCAGCGGGCATTCACTTTCGTTTATGTTGTCACGAGATCCCGCCGCCGCGAATCAAACAAAGCATCATTGGAATCGGATCTTTCATCATCGCGTCAAAAGTTATCGCGAAAGAGCACGCGGATTGTGGTGCTAATCCACCTGCTTGCGAGTAAGTCCTTCCAGTTCCTCGACCGTGCGCGGCCAGTCTGAACGCAGCAATCTTGAAAGAGCGCGATCGGCGAGCAGCTGCCCATCGGTTTGGCAATGGGAGCAGTAGTTGGTTTCGTTTGAGGCATAGCGGATCCGCCTGATCTTGTTGCCACAACGACGGCAAGGCTCCTGGTACTTTCCATGGACCGCCATTTCCGGTCTGAAGGCGGTCACCTTCTCAGGAAATCCACCACCCGGTTTTTTCTCTTTGCCCGTTTTGGTTTCTGCGCGGAGCAGCCCCAGCCATTCAGTCAGCGTTGCGCGCGTAGCTGCAAACAGTCGCGCAATCTCTTCCCGCTTAAGTTTTTGCGTCAACGCAATCGGAGACAAACGCGCATTGAAAAGAATTTCGTCGGAGTAAGCATTACCGATGCCGCTAAACATGCGCGGATCGGTGAGCGCCCGTTTCAAAGTATGATTGGCAGACGTGAGGACCTTTGCAAACGTTTCGAGATCGGTTTCGAAGATCTCCAGACCACCGGGATCCAACCGATCGAGTTCACTTCCGGAAACCACGTGCAGTGAAGCGCGACGTCGAGTGCCGGCTTCTGTTAACGAAAGCGTACCGTGCTGGAATTGAAAAGTGGCCAGGCGGTTTTTGGGAGCCTTGACGAAAGCCGTTCGTGATTTCGGAGATGAGCGATTCGCGGTTTCGTTCCAATGCAGTCTGCCGGCAATCATCAAATGCAACACCAGCCAGATGTCTTCTTCAAAGCCGATGCAGATGCGTTTACCCATGCGACGCAACTGCACGACTTTTCTGCCTTCTACGGATTGGATCGGCGGCAGCGCGGTGCGGAGAAGGAAAGGCGCGGTGATAACCACGCGTTGGAGTGTCTGTTCGAGAAGGCGCTGTTCGAGAGCCTCGATGTAAACGACGATGTCCGGAAGTTCAGGCATGGGTGGTAGATGTCAGAGGCTGGATGTTAGATGTTAGTACCGACCGTGGTTATTCCGATGCGAAAGCCGAGTATTCCGATCTGGGCGAGAGTTTAAGACCTGCCGGTTACCATCATCTATGTTTCACCGTCGCCAGTGTTGACGAAACACTCGCGGAGCTTGAGCGACGGAAGGTAAGGATCGTGGGCGAGGCTTTCAACCTGCCTGGTATCAGCAGGCGGCTCGCATTTTTTGCGGACCCGTGGGGCAACCTGCTTGAA
>JBGTLE010000282.1:0-5479 GCA_041744295.1 Pyrinomonadaceae bacterium | reverse complement strand
CCTTAATTCTTCGCGGGCGCCCTCCCAATTAAGATCCTGGCCGCGTGGATCGATGCCTCTACCGATCATGTCGCGCACCACATTCTCCATCCGAAAGTTGGTCTGCTGATCCACGAGCGTGTCTGGAACTTCGAAGGGATGATCTTCGAGCAGCGTCTTCATCAACTCACTGCGCACGCGGTGATCTGCTTCCATAGTCACGCGTTTCTCGAGGTCCTCTCGGACCTTTGTTTTTAGCGTTGCCAGAGAATCAATATCCTCGCCGAGGCTGCCCGCCCATTCATCATCCAACTCGGGCAACTCTTTAATTCGGACAGCGCTAACCGTGGCCGTGTAGTCAACTTTCTTTCCGGCAAGCCCTTTTGACGAAAAATCTTCCGGATAAACAACCGTGAAGCTCTTCTGCTCGTCGGCGCGGGTGCCCACCAGATTGTCGGTAAACTCTTGCTGCACGCCCTCGCCGCCGAGTACCACCTCAACATCCTTTACATTGATGTCTTCGTCTTCAGGAGCGTCAGTGAACTTACCCTGGAAGTCAGCGGTTAGCGTATCTCCAATTGCGGCGGGACGATCTTCTACGGGTTGCAGTGCCGCTGAGCCTTCGCGCAGGTTTGCGATCACGCGGTCGATGTCTTCATCCTTCACCGGCTGAACCGTTCGCGTGGCCTCCAGACCTTGATATGTCTTGAGTTCAATGTCCGGAAGGATCTCGACATGAACGTGCACCCCAATTGGACCCTCGCCAAACTGTTTGGTCGCGTCTGGTTCGTCGAGATGAACATCGGGTTCACCGATTGCGGCGAGCTCGTGTTTGACGATTGCTTCGTTGACCGCTTCGGGAACCAATTCGCGGAGGACGTCGGTACGAATCTCGTTCTTGAATCTGGTGCGGACAACGGAGCGCGGTGCATGACCCTTGCGGAATCCAGGAACGTTCACCTGTTTCGCATAGGTGTCGCTGACGCGATCGATAGTCTCGCGGACGACTTCCGGCTCGATCTCAATTTTGATCTCCTTCCGCGTCGGGGAGACATCAACTAATTCTGTCTTCATCAAAGATAAAGCCCGTTCGGACGTCTCGGCGTCGAACGGGCGCCTTTCTTTCCTGGGAATCGTCTTTTGTAATCCGTTAGTTTATTTGTCTTGTCAGTGGTCAGTAGTCCGTTGTCAGTTGTTCTTCTCACGGAGGTCGATCTCTTCCGGGAATCAAGCTTGTTACCCGGAAGAACAACTGACAACTGACAACTGACAACTGACAACTGACCAGTTTGGTGCGAAAGGGGGGACTCGAACCCCCACACCTTTCGGTACCAGATCCTAAGTCTGGCGCGTCTGCCAATTCCGCCACTTTCGCATAGTCAAAAACTTCCGAGCGTTAGCAACGAAAAAGAATATCACGGTGACCTTGGATTTTCAGAATCGCCATTTAATCGCCGCACGTTCGCCGCGCTACACCACTCGATAAGTCGTTTTTGGTTTGCCAAGAAAGTCTTTGCCGCTCTCCTTTTTTACCAGGCCCGCTTGTTCGAGTTCGAAATATGCACGTTGAATCTCGCCTTTATCGACGGTCAGTTTTTGCGCCAGCACCGCCGGCTAAGGCAGTGACTCGCCAGAAGCCGCGTCGTGGGAGCGGATTAGTTTCTCGATCTGCTCACGTACCTGGGCGTAGACCGGTCCGTGCGTCGGGTCTTTCAATTCGATGTTCATCCGTGAATCCGCAACCGTAAGGGTTATTAGCTGACAACTGAGAAATGCCAAATCTCCAATGAAATATCTACAGCGTCCTTGTCACCTTCGACAGCGAACGCGGCGCGTCGGGATTCAGTCCTTTCGCTTCAGCGAGCAACGCAGCGAAAAGTTGCCCCGGAATAATGTAAGGAATCGGCGCGAGGAACTCATCAATCTCGCGCGGCATGATGATCGCCCGCGAACACGCGCTGGCTACATCGAGGTCGCTGGTGATCGCCAGCATGTCCGCGTGAAGTTCGCGCAGACTCTCGATCAGTTTCTTCACGCCTGGCAACATCACGCCCGGCGGGGCGAACAAGATCACGGGAAAGTGGCGCTCGATCATCGCCAGCGGACCATGCAGAAAATCCGCCGAAGAGAACCGCTCGGCAACGACGTAGCAGGTCTCCATCAGTTTCAACGCAAGCTCATAGGCGTTTGCATAAGCGAGCCCGCGGCCCACCACTACGCAGTTTTCCATGAACACATATCGCTGCACCAGTTCGAGAATCGCGGGACGCTGTTCGACTGCTCGTGCGGCGAAGTCCGGAATGGCCTCATACTCCAAACGCTTTGACGAGTCGGCGAGTTGTGCCGCCAACATGTAAAAAAGCATCATCTGGCCGGTGAACGTCTTGGTCGCCGCGACTGAACGCTCGCGTCCGCCGTGCGTCAGCAACGTTTCATCAACGAGGCTCGTCATTGCTGATCCTGCTTCGTTGGTAATGCCGACGGTGTAGGCCCCGGACGCCCGCGCATTTTCCAGCACGCGATTAATGTCTTCGCCTTCGCCGGATTGCGAGACGCCAACCACGAGCGCGTGATCGAGTTTGAGTCTGGCGCCGTAGAGAGTGTGAACGGAAGGCGCGGAAAGTGAAACGGGAATGCCGGTGGTTACTTCGAGCAGATAGCGACCAAACAGCGATGCATTATCTGAGCTCCCACGCGCCACCAGGACGATGAGATCAAGGTCGCGGGCTCTTAAAAAAGCGCCCAGCTTGGCAATCTTGCCGGCCTCACCTTCAATCGTCGCCTTCAATGCCGCGGGTTGTTCGGCGATTTCGTCCAGCATCAGGGCCAAAGGTTCGGATTCTCCTTGCGTCCGTGAAACAGCCCTTGTGTTCACACGGTTTTTCGGTTAAATAGTCGTCCGTTCTTCCCGAAGACTAAGTCCAATTCAGCACGCCAATCTTCAATTGATGTCAAACACTCTAGCACGAAGGAGCATTCTCCGTCTGGTATGGCTGTGTCTGTTCCCGGTCATCTTTGCGTCGGCTGTCCACGCGCAAGACAGCAACACGACACTGCAAATAATTCCCCAACCGCGACGGGTCACGATTAGCCAAAACCGGTTCTTGTTTAGTCGTGCCACCAGGCTTGCCCTTGTCGACACACAGTCAGCCGCCGATCGCTTCGCGGCCGAAGACTTTGCGAACGACATGAAGGAAGCGGCGCAGCTTGCTTTGAAGTTGTCGAAGGGCCGCTCGTCCAATTCGATTCTGATTGGGAGGCTCGACCTGCCGGGAATTAAGGCTGCGCTCAAGAAAGCGAGCGTCGAGGAGCCGGCCAATCTTGATGTAGAGGGCTATTTGTTGGTGGTCACGCCACAGGAAGTGGTGGTGGCGGGCGCAACCGAGGCCGGCACATTTTACGGTCTGCAGACTTTGAAGCAGTTGGTGTGCGGAGAAGGTGCGCAGGCGTACCTACCGTGTGTTTCGATTGTCGACTGGCCGGCAATGCGCTGGCGAGGAGTTTCCGACGACATCAGTCGTGGGCCAGTGCCTACTGTTGACTACATCAAACGGCAGTTGCGAGCCTTTGCCGCATTCAAGCTGAACATGCATTCCTTTTACATGGAACAGACCTTCGCGAGCAGCACTCATCCGCTGATCGGACCCGAGGGGGGTTCATTAACTCCGGCTGAAATTAGAGAGTTAGTTGCCTACGCGCGCCGGTATCACATTGAGCTGGTACCCGAGCAGCAGACGTTTGGCCATCTTCACAAAGCACTGAAGTTCGAGAAGTATAACGAGCTGGCGGAAGTGCCCTACGGCGACGTGCTTTCGCCGCAACAGGAAGGTTCATACAAATTGGTCGCGGATTGGTATCGTGAGCTTGACCAACTGTTTCCCGGGAAGTTTTTTCACATCGGCGCTGACGAAACGTTTGAGCTGGGCGAGGGACAGAGCAGGGAAGTCGCAAGACAACGTGGGGTTGGTCCAATCTACTTCGATCATCTCAACCGCGTGCGAGATTTGTTGAAGCCTTACAACCGTCGCTTGATGTTCTGGGGCGACATTGCCTTGAATCATCCCGAATTGATCGGGAACATTCCCAAGGACCTCATCGTGATGAACTGGGATTACGCCCAGCGCGATGATTTCAGTTCCCGAATCAAACCTTTCAAAGATGCCGGTCTCGAACAATTTGTCTGTCCGGGTGTGCAGAACTGGAACCAAATCTTTCCGAACCTACAAGCCGCACAGAAGAACATCGTTAACTTCGTCCGCGATGGCCAGGCCGCAGGCGCGATGGGGATGATGAACACAAGTTGGGACGATAACGGCGAGGGTCTGTTTGAATCCACGTGGTACGGAATCGTCCTTGGTGCGGCCGCGTCATGGGAAAACAAAGCCGTCGATGTAACGGCGTTTGATCAGAAATTCGACTGGGCCTTCTTCCGCAACGATGGCGACCATTTTATCGAGGCGCTGACAGCACTAGGTCGAGTCAACGGACTGCTCGGCATCGGTTCCAGCGATGAACTGTTTTGGCGAGAGCCATTTACTGCAAACTTTCAAAGACAAGCGCGGACATTAAATATTCAGTTGAAGCAGATGCGGCTCGAAGTCGAGCACGCTGACGAGCTGTTGCTGCGCGAAGGTAGGCGCGCGCGAAGGAATCAATCGATGGTCCCGGCAATGCGTTTGGCGGCACAGAGATTTGATCACCTCGGGCGACGGCTGCAGATGATGGAAAAGTTTAGCGGGGAATATTGGGACGCCTACTTAAACCTGGGTGATCGAAGAAAGGTCGGGCGCCTGCGAAACTACTGGGGCAATATTTACAATTGGCCAAGAGAGATGGCGGAGGAGCTGGCGATTTTGAAAGAAGGTTATCGCCGTCAGTGGTTGGCGGAGAATCGACCTTACTGGCTCGATAGTGTTTTGGCCCGATATGATCAAGCAATCAACATGGGGCTGACGAAGAGTAAATCTCTGCAGGAGGCGGTGAGAGAGTACAACACGAGTTCGATACTTCCGGATCCGGAGACGTTTGGTTTGGGGCCGCGGCCGGCGGCGAGTCCGAGTCCGGGTCGATAAGGTGTGCGGTGCGGTCCCGAGGGTCGAGGTCGAAAACATTTTACCATATGTCATTTGACAGTTCTCATTTGTCATTTAGGAACCCGGTCCAAAGTCCAAAGTCCAAGGTCGAAAGTCTGCGATCGAGAGTCGAAAGCTCAAAGTCCTGGGTCGAAGTCTTGAGTCGAAGTCTTAGGTCGAAGTTCTAAGACCAAAGACCAAAGACCATTCCTGCTAAATGGCAAATGAGAACTGTCAAATGATATATGGTAAATGGTCCTTTTAAACCGCATCCGCTAACCAATGACTACTGCCCCGCCCAACCCGCGCCTCATTTCGCTCGACGTCTTCCGTGGCCTAACCATCGCGGGAATGGTCCTCGTCAACAATCCCGGCTCGTGGGCGACGATCTATTGGCCACTGGCCCACGCCGAATGGCACGGATGGAC
>JBGTLE010000281.1:0-7643 GCA_041744295.1 Pyrinomonadaceae bacterium | reverse complement strand
AACCGCGGCACCAACCTTGCCCCTGAGGATCAATGACTCGCGGGCATAGTCAGCCTGGGCGTGCACGGTCAGGATCACCTTTGGAGTCGCGGTAGTTGCGATGGTGTCAATGGCCAGTCTGAGGCCGCCGCGCTTGTCGTGGTGATCGCCTTGATCGAAGTTGATGTCCAGGAACGCGACAGCGACAAAATTGCGCTCCAACACCTCCCGACCTTTCACCAGATCGGTCGTGGCCGTCACATCGTAACCGTTCAGATCGAGAAACTCCGCGGCAATTTTCAGAAAGTCCGGATCGTCATCGACCAGAAGTATTTTTGGTCTGGGCATCGTCTTGCCTCCACGTCCCCAGCGCGCTTCAAGCGCGCGATCTCGTCAGGACGTCCTGGAGATTAGCGCGCAGCTTCACCGGATCCAGAGTCTTGCGAATGTAATCATTCGCTCCAGTCAGCAACACATCTTTAGCGGTCTGCCAACGGGGCGAAGCAGTGGCCACAACGATTGGCACACTTGCCGACGCTTCTCGCAATTCCGCGATCAGCGCGGTCACATCAGCGACGGCGCCGGCATCGATGATAATCATTTCATAATCATTCTCAGCCACAAGCTCGCGCGCTTCGCTATCAGGACACGTCTCTGCAACGGCAATGCCCATCAAGACGGCTCGCACAGTCGCGCTCCAGGACGAGTCGGGATTGTTCCCGACCAACAAGAATATGTCTGGCATGATTTTGGGGACAAACGATGACAACCAGAAGGGCTTACTCGGCCACTGGTAAGATGATGTTGAAGGTTGTTCCATGATTACTCGTTTCCTGAAGAGAGATCTTCCCTTTGTAGGTCTCGAAAATTGTTTTTGCGTATAGCAGTCCGAGGCCGAATCCCACAGCGTGATCGGTGCCTAATCGTTTCTTGAAGAGCTTGGCTTTTTTCTCGTCGGAAATTCCCCGGCCGGTGTCGGCCACGCTCACATGAATTTCATTCCTGACTTTGGTTGTAGAGATTGTGATGAGATGTGGTTCGCAACCCTTTAGGGCGGTTACGGCATTGTCTAACAGAATGTCGAGGGCCTGCAGAAACCATGCGGAGCTCACCCGGGCCTTCGGATCCTCGACGGCGAAGTTGAGAACATAGTCCGCCTCGCTATGAGGCTCAATCTTCGAAAGTTGCGCTACCCGATCACCAATCAGTTCGTTGATCGACGCGATCTCGATCGTATCTTCGTAAGACAGCGGAGGAAGCACTTCCTTCTGCAGAATCTTTTCGGACAGGCTCTCCATGAACTGAACTCGCTCTTCGAGTCTTTCAGCCATCCTCTGATCCAGAGTCCAGCCACGAATGTCCATTCGCATCAACGTCAGCAAGTTCTTGATGTTGATCGTGTGGCCCTTGATGGTGTGCAGCCAAATACCGCTCGTCATCCCCATCAAGGCGAGGGCGCTACTGGAATCCACCACGCTCCTGGTTTCGATTAGCTCATTGAACAATTCAGAATTCTTGATGACGACGACTGCTAGTTCCGCCAGTGCCTTGAGATTGGTCTGGTCATTGCTCTTGAAGCCATTGACCTGATCACTTTCGACATTGATCACTCCCAGTACACGGCCGTCAAGGATCAGTGGCACAGCCAACTGTGATCGTGTCTTTGGGTTCCCCGCAAGGTAGTATGTGCACTTGCTGACGTCGCTGATCAGGATTGGCTTGCGTTCCTTCACCGCCATCCCCACCACACCTTTAGGCTTCACGTAGGAATTTACGTCCGTTGAGGTTAGCTCGGATATTCTTTTCAGCAGTTCTTCCCTGTTCTCAGCTGGATAGACACTCTCGAAGCTGAACTCATCGGCTTCCCTGTCATAGAGTTTGATCATTCCCAGCGTCGCGTTGGGAGTGATGTCCTCAACCGCCTGCTTAATAATTTCATCAAGCACCAATTTCTTGTCGGACACAACCATCTCGCGATCGGGACGAAAACTCTTCGTAATCGCTTTGCTGGCGCCATAAAGCGCATTCATGTTGCGGCGCTCGCGATTTGCGATCTCAAAGAGACGCGCGCTCTGCATAGCAAAAGCTGCCTGGTTGGCAATCAAGGTCAATAGGCCAACCTCCTCGTCGCTAAAGTGCCGGAGGTAACGAGTGTGAATGATGATGACGCCAACGGGTTCCTCGCCTTCGAACATCGGTACGCTAACGCTCGACACCAATCCCATGTCTTTGAGCACTTGATGTACTTCGAAGCGCTTTTCTTTGGAAAAGTCTGCAACGCGCACTGGTTCGCGCCATTTCATCGTGTATCCGGTCTGCGAGCCTTGAGCGGCCTTCAGCGTGAGAGTTTTGATTATCTCGGGGTCCCATCCGTGGGCGGCGGTGAAGACAAACTGATCTCCATTTTCGTCCGGCAGAGTGATCGCGCAGAATTCTGCATGGAGCATCTTGGCCGCCCGATCCGCTGCTGCTTGCATACGGTCCTTCAGGCCTACCAGACACAACATCTCCCGCGAAAGATCTAGGAGGTCACGTTGCTCACGAAGCCGCTTATCAAATAGTTGCCCGTTGCGAATCGCGGCGGCGGCCTGATTGCTGAACAGTTGAATACTGTCTTGCTCCTCTTGAGTGAACTTATGTTTGCGGTGGTAATTGATGAACATCACCCCGACCTTCTCGCCACTCGCCTTTAGAGGAAGCGCTACCACCGATTTGACGTCTTCGGCTTTTCTGAATCTCTTGTTCTTGGTAAGCGGCGCGGAGTCGGCGTAACGGATAAACACCGGCTCGTCACGATCGAGAATCTTGTAGACGATCGAATCCCGCTGTACTTCATCTGATCTGGAGGCCGCTTCACGATCCTTCACTCCAACCATGTATGGCGGGTGCGTCAGGGTATTGGTCGACTTGTCATACGGGAACAACACCACCGCATCGGAGCCAAGTGCCAGCTTGGTTTCGTTAACAATTTCCTGCAACGTCTGCTCGTGGTCCCCGGCGACCGTGACTCGGGCAACCGCCTCTGCTGCCTTCTTAGTCCGCTGGACATACTTGAGTAGTTTGGCTTTCTTTAATTGGAGTGCGGCGTGGTTGGCAAAGGTGCGCGCTGTTTCTAACTCTTCCTCACTAAAACTTCGAGGGCGATTATAGTTGACGTAAAGCACCCCCAGTCTTTCCTCGCCCACGGTCAGCGAAACGCCAAGGAAACTCTGAACGTTGATTCTCCTGAGCAGGCGACGCGTAGTATCACCAAGATATGGGTAAGCCTTTTCATCCTGGATACTATTAACCTCAATAATTCGTTCCTTCATCACTGTCGAAGCGGTGCCGTTGAAGCGCGGCTGAGCCTTCCAAAACTCTTGTCGAAACTGAGGTTCGATCTCAGCGGAAACCCAGCTTTCAGATTCAAACTCGTCGCGAACGTCGTCATAGGTCCAGATCGCCGCCGAATCGGCCCGAAGCGCGGTGTGAGCACGCCTGACGATCTGCTTCAGAACGCCCTGGGGATCGTCGGTGTCAGCGAGAGCTTCTGCCGCCAGACGCATCTGTTCCAACTCTTCCATCCGTCGCGCACTGTCATATGCGATCGCTGCTTGATTAACAAAGAGTTGGAGAGCGTCGCGGAAGATCTCGTCAAATACTCTCGGTTTCATATAACCAATCCACATTACGCCGAACTGGCGGCCCTGCATCCCCAGCGGCAGGCAAAGTAAGGATTGCGGGTCTTTATGGTGCAGTACGGGGTTGAGTCGTTCCAGTTCGCGATGTGTGTTCTCAATCTGAACTCCTTCGCCGGTTGTCATCACGCTAGAGCCGATACCATCGGCGCGGAAGATCTCTCTCAGTGTTGGATCGGTGTCGGTGCCTTTCGAGATCAAGTTGTGGGGCCGGCCCAGCTCGTCGATCAGGATGACCCGCACCCAGTCGGCCTTGGCCGCCTGATGAGTTAGCTCCACGATGTCGGCCAGCGCCTGGTTGGGATCCTTGGTCGTGCGCAGGGTGGTGCCGGCTTTGAAGAGTGTTTGCATCCATTCCCGGCCCTCTTCGATGCGTTTCAGGAGCCTTCGATTTTCAATAGCCAGCGCAATTGTATTGGCATAGGTAATCAGCGATTCAATGTCTTCTGGGCTGATAGGCGCTTTGTTGAACTTGTTGTCGGCGACCAGCACCCCCACGCTTTTTTCGCGCGTGTGGAGCGGAATAATAACCAGCTCCGTAAGTGGGCTGAAGCCCCGCAAGAACTCGCGTGGCAGCTTCGTCAGCTCGCTTGCTGGAAGGGGAACCACAGTCCGTTCGCTGAGAGCTCGTTTGAAGTGACCTCCTCTATCTTTGGCAACCGGCAGTTGATACCACTTGATCCATTCACCTATCGGCGTCGCTGGGATCGGACCCGACTTCAAACTCGCGACGTATGCTGGAAATGTATCGAGCCGGCTGCTGCGATACCTTTCCCAGTCATCTTCCGCCAACTGTTTCTTCAAATGCCCGATGCCCTGAGCCCCTTGCAGGATTTCTCCTGTTTCATCCAACAACAGGAGGACGGCCCGGTTGAATCTCAGGCCGTAGTCGGCGGTTATCCCGGTAAGTATCGCGTTGAGAATGCGGTCGTAATCTTTCTCGGACAGAATGTATTCTGTAACTTGGTGGAGAATGCTTACCTGATTGAGCAACCGGCGTTGTTCCGGGTCAAGCATCTCGGCGGTCAGCAGTGCGATGGCCGCTTGGGCAGCGAAATGCTCCAGCACCTCCAACTCGGCTTTACCAAACTGGGAAGCATCGGAACGATTGCCGATGGCGAGAACATACTTAACCTGACCACCGTCATTGAGGGGCACGGCGATCATCGACTGGTATTCGGCGGCGGGGAAAACACTCTCGTTATCAACCCATTCGCGAAAATCCCGAATAACTTCCGCAACCCCTGTACTGCCGACTTTGCCAATCGGACCGTCGTCATGCTGCACCTGTTCCGTGGGTTCCTTTAAATCATAAACGGCGGTGGACTTAAGCATTTTCTGCCGCTTGTGATTAACAAAGAGAACGCCGCCCATGGTCCCCTTGCCCTCCACCAGCTCCACTGCCAAGCGCACGACGTCGTACTGAAGTTTCTCCAGCTCTTTAACGCTGCGCATCTCAAGCACTTTGTCCGACAACCGCTCGAGCAGTTTGCCCCGCCGCTCTTCAGCTTCGAACAACCTGATGCGTTCCAATAAGAAGATGGTTTGCGCGGCGACGCTCGTCACCATTTCAATCTTTTCGGGAGTGAAAGCGTGGGTGAAAGGCTGCAGTCGCCGCTCTGAGCCGTTGCGATCGCTCGTCCCCGTTTCCGGCGGGTCATCGCGCAGCTCGCCGATATCCAGCAAACCCACGACTTCGCTACCAATCCTCAAGGGCACCATCAAACTGGATCGGATAGGCGTTTTAAGCCCTATGCGTTGAGTGACCTTCTCCAGCAAAGGTCCGTACTTCTCATCGCTCCAACGCAGCACCGTGGCTTCGCCGGTCTCGAGAAATGTGTTGAGCCTTTCATAATTTGCGACAGCAACACGAGCACCGCGCCCAGGATTCCAGTCTAGGGCGAATTTCGCGCGCGGGGTTGGAAAGGCGGCCGCAACTGATAGGTGCTGGCGATCCGTATCCAACAAGAGAATTCTGCAGAAGGAGTTGTTGAGCAGTGAGAGCAGTTTTTCAGCCAGATTCTGCAGTCCTTCTGAGGGACTGGCGGCGGTAGCGACAATGCTGTTGGCTTCGAGAAAAAGATTTAGTCTCTTTTCAGCTGCTTCCACCGGACGCAGATCTTCAAAATAACCGACACTGCCGATTCGCTCACCGGAGGCGTCGAAGAGCCAAGTTGCGGAAAGCAGGATGCGGATTAGGTTTCCTTCCTTCCCACGAATGACCATCTTGAACTTCTCAACGGAACCGCCGCGTTGGTGCAGCTCAGCCCCAACCCGACGCGCATCGTCCTCGCTCAGAAAAACGTCGCGGATGTGAACGGGCGTGCTGTCAGACAAGGCATAACCGAGAATCCGCCTGGCTTGTTCGTTGAACTCGATGATGCTTCCGCTCTTGTCGGCAGTAATGATGCACGTGGGTGAACTCGCCACCACGCGCGACAGTTTGTGCTGCTGCTCTCCCAGTTGGTTCACCAGCCGGGCGCCTTGAATAGCCGTCACCACCGCCTCAGCGAAGATGGTCAGTATCCACTCATCCTCTGTACTGAATCGCAGAGTTGAGCGCGCACGACCTTCAGCATCTTTCTTGTTACTGCAGCGGATCAGTCCTACCAGAGTTTCGGCTTCGGCGGCTTTGTTCTTGAGCGGTATGGCCAACAGAGATGAGCACTCGAGCGAAGGACTACAATCCGGTTCGACGCCGCGAATAGCTGGGTGCGTGTTGAGAAAAGCGCCGTTCCGATTGAAGATCTCACCCTCAGCAGCTATCTGGCCAGTTAAACCGGTCCCAATCCCGGTGCAGACCTTCAGGCGTTTTCCTTTTTGAAACGCGCCCTCGCGATGCCCAAAGCTGGCTTCCAGAGTAATGATCCCCGGCTCCTTCACCAGAAACACTCCGCAGACTTCCGCGTTCAATATCTCCGCGGCATAGCGCGCGACCTGATCCAGACGTTCGTCAAGACTCTTCTTATCGAGGTCCACCATCAATTCCTTCATCACTTCCGCGAGCCGCCCAAGACTCTTGAGTTTGGTCTCGCCCCTCGCGATCGCAGTCGCCGCGACCATCGAACTGGCCGCGTTGTCCGCAAAACGCTTCAGCAACTCGGCGTCCTGGCGGTTGAACTGCCGGCCTTTGTGAGCATCGACGTAAAGCACGCCCAGTATTTTGCTCTGCCATCGCAAGGGAACTTCGAGTACCGCTTCAAAGAAACGGCCTTCAGAGTAGATCGATGCCCTTCCCTGCCACTCGTTGTAATCGTCGACCATTCGGTAAGGCGTACCATCCTCCAGGTAGAACAACGAGTCGTCATCTGCATCGCGCGGCAGCTCGCCGTCCTGGACCAGACGTCCCGACAACCCCTCACCGACCCTCAAAACTTTGCCGACATTAGTGGCTCGGTTAAATTCGGCGGTGACGACAAGCTCGCCCTCTTCCGGGTAGTACTGGTAGATTCCACCACCCTGGGCGCCCAGAAGGGGGACAGCATGCTGGATGATGATGTTGAGCAACGCCGGCAGTTCGACGTTCGCCGTTACGGCTAAAGTCGTACGCTGCAATGCGTCCAATTGCGAAGCGCGCTCTTCCGCCTCAGCGAAGTCGCCAGCAAAAGCAACAGCGCCAGCAGCCTGGGTCGTCTTGCCAAAAAGCCGCGCGAGCATGTCGCTACTGATCGGTGCCTTGTTCTCCTTGTTGTCAACGGCAACGAGGCCTTTGAGGCCTCCGTTTAGAATGGGAGAACATGCCCACTCATAGGCCTCGTTACCCGCAAGTGAAGGCTCATGAAAATTTTCGCTTGCAGGTCCGGTCAGGAACAGTCTTGGAGATGGATCTTCGATAAGCGTAGCAAAGAAGGGAATTTTGGAGAGGGGCCAGGGAGTGCCGATGAAGGAGTCATCCATGCCGATTTGGGACTTCCCAATCAGAACCTGACCGTCGTCGGACATCAGATAGAGACGAACCCGATCGAAGCCAATTTCTTGAATTCCTTT
>JBGTLE010000280.1:0-5328 GCA_041744295.1 Pyrinomonadaceae bacterium | reverse complement strand
CGCGCCACCCTCGCATCACGGGAGCTTTTCGCGGCAGAATTTTTGGTGCCGCGAAACGCCGCGAATTCAGACCTCTTCAGGCGATCCTTCCATGGCGTTGCAGATTTGATCAACCTCGCTGGCTGACAGCCTAACTCCGCAGCCTTTTCCTTGGTAAGGAAGTCCCGATCGTCGGTTGGTCCAATAATATGAGCCGATTGAAGCAAGGATGCCCCTATTAAGGATTTCAGCCCCGCAGCAACCATGATCACCTAGTACCGTACATTCATTGTGATGGAAATGAAGGCGGCTTTTCACCCGCGAGTTTGTAAATCGCTGAAATCATTTCCTGCGACACCGGCGCTGCAGAGCTAAAAGCGTTATCAACGTTGTATGATGAACTATTGAGACTGGTTACTCTAACCAAAATTCCCTCAACTTCCCGCATTTCATTCAGAAGTGGTGAGCCCGACATCCATTGGGCTCCATCGCAATCCATTTTCATATAGAGGAGGCGCCCGGCATCATAAATTCCGTCTTGCCACTTGCACGTCTGGAAGTGCATCATTGTTTTTTTTGGCTTCGGAATATCTTTCGCCAGAGCGCTCACTACGGTGTAATTGGTTTTGAGCCTTCCTTTCGGCGTGGGAATCGTTATTCCTAGGGCTGTTGCATTTCTTACCTTCTTCCGCAGCTTTACTATTGCCCAGTCGAAAGTCTTGATTTCTGCTGGTACTGTGCCAGTAACAGCGGTCTTCGGTAATGAGCAGGAGCCGGTTCTGGCTTTTAATATCTCAAGCCCTGTCACAAGTGTGCTCGGATCAATATCGTATTGATCCCCATTATAGTCGTTGAGAAAGCAACCGGTTTTGACCCTGCAATTTTCGTCAAATATAGTGTGCGCACTCATCAATAGGATGTTAGCCCTTAGTACGAGACTTGCGGTTCCAGGTACTTTGCCGCAATAAAATTGTCTTATCGGAAATTGCTTCAGGAGCATCTCCTCACTGACGCCTTCCCGCAGGGCTTTTTCCTTATAGGTCTCGCGGTCATCAGCACCGATAATTCCCGCTGTGCGAAATAGATGAGCGGTGGACGGAGCCAGCATTTCAAAGTTACGGGGAATTTGAATAGGAGATGCTTCGCCACTGGGCAACTCCGAGACAATTGAAGCGAGGAGCAGCGCGGAAACCAAAGGCGCGATGACCGCCACTTGCTTAATTCGCTGGATCATTTTGGCGGTTTCTTCCCTGTAAGTTTGTAAATCGTCGTAATCCTTGCAGGCAATACGTGCACAACGGAACTCAGCAGACAAGCGCCAAGTATTCAATCAGGAAAAAAGATGGGCCTCGCTTCCGGCGTGCCGCTCGTCAAGTTGGCCACATGCCTCGGGGTTGACCTCCTAAGACGCCCGGCGAGCAGCGTCCCGTCCAGCGCGCCGGGCCGCCTCAATCGCGGCGACGTCGATTTTATTCATGTCCATCATCGCGTCGAAAGCGCGTTTTGCCTCATCGCCGCCGGCCGCTAGCGCGTCCATCAAGGCTCGCGGCGTGATCTGCCATGAAATTCCCCATTTATCCTTGCACCAGCCACACACGCTCTCCTGCCCGCCATTCTTAACGATTGCGTTCCAGTAGCGGTCGGTCTCCTGCTGGTCGCCGGTTGCGATCTGAAACGAGAAAGCCTCGTTATGCTTGATCTCGGGGCCGCCGTTCAATCCGATGCAGGGGACGCCGCAAACGGTGAATTCCACCATCAGAACATCGCCGGCCTTGCCCGCAGGATAGTCGCTGGGTGCCCGGTAAACGGCGCCCACCGCGCTGTCGGGGAAGGTTTCCGCGTAAAAGCGGGCCGCGGCTTCGGCGTCCTTGTCGTACCATACGCAAATCGTGTTCTTCGCGGCTTGTTTAGCCATTCTACATCTCCAACGTTCACGCTAATTCGCCGACCATTTGATCTGGAACTCGATCTCTTCCTCGCCCTCTTGCCGCTCGTGTTCGATGTTATAGGTCGCGCGCACGGGAACCGATATCCTTTCACCGGCGATCTCGATTTCGAAGCGTTTCCCCGTCTCGAGCGAATCCGCGAGGCGGCGAAGCTTCGCGATGAACTCAGGCAGAGCATAGGTCTTCTCGGTGTCTCTATCTTTCTTCAAGCTGCTGCTCTCCCTATGTTGGGTTCAAAGATACGGTCACCGATTTAGGCAGTTTCCCGGCGCTTTCAAGCGCGCTTTAGCCTCTTCTCCGCCACGTTCAGCGCCACGGCGCCTTTTCATCGATCCTGTCGCCCTCATGGAAATCGATGGCGCGCCTCCCGATGGATCCCGTTCAAGGGTCGACCGCCTTTCCAGGTATTCTCCTCATCGATTGGACAAACAGGCAGCCGTCGATCACTCTGCGAAGGCAACAGCACCGCTCGCAAAGGAGTTAAATCATGCCGGCCACACAGCGCATCATCGAACTTGGACTTCACCTTCCCACTGTGAAAGCTCCTGCGGCGAACTACGCCAACGCGGTCAGAACGGGGAACCTCATCTTCTGCTCCGGCACCGTTCCGGTGACGCCGCAGGGCGAGATTCCCAAGGGCAAGGTCGGCCAGACCGTCACCACGGAAGAGGCGACCAACCACGCCCGGCTGGTTGGCCTGCATCTCCTCGCCATTCTAAAGCAGGAGCTCGGCGATCTTAACCGCGTGCGCCAGGTGGTGAAGATCCTTGGAATGGTGAACTCAACGCCCGACTACGTCGAGCATTCGAAGGTCATCAATGGCTGCTCCGACCTGTTCGAGGCAGTGTTCGGGGGCAAGCATGCCCGTTCCGCCGTCGGCATGGGCAGCTTGCCGTTCGGGATCACGGTCGAGATTGAGGGGATCTTCGAGATCGAGTGAGGCGCGCTGCGGGGCGAGCGGCGGCTTGCTTCGACGTGTTGAGCGCCACGGCGGCGCGAATGAGCGCTTTCAGCGCCTTTTCATCGATCCTGCCGCCCTCATGGAAATCGATGGCCCGCCTCACATTGCCTTCGAGGCTCGCGTTGAAAAGGCCTTTCGGGTCCTCGAGCGAGGCGCCCTTGGCGAAGGTCATCTTCACGGCATTCTTGTACGTCTCGCCGGTGCAGATGATCCCGTCGTGCTCCCACACGGGAACCCCTCGCCACTTCCACTCCTCGACCACTTCGGGGTCGGCCTCTTTGATGAGACTTCGGAGCCTGGCAAGGATCTCGCCCCGCCAATCACCCAGCTCCTTGATCCTCACGTCGATCAGCTGAGATGGAGAAGCTTCGCCTTTTGGCTCCTTTGAGGCAGTCTTGCTATTTTTCATGCTATATCTTCTTTTTTGCCAAGCTCGCCAAACCGACTCCACCAAGGCAGGACATTTTCCATATCAAAAGGATAACGCTTCGGCTTATCGAATTCCTTGGCTGCTCCAGTGGCGCGGTGTACCTCTCTCAACATCCAGCCTTGATATTTGTCTTCATTTGACGCCTTCAGCGAAGCTAGCAGTGAGTCTTCAGTAGCCAGTACAAGAATGTACTCAAGATCGTGAATGGGGCAGATGACTACGTGTTTGCGATCTTCGGGCGTAATATTGCCGTCCTCGTCCGCCAAAGCATTAGCTTCAGCAAACACCTTATTTTGCGGATTCCGCGCCATCTGCATAAACGCGTCCAGCGTGAACACGGCCGCATGGCAGTCGATTGCCAAGTCTTGTTCCACGAGGCCGCGACGCACGTGTGAGAAGAATCGCCAGAGTTGGAAGACGCCCTTTGCAAGTTGTGCGTATTGCTTTCTAGCGACTTCAAACGGATCTTCAGCGAACTGCGCCAAGTAGGTCAGCTTGGTCGCTTTGCACTCGGCAACGATTACGAGTTTGCCTTGGTCCTTAATAAGGATGTCGGGTGAATCGTATTGTGCACCCTTGGGTCCGTACCGGTAGGCCCGTCTGACCTCGAACCGCGCCATCATGGCTTCGATCAAATCGACGCAATACTGCTCGAAGCGCGCATTCGCATCGTTGATAATCTCCTGCCCTCCTGGAAAAAGGTCGTAATATAATCCTGCAGTAACCCGTAAGAGTATCGTTTCCGGGATCGGAGATACTAGTCGATCGGGGTCGTCAACGTAGATAAGAGGCGTCTTGCGGAGAATGCTCGGCAGCAATGCCGTTGGAATTGGTGAGCCATGTTCATCTTGTACTTGTGACACGAGGGCAGTGGTTTCTATCCGTGCTTCGTCACGAGAACATGACATCATCGGAAGCGCTCGTTGAACGATCTCGTCGGTCAACCCGATCTCGGGAGCTGAAGTCTTGCGGAGAACCCAAGGGCCAGTGCGATAGCTGACAAAGAGGCCAAAGCCCGTGAATATGAGATCCGCAATTTCGAAACCGTAAGTTTGCTTGAAGTAATCGGCGCATTTCCCTTGCGCGTACATGTAGGCATAGCGATAAATCTGAGGCTTATTGAAGTAACCGCGCTGCCAATGAAATTGCCGTTGCGCAATCCGATGCATCTCACCCCAGATAGTGGAGTCGCCTGATAGGTAGCGCGCGGATTCGACATTTTCGAGCGCGCGCAGTCGGTTGATCGTTTGCCGGATCGATTCAAATTTCGAACAGTCGAGTATCAGGTTGCCTTGTTCTCGTGGTAGTTCCTTTGGAACCAGAAACATCTGCACAAGCAGTGTCTCTAGCTCCCATCGATGAATGCCGAATGGAGACACTATCGAAGACTCCGTTGCCGCTTGCGGTGGATAGGTCGAAATGTAACGTTTGGTTAAGGCTTCTCGCCCGGACTGCAAAGCGTCAACAGCCCAAGTCATTTGAAGAAATGCCGCGTCGTTCGCGCGAGCGAACATTTTCAAGAGTTGCTTCAGGTGGTAGTCAACTTTGGCTTCACTTGTCCTACGTTCTTCCGGCATACGTGCCCTCCAAATGGGCTAAAACAACAAGCAAGCAGCCCGAAAAAAGCTCCACGCTCACATTCGTTCGCCGGGCAGTTGGCTGGCTTGCTTCACCCAGTCGGCGAACTGAGCTTCGTCGAACTCGTCGTCCTCGTGGATGTGGAAGTAGCGCACGTCCTTCTGCTTGGACTCGACGGGCGGGAGAGGCCGCAGCGACGCGCCGCGGAAGAAAGCCACCTTCACGTATTTCGCGAAGCAATGAAAGCCGAGTAACCAGACATTCTCCTCTATCCCGTAGAACGGCGTGTTCCATTTGACCGCCTTGCGCACGCCGGGGACGGTGCGCACGATGAGCGCCCGCGAGCGGGCCGTCCCTGCCTATTGCACGTTCAAAAAAGCGCGAGCTTGCTTGAGAACGGGCCGCTCGCCGTCTCCGTTGGCCGCCAGCTCGAG
>JBGTLE010000279.1:0-17974 GCA_041744295.1 Pyrinomonadaceae bacterium | reverse complement strand
GTCTTTAATGCTGTCGTCAACTTCCCTCTTCGTTTCAGAAATGTGAGTGACAATCGGCGCCTGGAAACGATCTGAAAAGGCCCGGATGGCTTTCAGGTGGTCTGCAGAGACTGTGTAAGGAGCATGTGGCGCGATCGCGGGCGTGATCAGCTCATGACCCTGCCACTTCTTTACAAATCGTTCGGTGTAGGCCATCGCCTCAGCATGCGTCTTATTGTCAGCGACGGGAAAATCGATGATCGTCTCCCCAAGTACCCCGCGCACACCAGCCTTCGCAGTCTCATCCGCGATCGCGTCTTCGAAGTAATACATGTCGCAGTAAGTGGTGGTGCCTCCGCGAATCATCTCTGCCAATCCGAGACGCGTGCCGACGCGGACAAAGTCTTCCGTCACGTTTTTTGCTTCGGCTGGAAAGATGTATTTGGTGAGCCACTCCTGCAGGTCCAAATCATCAGCCAGCCCGCGAAACAACACCATCGGCACATGGGTGTGGCCGTTAATCAATCCGGGAATGATGAACCGGCCGGCGGCGTTCATGCGCTGTCGGCCGAAATACTTTTGTTCGATCTCCGCACGCGTACCTACGGCCACAATGCGTCCGTCGGTGACTGCGACACCGCCGTCTTCAATCACTCGACGGTCTTGGTCCATTGTTACGACTGTGCCGCCGAGGATGACCAGATCGGCAGCTTCATTAGACCTGCGTCTGCCTTGGCCGACCGTGTTGGGAAGGGGGAGAGTGACAGTCATAACGATCAACGCGACAAGTATTTGAAAGTGTTTTGACATACGTGCAAACAGTTGTTCAGCGGTCACTTAATGATCAGGAATTGTTTAGTAATCTCTCTGTCAGGATCTTGCAGCAAACGGCGACAGGGTCCGCCTTCCTGACAGCGAGAAGCTTTGCACAAAAAGTGCACGCCTGATATTGCCGCAGGAGGTTGCGTCTCATTCACCCCAACCTTCAGGTTGGGGATCATCGAACCAATAGCGCAGGAACCATTTCAATGGTTTCTTATGCTTAACAGAATCAAGAGCTTGCGTTTCAAAACCATTGAAATGGTTCGCGGTGACACTGGACTATGGCGATCCCCAACCTGAAGGTTGGGGTGAATGAGACGAAAGCCTCGTAACGAAGTACCAACTTTTTGTGGTAAGCGACAGCGAGACATCCAAACGGGTTTGGTAACCAACTATTCCTTACTCGATGCCCCCTTCAGGAAGCGCGCATCGAAGGCGCGTGGCAGCAGTTCTCTAATCAAAACGGTCTCGCTGTCGCCTTTCAGGTTCGCCAGCACCAGCGTCGCATTCTTGCAAAACTCCCAAATTATCTGCCGGCAGGTACCACACGGCGGCGTCAGCATCGCGGTGTCCGCCACCACAGCCAACTCACTGAACTCGCGCTCGCCTTCGGAAAGCGCTTTCCAGATCGCCACGCGTTCAGCACAAACGGTCAGTCCGTAGCTCGCGCTTTCCACATTGCATCCTATGTAAACCTTCCCGGCCGCGGTTCTGACAGCAGCACCAACCAGGAAACCAGAAAAAGGCGCGACTGAATGTAGCCGCGCGTTAGTGGCATCTTTGATTAATGAATTCAAACTCTCTTCGCTCAACGTTGACCTCCAACTGGACTATAAGCACCGGCCAACTTCTCGCGAATTTTTCCGCTTAGTAGATCGATACTCACTAGATTATGACCACCCTCAGGAATGATGACATCAGCATAACGCTTTGACGGTTCCACAAACTGCATGTGCATGGGCCGGACCGTGGCGAGATACTGCTCAATCACGGATTCAACAGTACGTCCGCGTTCGGCAACGTCGCGGCGCAAACGACGAATGAAACGAATGTCGTCGGGAGTGTCAACGAACACCTTGATGTCCATCTGCTCCAGCAAGCGCGCGTCAGTGAAAATCAAAATGCCTTCCACGATCACAATCGGCTTAGGCTCGACATGACGCGTTTCATTGATCCGCGAATGGGTCTTGAAATCGTAAAGCGGCAGATCGATAGCCTCGCCGGCTTTTAACTTTCGCACGTGATGCACGAGCAGGTCGTTATCCAGCGCATCAGGGTGATCGAAATTCGCGACTTGACGGTAGTCGAGCGGCAGATCCTTCAGGTTGCGATAGTACGAGTCCTGCTGAATAAAGACCACTTCGCTGGCTTTGACTGCTTCGAGAATCTTGTTGGCCACCGTAGTCTTACCAGAACCTGTGCCGCCGCTGATGCCGATGATCATGCTCGTACTTGTAGTTTCCTAATTTGGTAGTTTCGCGATGATGCGGCGCAGTAGCTGGGCAAAAGTGGCACGCACGCGGTTTCCGGTTTCCATCACCTCTTCGTGATTGATTGGCTCATTGCTGATGCCGGCGGCCATGTTCGTTATGCAGGAGATTCCGAGAACTCTCATCCCCATATGCCGCGCAACGATCGCTTCCGGAACCGTGCTCATCCCCACTGCATCGGCGCCAAAAGTGCGCAGCATGTGAATCTCGGCCGGGGTTTCATAGCTTGGGCCAGAAAGTGCGGCGTAGATTCCGCGTCTCACCTCGACACCTAAACCGCGCGCCTCCTCAACCGTCAACTCTTGCAACTCTCTGGAATAAACTTCTGACATGTCGGGAAAGCGCGGACCGAATCGTTCGTCGTTTGGTCCAACGAGAGGATTTACACCCATCAGATTGAGATGATCGCTGATCACCATCAGTGCTCCCTGACTCAACTGGACATCGATTCCCCCCGCAGCGTTTGTCAGGATTACAGATTTGATTCCGAGCTGCTTGAAAACTCTCATGGGAAAAGTGACTTTCTCAAGAGAGTAGCCCTCGTAAAAATGTACGCGCCCCTGCATGGCAAGGACCGGCACCTGATCGACTTTTCCCGCTACCAGCTTGCCGGCATGGCCCTGTGCGGTAGACGAAACGAACCCGGGAATTTCGTTATAGGAAATGGCGGTCGCATCCTCGAAATCGTCCGCGAAACCACCTAATCCGCTACCAAGAACGAGGGCGACCCGAGCATTATCGGGACCCCCCAGAGATCGAATGGTTCGGGCAGCGTGCTCGGCGTTGGCGTAGAGACTCGAAGCGGCTGATCCTTCGGACATGATTCTAGTTTAAGGGATAGTGGTCGGGTTCGACTAATTCAGAGTTTAGGTTCGAACGAAAGCAACAAGCAGTTGGTTTTACCGCGAAGCGGTTGCGACCTCCAGCCCAGGGTTGCCGCTTCGGCTACCTGGGACACGAACAGCGAAAATATTTCTACCGCCAAGCGGTTGCGTCGGATACAACATTGGACCGGGCGAAATCTATTCGACGTCTAAAGACTAATTGATGGAACAAGGCCGAACGCGGTCAATGCTTCGTTCATGATTCCTTAAAGCAGACGCAACCTCTTCGAGGTAGATGCCCTTCGCTGGTTCCAACCCAAGGTAGCCGAAGCGGCAACCTTGGGCTGGAGGTCGCAACCGCTTCGCGGTACGGACCTGGCGTTGGCATCTGACTCAACCCGATCGCAACTGACGGGACAAAAAAACCTCTACCGTTCCTTTTGATACGGAGTGCCGAGCGCGCGTGGGGGTCGCGACGACCCGATGAAGCCCGCCAGCACAATAATCGTCAAAATGTACGGCACCATCTGAATAAACTGCACCGGAATATCTTCGCCGGACGGCAGCTTAACCACACCTTGCATCTGGATTGAGACAGCTTCGGTAAAGCCAAACAAGAGACACGCGAGCAGCGTCTGCACCGGCCGCCACTTTCCAAATATCAAGGCTGCGAGGGCAATGAAACCTCGACCCGACGTCATATTTCGCGTGAATAATGACGACTGTCCAATCGAAAGATAAGCGCCGCCTATGCCCGCCAACACGCCGGACAGCAACACACCCCAATAACGCATCGTCGCGACTCGCACGCCGGCGGCATCCGCCGCTTCCGGATTCTCACCAACCGAACGCAAACGCAACCCGAACGGCGTCTTGTAAAGCACGTACCACGCGGCCGGTACTAACAAAAAAGCAATCACGATCGGCGTATACGGCAGCAGGTTCTCTTTGGGAATTTGCGGCGTCGAGCCTGACGAAAGAAAGAACGCGCCGCTAAGGAAAGCAGGCATGCCGATCATCAGAATATTGATCGCGGTTCCGGTCACCACTTGATCGGCCCGATAGCGAATACAGGCCACCGCATGAATCAGCGCCACCAACAGTCCGGCGCCCATGCCGGCAACTAAGCCAACGATCGGATTGCCTGTTGCATGCGTGACCGCAGCCGCAGTAAACGCACCGGCCAGCATCATTCCTTCCAACGCGATATTGATCACGCCCGATCGTTCTGAGAACAAGCCTCCCAACGCAGCCAAAATCAAAGGCGTCGAAAGCCGCATCGTTGACCAAAGAAGAGCGACTGTAAAAAGGTCTTTCATCGAGTTTCACCCTTAAACTTTTGAACGTCGCAACAAACCGAACCTATTGAACTGTCCGCTGAAGAACGCCTCGCAGGCTACAAAGAGAATAATCGTGCCCTGCAACACCTGGACTATGTCTTTGGTCACATACTCGGAAAAACCATCGACGTGAATGCCCCCGCGCTGCAGTATCGCAAACAGCAGCGCTGCAAAGATGACGCCGACTGGATGGTTACGACCAAGCAACGCCACGGCGATTCCAGTGAAGCCGTAGTTATCCGAAAAGCCGTCGTAGTAACGGTAGCGGTAACCCATCACTTCGTTGATACCGACCATGCCTGCCAACGCGCCGGAGATCGTCATGGCGACAATAATCTGTTTGCGAACTGAAATTCCTCCATACTCCGCCGCCGTAGGATTGGTTCCAGTCGAACGGAGTTCATAACCCCATTTCGTTCGCCAGAGAAAGAGATACACCAACAGGCAACAGACCAGCGCGAGGATGAAAGCCATGTTGAGTGGAATACGTTCAGGGAGACCCGGGATGAACTTGCCCAGACGAGCAATGTGGGCGCCTGGTCCAATCTCGGAGGTTTCCATGATCGGATCGCCGGGAATGCGGAAATGATACTGAGTGAAGTAACTGGCAATCGCGACTGCGATGAAGTTCAACATGATGGTGTTGATAACTTCGTGGGAACCGAAGCGTGCTTTTAAGACTCCGGGGATGGCTCCCCAAAGACCGCCGGCGGCAATCGCGGCAACAAAACACATCGGCACCAGCAACCAGGCCGAAAACCCGGCGTAACGAATGCCAATCCAGGCACAAGCAAACGCGGCGATATAAAGCTGCCCCTCCGCCCCAATATTCAAGAGGCCACAACGAAACGCCACGAGCACGGCAAGACCGGTAAAGATTAGCGGCGTCGCGTAGAACAGGGTGTAGCCAATACCGTCAGGCCATGAGAGTGCGCTGCCAAACAGCAAGCCAAAGGCGACCAAAGGGTTGTCACCAACAGCGAGTATCAGCAACCCGGCGACGAAAAAGGCTGCGACAACGGCGATTAGTGGAAAGAAAAGTTCGCGGAGGAGTTTCATCAGGAACAGATTGTCTTTGGATTTTGGACTTTGGACTTTGGACTCATTTCAATGCCCCCGGGTCATCAACAATCCAATCTCTTCAATCGTTGCAACCTTCGGATCGACCTCACCAACAACCCGGCCGTCGTGAAAGATCAACAGTCTGTCGGAGAGCGAGGTAACTTCTTCGAGCTCCGCCGAGACCAACAGAATGGCGCAGCCGGCGTCTCGCAACTCGACCAGCTTGCGATGAATGAACTCAATCGCGCCAATGTCCACACCACGCGTGGGCTGCGAAACCAGCAGTAACTTTGGATTGACTTTGAACTCGCGCCCGATAATCAGTTTCTGTTGGTTACCACCGGACAGCGCGCGGGCAGGAAGCGCAGGGTTAGCAGGACGGACGTCGAAGTTCTTGATGATTTCGTTCGCCCGCTCCTGAATGGCTTCATCATCAAGAAAGATTCCAGCGAGCGAAACAATCGGTTTCCGGTAGTGCACGCCCAGAATCGAGTTCTCGGCGAGATCAAATTCAAGCAAGAGTCCGCGCCGGTGGCGGTCTTCCGGAATATGCGCAATTCCCAATTCGCGTCGCGAGCGCGCGCCTGAGCGAATGATGTCTTTACCTTCAAACCGGATTTCACCCGCAAGCTGCGACGATTCAATCAGTCCTGCCAGAGCCTCAATGAGTTCGGTCTGGCCGTTTCCCTCGACGCCGGCGATGCCGACAATCTCACCGCGACGCACTGCAAATGAAACTTTGTCCAGGCGCTTCGCACCTGTGGGTGAGGTGACTGACAATTCGCGAACTTCCAATTCAGTCGGCCCGATTTTTGGCTCGGGCTTTTCGACTCGCAGCAACACCTCACGTCCAACCATTAGTCGCGCCAGTTCTGCCGCATTCGTCTCTTTCGTCTTCACGCGACCAACGACGCGACCATCGCGCATAACCGTAACGTCATCGGAGATCGCCAGCACTTCAGCCAATTTATGGGTGATGATGACGACTGTCTTGCCCTGCTCGCGCATCCGCCGGAGAATGGCAAAGAACTCCTCGACTTCCAGCGGCGTCAGCACGGCGGTCGGCTCATCCAGAATTAGAATGCGCGCGTGACGATAAAGCGCTTTCAGCAGTTCGACGCGTTGCTGTTGGCCCACCGACAGATTCTCGACCACTGAATTTGGATTTACCGCGAGCTTGAAATCTTCGGAGAGTTTACGAATTTCATTCGCCGCGGTCGTAAGGTCGAGCTGGAACGGGTTTCCAGGTTCGGCGCCGAGCACGATGTTCTCGGCCACCGTCATTGTATCCACCAGCATGAAATGCTGGTGCACCATGCCGATGCCGAGCGCGATCGCATCGTGAGGTGAATTGATTTCAACCGGCTTACCGTCAACCAGAATTTCGCCACTATCCGCCGTATAAAACCCGTAGGCGATACGCATCGCGGTCGATTTACCGGCGCCATTCTCACCGACGATCGCATGAATCGTCCCCGCCTCAACCTTGATGTTGACGTGGTCGTTGGCCGTGACGGTCGCAAATGTTTTCGTTATGTTGCGTAACTCGAGCATCTAATCGCGAATTTTGCCTTTTGTACTTTGTGCTTTGTGCTTTGTACTTTGTGCCTGTTCCGCAGCTCGATTGACCGCCCGAAAGTAAGCATTAAGCGTGGGAGATAGCTCATTCATTGTGGATCTCAGCAGCTCAACCTGATCCTTCGTGAGTAGTGCGCGTTTATATGCACGACGGAGCCAATGCTGTGTCTCATACAAAGAACCTCGCGCCATTCTGATGAATCTTCGGTTGTCTTGGATACTTCCTCGACCAGTCCCCTCGGCTATGTTTGCACCGATACTGTCGGCGGCCCTGATTATCTGTTTGCCGACAGTATCTCGAGCTAGATAATTCCAGCGGAACACTACTTCCCAAACTTGATCCGCCAGTAATTCTGCTAAGGCGTAAACGCGCAGCTTCTCAAAATTCGTTCTTTCCATTTCGCTCCAGTGAGGTTGAGCAAATGACCAAGCACAAAGTACTAAGTACAAAGCACTCTTACGCTATTTCATCATCGCATCCGTCACCTTAATCTCCCCCGCAATAATCTTCCTCTTAGCTTCTTCCACGACTTGAATCGACTCCTGGGGGATCAGGGGACGGTTGTGCTCGTCCATTGAGTAACCGACGCCGTCTTTATCCAATCCGTAAACGTGAAAGCCCGCCTGGAATTTTCCATTCACCACGTCCTGCACGATCGAGTAGACGGCATTGTCTACACGCTTGACCATGCTGGTGAGCACAAATCCCGGCTTGACCATGTTCTGATTGGAATCAACTCCGATCACGAAGTGAGTGGCGCGCCCGTCTTTCAGCCCCTGTTGCTCGACGGCATCGAACGCTCCCAAGCCAGAGTTGCCGGCAGCGGTGAACAGCACGTCAGCGCCTTTGCCAATCTGGGCCATCGCGATCTCTTTACCTTTACCGGGATTGTTCCAGGCTGAATCGGTGACGCCTACATAATTTCTGATTACGGTGATCTGTGAATTAACAGCCTTCGCGCCTTCCTCGTAGCCCGTGGCAAACCGGTGAATCAGTCCAATATCCATGCCACCAATAAATCCGATGGTCCCGGTCTTTGACGCTTTGGCCGCCAGCATCCCCACCAAATACGAGCCCTCATGTTCTTTGAATATCAACGAAGCGACGTTGGGCAGTTGACTCACGCCGTCCACGATCGCGAAATGGATATTCGGATACTCCTTGGCCACCTGTTCCATGATCGGCGCCTGCGCAAAACCTACGCCGATGATCAGGTCATACTTACGTTCCGCGAAGGCACGCATCGCCGGCTCAATCGAAGTTGGATTGCCCGGTTCAATGTCCCGCAAAACGATTGGAAAATCCTTCGACGCTCGTAACACTCCCTCCCACGCTGCCGCGTTGAACGAACGATCGTCCTTGCCCCCGATATCAAACACGATGCCGACGTGAATCTTTGACTTGTCGTCCGCGCCATAACCGGGCGCGTTGCAAGCCGAACCGAACAATGCCAGCGTGCAAAGTGCCATGAGCAGGACTGCAACTGCGACTTTCATTCGTTTATTACTTCCTTAATCAATTGCGGTATTTCTGCTGGTCGATCCGCGGTCACAATGTAAGCCGCTTTGATGCGGGCAGTCGCTTCCCTTGCCTTCGCTTCGTCTCGGCAGAAGATAACTCCCAGTGAATCTCCTGCTTCGACTTCATCACCGATTTTGGCTTCGGCCATGAAACCCACGGTTGGATCGATTGCATCTTCGATGCGCACGCGACCGCCGCCGATGGCGGCTATCGCGTGGCCAACTTCTGTCGTGTTTAAGCTTGAAATGAATCCCGAGCGCGGGGATTCTACCCTAAACGTTTGAGCGACCAAAGGCAGAACTTTTTCGGGATGATCACAAACTTTCGGATCGCCGCCCTGTGCTTCGACATTGCGACGAAGACTCTCGAGCGCCTTTCCCGATGCCAACGCTGCTTCGAGACGCAGGTGCGCGGCTGCAACGGTCTCGTCAACACGCGCCAGCACCAGCATGTGGGCCGAGAGTTCGAGCGATAAGTCCCGCACGGGTTTCGCTCCCGGCTTCATTTCGCCGCGCAGGATCTCAACGCATTCTTGAACTTCGATGGAATTGCCGACGGCGTTTCCCAGCGGCTGGTTCATGTCGGTGAGCAACGCGCGAGTGCGAATGCCGCAGGAGTTGCCGGTGCTAACGAGCGCATGCGCGAGCGCTTTTGCCCGCTCCGCTTCTCTCATGAAGGCGCCCGAGCCGACCTTCACGTCAATCACCATTGCTTCCAAACCCGCGGCGCCCTTCTTTGAAATGATGGAGGCCACGATCAACGGAATCGCTTCAACCGTAGCAGTGGCATCACGCAGCGCGTACATCTTCTTATCTGCCGGTGCGAGTTCAGCAGTCTGTCCGGCCATGGCATAACCGACCCGCTCGAGCACGCTTTTAAATTCGCGGGCAGTGAGATTGACTCGATAACCGGGGATTGATTCCAGCTTATCCAACGTGCCGCCGGTGTGGCCCAGTCCCCGCCCGGAGATCATCGGCACACAAACACCGCAGGCTGCTACGAGCGGCGCTATCAGAAGCGAAGTCTTGTCACCCACCCCGCCGGTCGAGTGTTTGTCGGCTTTTGGTCTAGGAATGTCAGAAAAGTCGAGAATGTTGCCGGACTGCAGCATGGCTTCAGTCAGCGCCTGCTGTTCTGCGTCATTCATGCCATTCAGATAGATGGCCATGAGTAGAGCGCTGATCTGATAGTCGGCGATCTCCCCGCTCGTCACGCCGGCGATGAAGAAGTTGATCTCGTCGCGTGATAGTTCTTCCCCATCGCGCTTTTTTCGGATTACGTCCTGCGGCCTCAATCAATCCCCCTTACCGGCGTTAAGAGAACAACAGCATGAGCGGTAACGGCGAGTCCCTCTCCGACAGCATCGAGACCTTCACCGGTTTTGGCTTTAATACTTACGCAACCAGGGTCAACTTCGAGCACTTCGGCGATCTTCTCTCTCATCGAAAGCAAGTAGGGTCTCAGCTTTGGAGACTCGAGCATCACGGTCGAATCAACATTTTGAATCTGCAACCCTCGGCCTCGTGTTAACCACATCACGCGCGAGAGTAGTTTCAAACTATCCGCGTCCTTCCACTGCGGATCGCTGTCGGGAAAATGGACTCCGATATCTCCTTCGCATAAGGCGCCGAGAATGGAATCAGCAATTGCATGACAAAGGGCATCAGCATCGGAGTGCCCGTCAGCGCCGCGGTCTGAAGGAATCAGCACACCGCCCAGGACGAGTGGTCGCCCTTTAACCAAACGGTGGGTGTCTTGACCGATGCCGATGCGAAACATAAAACTGTAAGAACGAACTTTGTACTTTGTCCTTTGTCCTTTGTCCTTTGGTCTTTGGTCTTTGGTCTTTGCACTTCGGTCCAACAGTAATTATTTCTGAAAGCTCTCATGCTTCGTTAAGAATCAAAGCACAAAGCACAAAGCACAAAGACCCAAGACCTAAGTCCCTTCTTCCCGCAACAGCACTTCCCCAATCGCCAAATCTTCCCTCCGCGTTATCTTGATGTTGCGACTGCTTCCCTCGACGACTTTAATCTTTTGGCCCAGCCGCTCTACCAGCACACTCTCGTCGGTCAACTCCGGATCGGAAAAGTCAACCTGCTGATAAGCCCGGCGCAATAACTCGTAACGAAAACACTGCGGAGTCAACGCGCGTCGCAGGACCGATCGATTGAGCGTTCGCACAATCAGGTCCCCGTCGACCTCCTTAATGGTGTCGGTTACCGAGCCCACCAGCACAGCCGCGCCATGCTCTTTCGCTGCGGCAACAGTCTTGTCTATCTCGTCACAGGTTACAAAGGGTCGCACGCCGTCGTGCACGGCAACGATTTCGACCGTCGCTGTTCGCACTGCTTGCAAACCTCGCAACACCGATTCTGCTCGCGTATCACCACCGGGAACGACTCTGGTCAGTTTGCGAATTCCCTGACCAGGAGCCAGGGCGAGAAAACCTGCGGCATCACTTGTCGGCAGGACCAGAATTATTTCTTGAATAGCTTCACACTCTTCAAAACGTCGCAGCGTGTGAAAGATGATAGGAATGCCGGCGAGTTCCAGAAACTGCTTGGCACGTTTGCCGCCCATTCGAGAGCCTTGACCAGCAGCGGCAATTATCGCGACGTTCATAAAGAAATAAGTGACAAGCAATCAATGATTGATGAATCAAGAAAGAGGAGGTGGCGACCACAGTCTCCTTTCTGGCACCAATCACTACTCACTTATCACTTCTTAAGACTCCGTAATCGCTTCGTGATCCGTGATGCGCACGGGGCCACTGTTTCTGACCTCCCGCGAAGGCCGGCGCGTTGCACCGTTGGTACGGTGCTGTTCACTTTGACTACCGTTGTCCGACTCTTCCCAGAGCCGGCCGAAGATCATCTTTCCAGCCGTGGTTTGCAGCACGCTGGTAACGGCGATGTCCGCATTCTTGCCAATCAGGCGGCGCGCATTATCCACCACGACCATCGTGCCGTCATCAAGATAGGCGACACCCTGGTTGTATTCCTTTCCCTCTTTCAGTATGAACACGCGCATGGCCTCGCCGGGAAGGACCACCGGTTTCAAAGCATTTGCCAGCTCGTTAATGTTCAGCACGCTGACACCCCGCAACTGGGAAACCTTGTTCAGGTTGAAGTCGTTCGTCACGATCACGGCGTCCAACTGTTTGCCCAACTCAATCAGCTTCAGGTCAACTTCCCTAACGGAAGGAAAGTCGGTCTCAATGATCTGAATGTCGAGTGAGCTGTTGTTCTGCAGGCGATTCAGCATGTCCAACCCGCGCCGGCCGCGCTGTCGTTTTGACGAGTCGGGCGAATCGGCGACCTGCTGAAGTTCGCGGAGAATGAATTGCGGGATGATTAACGAGCCCGTAAGAAAACCGGTCTCAGCGACATCGGCGATCCTGCCGTCGATGATCACCGAGGTGTCGAGAATCTTGAGGTCTCGGCGTGATGCTTTGTCGGTAAAAATTCCGCCGAGTGCGGAAAGCTCGAGGTGGTCGCCCTTGGCTGCTCCTACCATCAGACCAACATAAGCCATGAAGAACGTGAGGCCCAAAGTCAGGAACGTCTTAACTTCTGGCGGTACGGCCCCGGACTCTTGCCGGCTGATTAGTGACCCAATCAGGAATGCGCCGACGATTCCCATGATTGAGCCGACGGCAGCCCCGATGAGTGTCTTCAGGGTTGCGCGACGGATGCGAACTTCAAAGAGAATGATGCAGACAGCGGTAAGTGCCCCGAGCCCAGCTGAAATCCAGGCGTCTCCCGGGACGGGTCGAAGAACGTATCCTGCGGCTACAAGAATTGCTGTGAATATGAGCCGGATGATGATTACATCGGCATGCATGATGGCCGAATCTTAGCATGCTGAGAACCTGCCAGTCACCAAAAACCTTTGAAAAGTAAGCAGTTTGCGGGACGACTACAAGGTGAAAGGAAGACCATCCACAGATTACGCGATTACACGGATTAAACGTGTGACTTGAAGGACGAAGCACAAGCTGGTTTGGGTCTTACTCTTAGTCATCTGTGTCATCTGCGTAATCTGTGGACTATTTTTCTAATTTAAAAGTATCACCGCGGGCTCAGCGGCTTAATCACCACAGCCGGCACGTTCTGGTCCTTTACGAGCTGATTGAACTTCGGTAATTCATTCTGCAGCACCAGCGCGAGTTTTTGTAGCTGGGCATCGATCTGCACGACTAACTCGTTGTAAACCGCCAGCGATTGATCGTTCGGCGCCGATTCTCCCTGCGTTACCACGCCACCCAACGCCGCCAACTTGTTGTTAAGGCGGATGGGAAAGTTCAGTGGATCCTGGCTGCTCTGGTTCTTTGTTTGATAGAGGGCCTCTTCGATTGTGGACAAACTCTTGTTCAAACCCACAGACGCGTCGTTGATGACTTTGAAGTTCGACTGGTCTTTGACACGTTTGAGTAAATCGTCCACCTGCCTGCGCACGTCACGAATCTGAAGAATCGCGTTATGCGTCTCGCTAAGTTTGTCGCGAATCTTCAATCCCAGCTCGAGCTGTTTTGCGTAATCAGCAGCGGTCAGCGACAAACGCGGATCACTCTTCACTTCAAAACTCTGAGTCATGATCTTGCCGTCGACCGTCAGTTTCACCTGATACTTCCCCGGCGTCACACGCGGCCCACGCATTTCGCCCGCCCACAGGATCATGCCCGGAAAGCGCACCGCCTCCGCATAACGCAGGTCCCAAACAAAACGATTTAAGCCCGGCTCCGTAGTCACGCGAGCGGCCCCACCGCCAAACGGCCCGGACTCTTCGGCACTCGGCGCTGCTGCGGGTGCGCCTCCGGGCACTGCGCCTTGGGCCCGTGGCGCGGGAGCGGTGAACTTGCGAACAGATTTCCCAGCCTCATCCAGAAACTCGAGCACCACTTCCGACTTTGGTTTCGATTCGAGCGAGTAGTAGACCACGACACCGTTCGGCGGATTCTTTCCAACTGTAGCCGTGGCGGAGAGCGGAAAGCCGCCGCCACCCTGCGTGCGATAGTATCCTTCGGGCTTGAATAAATTGCTCACCAGACTGCTTGGCTTTCCTGCGTCTTTCATTTGATGGATCATCGTTAAATCATCGAGTATCCAAAACGAGCGGCCTTGGGTGGCAATCACCAGGTCCTGATCACGCTTGTGGATGGCGAGGTCGGTGATTGGAACTATGGGAAGGTTCAACTGCATCGACATCCAATATGCACCGTCGTCGAATGACGCGTGCAAGCCGGTCTCGGTTCCGGCAAAGAGCAAACCCTTTCTGTTTGGATCTTCGCGAATCACCCGCGTGAATGCATTCTCCGGAATGCCGTTCGTGATCTTCTTCCACGTCTTGCCATAGTCGCTGGTCTTGTAAAGATAGGGACGATAGTCGTCCCACTTGTACATGGTTGCCGCAACGTAAGCGGTCCCGGCATCGTGTGGTGACGCTTCAATTGAATTGATCTGGATCCACTCCGGCATCATGCTCTGCGGCGGTGTCACGTTGTCCCAGCTCTGACCGCCATCGCGAGTGACATGCACCAGTCCATCGTCGGATCCCACCCAGATCGTTCCTTTCTGAACCGGCGATTCCATTAGCGCAAAAATCGTGTCGTAGTATTCAACGCTAGTGTTGTCTTTCGTGATCGGTCCACCCGAAGCTCCCTGCTTGGTCTTGTCATTCCGAGTCAGGTCGCCACTAATCGCTTCCCAGCTTTGCCCCTCGTTCCTCGATCTGAAGAGCACGTTCGCCGCTGCGTAAAGCGTGTTTGCATCATGCGGCGAAAAGGCAATGGGAAAGTTCCACTGAAACCTGTACTTCGAGGCCTCGGCTCCTGCTCCCATCGGATTGTTGGGGTAAGGACTGATGTTGCGCTGCTGGCCGGTTCGATGATCATAGCGAGTTAACAGACCACCATAGGAACCGGCATAAACAATCAGGGAATCTTTTGGCGAGGGGGCGATCCACCCCGATTCGCCGCCACCAACGTCAAACCAATGCTCGCGGTTGATGCTGTTGTCTGCCGTTCGACTGGGAATGCGCACGGTGGAGTTGTCCTGTTGAGCGCCATAGATGTTGTAAGGAAAATCATTATCGAGAGCGACGCGATAAAACTGGGCGGTCGCCTGGTCCTGCTCAGTCCAACTCTTACCGGAATTGAAAGAGACGTTTGCACCACCATCATTACTATTGATCATGCGCGCCGGATCGTCGGGCGCGATCCAAAGATCGTGATTGTCCCCATGCGGAACTGAAATGCCGGTGTACGTCTTGCCACCATCATTTGATTTGTAGAAGCCGGTGTTGAGCACGTACACAACTTCGGGATTCTTTGGATCAGCATAGATTCGAGTGTAGTACCAGGCGCGTTGGCGCAGTCGCCGCTCTTCATTAAGTTTCGTCCAGGTCCTGCCGGCGTTGTCTGATCTGAACACGCCGCCGTCTTCCGCCTCGACGATGGCCCAAAGCCGATCCGGATTCACAGGCGAGACTGTAATTCCGACCTTCCCGACCATGCCTTTTGGCAAACCGTCATTACGCGTTAGTTCCGTCCAGGTGTCACCGCCATCAATTGACTTGAAGATGCCGCCACCGGGGCCACCGCTCTCGAGTGTCCACGGCTTGCGATACACTTCCCAAAAGCCGGCATAAATGATGGTTGGATTCGTCGGGTCAAGGATCAGGTCAGACGCGCCGGCTTTATCGCCGCGAAACAGTATCCGTTCCCAATTCGCGCCGCCGTCTTTCGAGCGGAAGATACCGCGTTGATCGTTTGGACCCCAGATATGTCCGAGGGCGGCGACATAAACAGTGTCAGGATTCTTCGGATGAACTCGTACGCGGGCTATCTGGCGTGTGTCTTCGAGTCCGATCTTCTTCCATGTCTTACCGGCATCGGTTGATTTGTAAACACCGTCGCCGTGCGAAACGTTTCCGCGCACGGGCGATTCGCCCATTCCGACATAAATGGTGTTGGGATCCGAATCCGAGATTCCGATCGCCCCGACGGAGCCGGTGCCGAACACGGAATCGTCACTCACCACTTCCCAATTGATCCCGCCGTCAGTTGTTTTCCAAACGCCTCCGCCAGTCGCGCCGAAGTAATAAACCATCGGTTGCGTCGCGACGCCCGCCACCGCGGTCGCGCGTCCGCCACGATACGGACCAATCGAGCGGTACTGCAAAACTTTCAATGGATCGGCAGGGCTCGGTTGTCGCAGCGGCGTTGCCTGCTGGTTCTCCGGCGCCTGGGCCAGCGCAAGGGATGATCCGGCAATGATGACGAAACCAAGGAAGGATAAACAGAGAGACGCGCGGTACCTCTTGAACATTGTTCGAGACTCCTTTACTTTGACACTTAAAGTGGGCCAGATCGTTTGCCCTGATTGGATTTGACGGCGACGCATAATACCAATTTCAAAGGACCTCTGTCGTGCTTCAATGAAACCACTTCAACGAATACTCATCCCCCTAACACTGATTTGCGCTGTGCCTTTCGTCGCAAACGCGCAACCCAAACTTCAAAGCGTGTATACCGACCTGGGTGAGAAAAAGTGCAAGACCATTAGCATCGACAAGGAGACTGGCAGCTCGACTCAACGTTGTAATGGCGTTGGTGGCTATAAGCTGCTCGTTCATGACGACGACGCGCGGCAGTCGATCACGATCGTCGATCCCAGCGCGAAGGAGCACCCTCTTAATTTTTGGAGTGTAATGACACATTCCTTTTCCAGCGTCGGCGACAAGGCAGAATGGCGCGTCTCCAAAACAAATGGCAAGGTCACGCCCGTGGGTTTGATCGTGCGTGTCAATGCGAGTGAGAATCCTGAGAATCCAAGTAGCATCACTTCATACTTGGCAGTGGCGAAGGTGTCTGCGAATGGAAGTTGTGTGACGCATCGGATTCGCAGCGGTCCGAATGCCAACGCACAAGCGCGAACGGCGGCAGACTCTGCGGCCACCGCACCGTGTTTGAAAGAACTCGGGAACTAAAGTTTCTAGTTTCTAGTCACGCATTTGTCGAAACCGAGATGGCTTTTGGCGGAACATGAAGTCAGTACCACCGCGCGGTAGCGGGTGGGGTGATGATGGCTTGAATTGAGCATAAAAACTCCTAAGAACGAGGCGGCGTGAGCTTCCACCCGCTACCGCGCGGTGGTACTGACTTCATGCTCTCATACTCGAAACTTGAAACTCGAAACTTTCTTATGCTTATCGGAACAGTTGAACAGATTTGGAGATACCCGGTTAAGTCGATGGCCGGTGAAAAACTTGGCGAGTGTTCGGTCGGCGAGCTGGGCGTTCTGGGCGATCGCGGCTGGGCGCTGCGCGACGAGACAACTGGCGAGATTACGTCCGGCGGTCGCCTCCCACTGCTCATGCAGTGCGCCGGCGCTTACCTGAACGTTCCGCGCGCTGACAGCATTCCGAATGTGCGCATCACGTTTCCCAACGGTTCGACAATCGAAAGTGATGACGAGAATATCAACGCTCGTCTTTCGCAGGAGTTGGGGAAACCCGTAACGCTTTGGCGGCGCGAGCCAGCCACGAATAAAGACCACTACCGGCGAAGGTCCGCAGCTTCTCGGCTCGTTGGCCCTTTGAGTCACATTCCAGGGTTCCGATCGTTGCTTCCAACGTTAACCAGGTTTCCGCCGCTGGCCGCGACGCTACGGGAAGAGTTCAGTCGCGAACCGGATGAACCGTTTCCAGATCTTTCCACGCTGCCGCCGGAAATTCTTCAGTTCACTTCGCCGCTCGGCACTTACTTCGATGCGTTTCCAATACACGTGCTGACCAGTGCGTCGCTCGCGAAGATGGCGCAACTCAACCCCTCATCCGATTGGGACGTTAGGCGTTTTCGCCCGAATTTTTTCGTCCGCACAAACGCCGACATCGAGGGCTTGCCGGAAGCGAGTTGGAATGGGCGTGTTTTGCGAATCGGGACCGTTGAGGTTAAGTGTGAGATACCAACGGTGCGTTGTGGAATGACGACTCAAAAGCAGAAGGATGTACCGAAAGATCCGAGTGTGCTGCGGACGATTGTGAAAGAGGCTGAGCAGAATCTCGGGACGTACGCGAATGTGGTGAAGGCGGGCAAGGTGGCCGAGGGCGATGCAGTTGAGTTGATCTAGGACTCAAGTCTCAAGTCTCAAGTCTCAGGTCTCAGGCTTTAGGCTCTGAGATCTCAAATCTCAAATAATCTCAAATCTGAAATCTCAGATCTCAGAACTTAGACCTGAGACCTGAGCCCCGAAACCCTTCCTCAGAACAACTCTTCCAGCGCCTCACCAACCGACTTCACGCCCACCACCTTAATTCCCAACATCCGTTCCAGTCCCGATGTGTTCGATCCGG
>JBGTLE010000278.1:0-3918 GCA_041744295.1 Pyrinomonadaceae bacterium | reverse complement strand
GACGAGGTAAATCGTCATAATCATATGATGAAGTCGATGGGGCCGATTTATTCCTGCAACCCCTGCGGAGAGCAGTTTCTTCATTTCTCCAACTCCTGCAATCTAGGTTCAATTGACCTGGCGAAATTCTATGACGCTGACCATCGAGTTGATTGGGACCGGCTCCGCGACGTTACACAACTTTGCACCAGGTTTCTCGACAATGTGATTGACACCTGCGCCTGGCCGCTCCCGGAGATTAACGACGTGGTTACTCGCACCAGGCCCGTCGGCCTTGGAATCATGGGCTTTGCCGATCTCTGTTTGAATCTTGAAGTCACCTATGGCACGCCGGCATCTATCTACCTGATGGAGGAAATGATGGGCTTCATCCGTCGCGAGGCGTGGATTGCCAGCATCAGAATCGGAGCCGAGAAGGGAACGTTCCCGGAGTTTGAGCCGAACCGCGACGCTTACGAAGATTTTCTCTACAACCAGATCGGCATTCCCCGCGATATCCCGCTAACACCGCGAAATTACGAAGTCACGACCATTGCTCCGACCGGAACGATTTCCCTCGTTGCGGAAACCTCTTCGGGCATCGAACCCAATTTCTCATGGGCCTATGTGCGCAAAGACACGCTCGGCACGCGCACCTATGTACATACCCTCGCGGCACAGGCCCTGGGGATTAATGTCGACCAAACCGACCAGGAGTCGATCGATGCCGCCGCCGCTTACGTATGTGAGCACGAGAACGAACTGCCGCCGCACTTTATTTCGGCGATGAATATCAGCGCCGAACAACACATTCATGTGCTGGCCGCGGCCCAACGCAATGTCGATAACAGCGTCTCCAAGACCTGCAACGGGGCGGTTGACGACACCGTCGAGTCGGTGGACAGACTGTATAGGTTAGGACGGCAGCTTGGTTGCAAAGCCGTCAGTTATTATCGCGATGGCTCACGCGATAACCAGGTACTCACGTCAATGAAGGCTGAAGCCAAGGGTGAAACGGCCTGCAATACCGAAACGACTGCGGAAGCGCTCGACGCGCCGCCCGCAAGCCACGCTGATGCAGCGCACGTCGTAGCCATCGATCCAGAAGCGGAAGCGCTAGCTCGAGTTGAAGCTGGAGCCTTAGTTAGAGAACAGGCCGACGATGAAGCGAAAGCCGAGGCAGAAAACGCCGCCAGACTGCGGTCTGAAGATGGAATTACAGCACCAGAACTAACGGCGATTCGTATTGAGCGTCCGCGCGAGTTAAGCGGCGCTACCTGGCAGATTCCCTTTGACGGTCAGAATCTCTACGTCACCGTCAATCACGACAACCGCATGATCCAGGAAGTGTTCGCCACTGGACCGATCAGCGGAGGTGTGGGACTTCTCGCATCAAAGATGCTCCGTGGCGGCTTCGACGCCGCCGAGGTGGCTTACAGTCTTAACAAGGTTACCGGCACCCACGCCGTCTGGTTCAACGAGCGTCTACTGACCTCGCCAGAACAAGCCGTCGCCGAGTGCATCATGATCACCAACCGCCGTTTGCAGACTCTCCCCGATTCCGCGCGGGCGCTTGGAAAGCAGCAGGCTCAAGCCAATGCCCAGGTTCCCACGACGCCGGTCACCGGCGCCATCATGTCGACAATGATTGGCATCTGCCCCGAGTGCAAAGGCCAGCTCGAACACGCCAGTGGCTGTGACTTTTGTCGCGATTGTGGTTATTCCAAGTGTAAGTAGGTTGTCAGAGCGATGTACTCCACCTGAAACCGCTGCGCGTGCTTCGCAGCGGTTTTCTGGTTCAGGGCGACTGGACCACTGCGTCACTGGTTCCCAGCGTCCTGCTATGAATTGCAGGTCAAGCGGCCATACCTCGTTAGCCGTGAATACTCAGAAGCGTCGTTCCGCACGCCCGGCCCCCAATCAATCAAGGTGAGCGATCGAAATTGCTATGGCCAGGAGAAGGGCTCCGACACCGATGCCGATGCCGATGCCGATGTTTCTCGCAGTTGAGTGGCCTCGGTTTTCCTCGACTTTCGCAACGTCTGCATAGCGAATCGTGGTCGGCGCATCAGTCTTACGATCGCGAATCACGAAGTTATCTTCCCCGGCCTGCGCTATGTAACCCTTTGTTTTAGAGCCATCCTTGAGTCTGATAGTGGCCTTCGCCTTGGCCCCCACTCCCAACTTGGCAATCTTAATCTTAACCTTTTCCACTAATGCTGCTTGCGCATCGGCCTGTCGGCTAGTACCTGCCCTGGTAGCTGCAGCGAGTTCAACTGCCGCGGCTGGTTGGGTCGTGTGTTGGGCTGTTGCCGGCGTAGCAATAGTGGCAAGGAGTAGCAAGCAGGAGAGTAAACAACATAAGTTTATTTTCACCATGATAGGTTCCTCGATTCGTGAATCCACGGCCCGGTTGCTGCACAACCTGAATAGAATGCCGCGGTCTCCTTTTCAGGTTAGGGTTAGAGTCCACGTGGGGCAACTGCAATGATGGTGCCACGTTCAGGATTCGAAATGGAGAGTGCAAAAAGGGCAGGAGACTGTTTAGCCTTGCCATCCATGAGTGGCTAAAATACTTCGGATGCAACAAGCATCCGACACTTCAACGAGAAATACCCGGAGTTTGGTAAAGAGACGAGCGGAATGGTCCGTAGTAAGAACCCGAGGACGAGACAGGCAGATCCGCGAGCCACTCGCACCTGACTAAACATCCACGTCGGTAAGTGGTAACGTATTTTTCATTCACAAGGTAGTCAACTTCAGTCATAGAGGTGTTTACCGTGAATAGACGCTCCTTTCTTTCAATATGCATCTCCGTGGCCGGATTGGCAGCACTTTCGGGCCTGCCGATTTGGGCCGCCTCTTTCGGGCAAGGTTCACAGAGCAAGAGCAAGGATTCTAAAGGAGTCAGAAAAGTGACCAGAACAGACGCTGAATGGAAAAGAATCCTCACACCCGAGCAGTATTACGTAACCAGGAAGAAGGGGACCGAGGCGCCCTACTCAAGTCCTCTCAATGAAAACCACGAGCAGGGTGTTTTTGAGTGCGTTGGCTGCGGGCTACCCTTGTTTAGCTCAAAGGCTAAGTTTGATTCGGGCACCGGCTGGCCCAGTTTCTGGCAACCAATCGCCAGGGAAAATGTCCTGGAAGAGGTGGATAACAGCTTGTCAGCAACCCGTACTGAAGTGCTTTGCGCCAGATGTGAGTCGCATCTGGGACACGTTTTTGAGGATGGGCCAGAACCCACAGGCTTGCGTTATTGCATGAATGGTGTGGCTCTGAAGTTTGAAAAGAAATAATTCGTGCTAAACATTTCGGACCTGCGCCATAGATTCAAAACCAGTTTCGCGGCCGGAAAGATCATAACTTGTTTCGGTCGAACGCGGATCTCGTGCTTACTGCTTAGGGCCGGTGAATTCCTTAATTGCGTGCCGGATGACTTCATAACATTCGCAAGCTTTACCTTTCAATCCAGCGCGGTTAACAACAGTCAAGCGCCCACGGGTGTAATCAATCAGGTCTCCATCGCGCAATTCACCCGCGGCCCTCGAAATCTCTGAACGAGTCACTCCTAGCATTTCGGCAATTAGTTCTTGTGTAGTAGGAAGTTCCTCGCTATGCAATCGATCTGCAAATGTCAGCAACCAGCGACTTAGTCGTTGCTCAATCGGGTGCATTTGATTGCAAAGTGCAGTTTGGGCAGTCTCTGTGATCTGAGCCTCTATGCGGTCAAGCACTAAATCGTGCAACACTCCACCTCGCTCAAACTCTTTGTTAAATACTTCTGGCGGCATACTATGCCCGCTGCCTTCTGTCAGCATTGCACACTTAATAATGAACACAGCTTCTTTAAAAATAGCCCTCTCACCGACCACGCTTTCGTTTCCGACAATGCTCAATTGCAACTTCTTTCCTTCGTCGGTGCTCACTGATAGGGAT
>JBGTLE010000277.1:0-4517 GCA_041744295.1 Pyrinomonadaceae bacterium | reverse complement strand
ATCCAGCAGCAGCCACACTGTCCAAGTTAAGGAGAACTCGGCGGCTCTGCCGCGTTCCTTGCGGTAGGCCTGTAGCTTACCGCGAAGTCTTTAAAAGAGGCTATGCCTGCAAACCCATGCGAGGCATAGCCTCAAGCAATTATGAGCCGGGTCGGTAAGCCAGGCTTACCGCAGGGGAAGCGGCAGAGCCGTAGCAATCCCAGCAGCGCTCCGCAACATAACCTACAGCCCTTTCGCAGCAATGTACTTGATTAGATCTCGAACGCGGCAGGAGTAACCCCACTCGTTGTCGTACCACGAAAGGATCTTAATCATGTTTCCGCCGATCACTTTTGTGTACTCGGCATCAACGATTGACGAGTTGGAGTTCTTCTTGAAATCTCCGGACACGAGCGGCTCTTCACAGAACGCGAGGATCCCGCGCAACTCTTCATTCGCTGCGTCCTTTAAAGCTTTGTTGACCTCTTCCGTAGTGGTATCTCGCTCGACGGCAATCACTACGTCGATGAGAGAAACGTTCGGTGTCGGTACGCGCACCGAGATCCCGTCAAACTTTCCTTTCAGCTCAGGCAGCACCAATGACACGGCCTTTGCCGCACCCGTAGAAGTTGGAATCATGTTGATCGCAGCCGCCCGCGCTCGCCGTAGATCTTTGTGCGGAAGATCGAGCAGTTGCTGATCGTTTGTGTACGAGTGAATCGTCGTCATCTGAGCCGAGCGCACGCCAAACTTCTCGTGAATGACTTTCGCTACCGGCGCGAGACAATTGGTAGTACATGACGCGTTAGACAGAATGTGATGAGTCGCGGGATCATACTTTTCCTCATTTACACCCAGAACAATCGTGATGTCTTCATTTTTTGCAGGCGCGGAGATGATGACTTTCTTAACCGTCCCGCGGAGATGTTTTTTCGCATCTTCGGCATTGGTAAACCGGCCGGTGGACTCGATAACGATCTCGGCGCCGACTGAAGACCAGTCGATCGCGGCCGGATCCTTTTCGGAGAACACACGAAACTCGTCGTTATTGACTTTAATGCCGTCGGCGGTTGACGTGATGTCTTGATCGAGATTGCCGAGGACGGAGTCGTACTTGAGCAGGTGCGCAAGCGTTTTTGTATCCGTTAGATCGTTGACGGCTACGAAATCTATCTCTGAGTCACCCAGAGATGTGCGAAAGATGTTACGGCCGATGCGACCAAAACCGTTGATGCCAACCTTTACTGCCATTCGTTGATGACCTCCTGCAGAATTTTTCCGGCTCTTCGATCACACCTGCCGATGAGCAACTTCGCACAAAACCGTCGCTGTAAGTTGTTGAAATTAGATCGGAAACTTGGGTGTTGATAAAGAAACCCAAGATTATGCGGCGTTCCTTTAGCTGTCAAGCCAGCATCAGATACATCTTTTTGAAACCGCTCTGCATCGTGAGACGTAGTAGAAACTTGATCAGGCGGACTATGTTTGCCAGTATTTTGTATCGCTTGACTCCCGTTAGTTAAAGATAAAGGTTAAGGAGCTTTTCGTCTGATGCCAAATCAGAAGCAACGTGCTTTGTTATCGGTGACGCTAGTTGCCGCCACTCTATTTGCCGGTGCGGCCATCGCCGTTGGTCAGGCACCAACGCCGGCGCCGACTGTGAATCCGACACAGCGAGACGCCACCCGACCTCCCGGCAGTGAACGGAATACCACTGTTCCGTCCGAGGCGCGGCCGAATACACAGAACCCAGCGGCGCCTCCAGCCTCGCAGCAAGCGCCCGCACAAGCTCCTCCGGGAACTCAGCAAGCGCCACCGACAAGCGTGCCAGGTACGCAGCCAGGCACCGTTCCGGGAGCGCAGCCCATTCCGACTAGTTCACCCGTGCCAACAGATCAGGACCTGGCGACTGGCGAACCGAAAGCGCCAGTCCTGCCACCGCTGCAACAGCGGCCAGTGCCACCGATTCCTGACATGACTCGTCTCGGCGTTCTCGCTAGTCAGCAGATTCCGCTTTCGTTGAATGATGCCATCAAGCGCGCGCTCGAGAACAACAACGATATCGAAGTGGCACGCGATGACGTGCGATTTGCCGAAACCCAGCTTCGCTCGCTCGAAGGGATCTTCGATCCGATCTTCCTGATGACGCCGACTTACGACAAACGTATTTCCCCGTCGCAGAGCTCACTAAGCGGTGCCGACAGCGCCGGTACAACTTCGACTACCACTTATTCATGGGATCCGGCAGTCACGAAACAGTTTGGACGAGGCGGAGGCAACTATACCGTTACGTTCGCCAACAATCATACAAACACCAGCAACAGTTTCAGTTTGCTCAACCCTTTCTACTCTTCGAATCTTTCTTTGCAGTTTGTACAGCCACTTTGGCGCAACCGCTCGATCGACAACAACCGCCGGCAGATTCGTATCCAACGTAAACGAGTGGAACAATCGGACGCCGACTTCAGACTGCGGACGATCGATGTGATCACTCGGGTGCAGCAGGCCTATTGGGAATTGGTGTTCGCGCTTCGCGATCAGCAGAACCAACTCGACAACTTGAATCTGACGCGCGAGAACCTGCGCAACGTCGAAGCCCAGATTGGCGTCGGTGCAAAGGCCCCGCTGGAACGCGCTGAGGTTCTGACTGAACTGGCCAATCGCGAATCAGCATTGCTGATTGCGGTGCAAGCCGTCTCATTCGCGGAAAATAATTTGAAGCAATTGATGTTCAAAGATCCCACCACGTCGGAATGGTTTTCGCAGATCACACCGACTGACAGTCCAACGTTTGACGAGCGACCGGTTAATTTGAACGAGGCGTTAAAAGAAGCTCGTGAAAATCGTCCGGAGCTGCGCCGGCTGCGTCTGCAGGAAGACATCAACAAAGTCGATCTTCAGTTCTTCAAAAACCAGACTCGTCCGCAGATTGACCTGGTATCTACGCTGGCCACGACAGGTCTCGCTGGAAAGGACGTGTCCGGAGCATTGCCTCCCGGAACGCTCGTGCCAGTTATTAGCGGCAACCCTGACACAAACTCGAGTTCCTTTCTGCTGCAGCAGATTCGAGACATTCAGTTGCGGGGCGGCTTCCCGCTGGCGATCGTTCCAGTGGTTCCATCAGCGGGCGGGCCACCTGCCGATCTAATCGGCGGTTATGCGAAAGACTTGAGTAATCTCTTCGGTTTCAAGACGCGTAACGTTACGGTCGGTGTCGCGATTCAGATCCCATTTAAGAACAAGACTGCCGAAGCAAACTATGCCGGCGCTCGGGTGCAGCAAAACCAGTTAGACGCTTCGATGCGTTCCCAGGAGCAGGCCGTTGAAGTTGACGTGCGAAACGCGGCCCAGGCGGTCGAGACTTCACGTCGGCGAGTGTTGGCCGCGCGCGACGCAAGAATTAATGCTGAGCTTCAGTTTGAAGGCGAGCAGCGACTCTATCAGGTGGGACGCTCAACCACGTTCCTGCTGTTTCAAAGACAGAACGCGCTAACGAATGCGCGCGCTGCTGAACTGCGGGCCCAAACCGATTACAACAAAGCTTTGGCCGACTTGCAGCGAGCCACTTCCACGACGCTGCGTTCAAACAACATCGTGGTTGACTCACCTACGCCTTAAACGCTCACTCCATTTGTGATTTAGAATTTGCGATTGCTGAGGTACCCTAACCGGGCCAGGGCAATCGCAAATTTGTTTCGGACCAGCGCGACTGGATGAAAATCTCCGCCACGATCATCACTTTCAACGAAGCCGATAACATTCGTGCTGCCTGCGAATCACTTTCCTGGGCCGACGAAATCCTGGTGGTGGATTCCGAGTCAACCGACGGCACGCGAGAGCTCGCCGAAAGGGCCGGCGCTCGAGTAATCAAGCGCGCCTGGCCAGGTTTCTCCGAACAAAAACAGTTCGCAACTGATCAGGCAAATCACGATTGGGTGTTCAGCCTGGATGCCGACGAGCGGGTTTCCGAACCCTTGCTGGAATCGATTGCGACCTTGCAACGAACGCCGGTTGAGACTCTCGCCGATGGCTACTCAATGGCGCGCCGATCGTTCTATCAGGGCCGTTGGATTCGCGGTGGTGGTTGGTATCCAGATCGACAACTGCGACTTTTCAACAGAACTCGCGGCCAGTGGCAGCGACGGCATATTCATGAATCGGTGAAGCTGGATCCAGGGGCGACGTTCAAAGATTTGGCCGGCGACATTTTGCATTATTCCGTGACGTCCGCTGCGCATCATCATCGGATGATTGGTGAAAGGTATGCACCACTCGCAGCCCAGCAGATGTTTGAGGAAGGTCGCCCAACGTCTCCGATAAAGATCGCGATAGCGGCTCCTTCCGCGTTCATACGAAGTTACTTGTTGCAGGCAGGCTTTCGCGATGGGCTGGCTGGTTTAAGCATCGCCAGCTTCGCGGCCCATCACGCTTTTCTCAAGCACTTGCTGCTTTGGGAGATGCAAAACAAAAAACAGTAGTAAGTGTTGAGTACTGAGTTCCGCTCGCCTGATTGTAGGGGCGTGGCGCCGCGGGGGGGC